>CACZUZ010000021.1 GCA_902784465.1 uncultured Bacteroidota bacterium
AATGGTTAATTATTTTTTGAAGTAGACAATATTGTTTTTTTCATGTAGAAACAGTTTTCGAGAGTGTACAATTTTGCAATTTTAGGTGTAATTTGATTTCCGTAGCTGTGCGAATCAGTTCGCGCTGGATATGTTTCTCCGTAAGGAAGGCCACGTGGGTCTCTATGTGCGCCGCTGACATAACTCCCGACGCGAGCTGTGAGACATAAAGCGCTCCGCCCGCCTGTTCCAGGCAGCCTTCCCTGCGGAGTTCCTCGATGACAGTAACCATATCCACTTTCCGGGAGTCCTCATACAGACCGCGTATCGCACCGAACACGAGCCGGTGGGCTTTGTTGTAGAACAGACCGTTTGGTATTTTGTCTATCATCCAGTACAGCGCATTGGGATCCACCATCAAAGCGCCAAGCACGCATTTCTCCAACTCCACGGCGTTCGGCAGCTCTTCACCAATCGCCTCCAACGTCTGCTTCAGTGACAGACAGTCATTCGTTTCCATATGTTTATCCGCTTCCATGATCATTCCGATTGACTAAAGATTGTCATTTCAATCCCACCAAATCAATAGGCCGCATCCACATCCTGGTCAGCATACCTTCCTTTGCCCATATCTGCAGGGCTGCGTCGCGTATCCCGTCCTGGTCAAGGGCAACGACATACTCGTCAATGCCTTCCTGATAGACAGGCATCGCCTTGACTTTGCTTCCTGTTCTTCGAATAGTGCCGAACTTGCCTGTAAGATATTCAACATAATTATCCTTTCCTCTCATAGTTTCGAAGACCCAGAACGACTCATACTCAAAATTTTCTGCCAGATAAGGCTCAATGATTTTTGCATCCATAGCGTTCCACGCATTGGCAACGGTTTCTGCTAATTCTTTTTGTGTCATATCAATAGTTCATTTTGTCTATAATCCAAGCATCATCAATGTAAACCCGTCGCGCTCGCCTCCGAAAAAGATGTCCAGTGCTTCCTTGAACACGTCATTCGGACAGACCACATCGAACAGCGTCATACAGGAGCGTATCTTCCTTGCGACATCAGGGGACACTATCGCGGTGATTGTCTTGTTGCGGTGCAGCAGCAAAGCCCCGGTAATCTCGCGCAGACGCCCGCCCAGCACCTTGTGGGAAAGATACTCCTCAGCCTCCTTTCGGCCATTAATTCCGTAATAGTCGGAGAAGGCGCTGTGGCCGAGTCCACGCAGCTGGGGGAACACATACCAAATCCATAGACTTTCCATATGGCCTTCCGTTATATCTGACAGTGCGACCTTGTATCCGCTGTGTTTGTCACTTTGCGCCTGTATGAAACGTTCCAAGTCGTCGGATGACGGCATCGGCTTCTTGTTCCCGCATAACACCTTGTCGATAAAACTGCCGATGGCGGTCGGTTTGCCCGTCCTCGCATTCCTTGTATCGCCAGTTTCCCTTTCTGACACTTTTGGAATATAGCCTATTTCACGGTAATAGCTTTCCCTGTTCAGCTGTGCGACAATGCTCTCGAACTCGTAAGGAAGCCGCTTCCACACCTCGTCGACAATACACTTGTGGATGTCCTTATAGTAGGCCTCGGCGATTCCTCCGGCTATACAGCAAAGCGTGTCGCTGTCGCCACCAAGGGAGACTCCAAGCCTTATGCAGCTCTCGAAATCCGTGCTCTCAAGGAATGCCGTTATCGCCTGCGGCACAGTCCCCTGGCAGGACACGTCGAAGGAATAGCCGGGTCTAATCTCGTCACAGGTGCGGGAGAGGTCATATCCGAACCTTGTCTCGATGTACCGCTTAATTTCATCCTTTGATTTCCCGGTTCTTGCCATAAAGATGGCCGCCGAGGTTGCCTGAGCACCCTTTATGCCTTCGGGATGGTTGTGTGTGACGGATGCCTGAATCTCCGCCACGCGCTCCGTCTCCTCCAGAGTGTCGAACATCCAACCCACAGCGCTTGTACGCATCGCCGAGCCGTTGCCCCAGCTGTTGTAAGGCTCCCTTACATCGCGCATGAATGTCTTTGTAGAGCCGTCCTCCATCATAACATCCTCATAGACGGTCTTCGGATTAATCAGCCAGTTGTGGAAGCTGCCGCCATAACCGCCCATCGGACATGGAAACTTGTTCGCGAACCACACAAAGGTATCTATAAGTTTCTGGGGATTATGATTATTGTCCCTCATCAGCCAGTCTGCCACGGCAAATGTCATCACGCTGTCATCGGTGAAGTTGCTCTCACTGTCGAACAACGGAAACTCGGTGGTCTTGATATTGTTAAATTCATAGACACTGCCTACGGTGTCTCCTATTATAGCTCCTAACATAATCGTTTATCGTTTTTTTTTATTCTGGTTTTACATTTGTTTCCGCCGCCACATGGCGTTCTCCTTCCTCTTTTCCCACGGATGACGTTCTGAAACCTATATGGTTTTTCTCATCGGGGTCTTGTTTTCTGCCGTACTCGGCACGGCAATTGTCGAATTCCTTCCGCACCGCCACCTCGTTGTGTACAAGCATATCCAAAACCTTGCGTAACCCAAGGTAGAAATCCTTGACTTTATGGACGTCCGTGCCATAGAAACAGGTGCAGTAGTCGTCGAAACTGATATTGCCGAGACGAGGATTCCCTGACGATGCCCTTCCCATCAAATCGTCCACGATAAGAGGATGGACCTCGTCCATACCGTCCATAACATAGTCGTCGACAACCGTTACCCTCGCATAGGCGCTGCCAAAGTCACTATCAGAGAAGTGAATCCTGAAACGTTCCTGGCGGTAGTTGACTATTATCACACCCTCGTCCATTTCGCTCTTGTAACCGTCTTTGTTCAAAAGTGTCAGAAGGCGTTCCTTCATTCCGTTGTAGTTGTCTTTACGGACATTCTTGTTCTTTTCGTAAAGTGACTGCCACAAGGAATACACCCCTACCAAAAACAAGGCTATAAATAAAGAATATACAATTGTCATAGTGCTTACTAATTTATTGTTTAGTTTTTCGATTCATTTTATTTCAAATGCTATTGTTTTTTTCTCTTCAGCATATTGTTTTATCTTCTCGACAATTTTGGCAAGATATTCTTCTTGCGGATGGCATCTCTCCAGCAGATCCAATGCATCGTCGAAGTCTCCCGCCTCCCGCAAAAACTCCGCATACACGACATTGTCGACATCATCCCTCGCAAGCAGCTCATCATGTACATCGTCAATATAATCCCTTTCCTCAAATGGAGCCTCTTTTATATCTACGCCCTCCCTGTTGTAAAGGTCGTTGTATGCCCACAGAAGGAGCATATTCAAAGTGTTCTTGTTCTTTTTGGCGAGAGAATCACCGAATTGGATTTTAGCCTCCTTCAGCTCCTGGTACGTAAGCTCGCCTTTTTCAAAACTGTAGTCGGTCCCCTGCCGTTTCTCCACGTTCTCAGCGAAATAATACTTTCCGCAGGACGGACACTTCTGTATGGGCGAGACCTTGGGAAGCATAGGATAGACGCTTTTCAGGTCAGACCACTGCCGGCCATGTATCGTATTCCCCGACATCAAAGACAGTACTTCTTTTTCCTTGCCGCAAAACGGGCATTTCAACAATAATGAGTTATCTGGCAACATATTATTGTTTATTTGTTTTATAAAATATTATTCAACAATTGGGCAAAGAAGGCTATCGCAGGCGCAATTATCCACCACGGGACATCATTTGTCTTGTCTGAACTGAAATGATACCAGTTGTCTGGACTTGAATAGCGGTGCCAGTTCGAGTTGACATAGCTGTCCGCCTCCGTCCTCTCTCTCCAGTTTCGCATCGGATCGAAACCGTCCGACTCCGAATGAGCGTCGCAATAATCGTCCCCATCAGAATAAGGATCTTCTGTCGCAGTCGTTGTGGAGAAGTGTTCCTTGTCGTATTGCAGACGGAGATATCGGTCGTTCAGCACACGGTAAGCCTCGTTGACCTCCTGCATTATACGGGTCGCGTCGGGGCTCTTGTTCACGTCGGGGTGCAGGGTCTTGCATTTCCCCCTGTAGGCCTTCCGTATCTCCTCCGCCGTGGCGTTTTGCCCCACGCCCAATACACTATAGTAGTCCTGCGTTGCCATCTGTATACATTTAAAACATATAATCATTCATCATAGTAGTGACGGTTGTTCCGTCATTGCTGCAGGGAGAGAGCACCGAGACTGGCGGACGGCTGACGAATCCGGCTCTGTTCACAAATTTCAGCCTGACTTCTCCAATGTCTCCTCTGCGGTTTCTTGCAACGATAACATCCGCCATCCCCAGGGTGGAGCCTGCATTGTCCTCATATATACAGTAGTATTCCGGGCGGTAGAGGAACATAACCAGGGACGAGTATTTCTCAATCAGAGCGTTGTCACGCAAATCCGACAGTATCGGCTTTTTGGTTCCGCCCCTGTTTTCCACGGCGCGTGTCAAATCACAGGTCATAAGCACGGCGACCTTGAGCTTTTCGGCGGTATGAACCAGCTTCTGCATTGCTGCCTCCGATGCGGTGAGAGTGCTTTCCGGCGCAATCCACCCGAAACTGTCAATGACAATCAGCCTTATGCCGTTCTCGCGTTTCAAGCGTTCCATACGGCTCACTATCTCTTCCATATCCATGTCCAGGCCGTGCTCAATCCACACTGGTGCGCTTTTGACGTTTTCAAGGAACTCCGAATTGCCGGTTTCCCGGGCCACGAAACCTATCCTCTGCAGCATCGCGACCTTGTCTTTCTGCTCGTCTGTGAGCTTTATCGGATCCAGTTCCAGAGACTTTACCGCATCCCATCCCAGCTGGGAGGCTATAAGCCGTTTTGCGGTATATCTTTCGTCATCCAATAGCGACAGAACCGCCGTCGGTATCTTGTTCATAACGCCGACATTCCGCACCACCGACATGGCAAGGCAGTCTTGCCCATTGCGGGCCTTCCGGCAATGGTGGTTATCCCACCCACAAGCAGCCCGCCGGTCAGATTGTCAATATCGTCGAAAAAAGTCGGGATTCGGTCCTCCTTTTCCTGGATATGGTAAAACAGTTTGTTCAGTTTCATTGTATTATATTGTTTATGATGTTTGTATTAAACTATCCATAAGTGCGGCGAATCGCCTGTTCAGTGTCTTGTAGGTTGTGTCCGTCTCTCCCTTCACCATCTTGAGGTACAGCAGTTTGCCAGCGATTACATTTTCGATGTGGTGTATCGGGGGAAGACCACTGGAAGGTCGAGTGAATTTCGGAACATAGTGGCGTTCAAAGACCGCCTGTGCCCTGTCATGGCCATCCATCTCCCAGTTGTGGAGCATCGTCCGAAGCTGCCCCACATACCATCTCGGGACGTTCTCCTTCTCGTTCACCGTAACGCCCGTCACCTCCTGCCGCATACCCATGTGGCACAGCCTCGTCTTGTCGGGGTTGATGGTGAAGCCCTCCTCCCGCTCGATGATGTTGCGCAACGATTTGATGAAGCGACTATCCTCGCCAAAAACATTCGCCATTCCGCTGAAGGTGATGTCATCGGCATAGCGCGAGTACTTCAACCCATAAGCCTTCGCAAGCCTTGTGAGCTTGGTGTCCATCCGCTCGCAGATGATGTTGGTTATCGTGGGCGATGTCGGCGCGCCCATAGGCAGGACGTTCCGTCCGTCGGGACCACTGTAGCAGCAGATGTCGGTGATGATGCCGGCCACTTTCCCGTCAAGGCAGAACGGCTTCGAGGTGAGACGGCTGTAAAGTCTTCCGGATGTGATGGTATGGAAGAAGTCCTTCAGGTCTATGTTGTACACCAGCCGCTGACCAAGGTGCATCCTTGCCCCCGTCACCACCGAGCGGCGAGGCACAAAGCCCATCGCAGCCGGATGAGGCGCGTATACCGTCTGCAACACCATATTCAGCCCCTGCTGTATATACTTCAGACTAGGTTCCGGAGCGTCGATGGTGCGGAACTCGCCCTTTTTCTTTTTGGGAATCTTGAACGTGCAATACCTGTCGGGGTTGAGCGATGAATATGCGGCCTTGTTCAGCTGCGCCATCGACACCGAACAGGCCCGTTCGCCATACAGCCCCTCCAACGCCACATTGACGAGCTTGAGGAGATCCTTCTTGGTGTGCAGGCATCCCCACAAGTCACAGATGCGCGTAGTGACGGCTGTGTCAACTGCCTTTTTTGGGGGTAGTATTGCGGTTTTGTTCATTTTACATTGTGTTTTAGAGGGTTCCCGAAACAGATGCCACCCGGTCGTGATTACTTCAGATAAAGCCAGTAGACCCAGGCTTGAGCCGAGTTGTGGAGTGGAGGCCTGAGCGTGAGTGCAACTCGGCTCAAGCCTGGCCACGTGACCACGGATGCGTCACCCTGACTCGCGGTGTCCCCACGGAGTGACATTGAGATGCGGGCCTTCGCGGACAAATGTCAGCTGCCCGGAGACTGCCGATTCCGGCAGACGGCGACCGACTGGTAAACAGCCGGAAGGTTTCTAATTCAGACTGATGGGTGGCAAATGTTTCAAAGAACTGAAGGTTTTGGCGGGGGAATGTTTAGTCTATGTTCCAGTATGCGTCAGGCTCTCCGTCGAGGACATCGTAGATGTCGTCATCACTCCATCCCTCCACATCGTGTACATAGATATGATTCACTTCTCTCTAACTGGCGTGTCTTAAAGACACTTATGTGTTTTTCTTGCGACCTGAAACCGTCTGCAAAGTTAAGGAGTAAAAACGCTATCTTTTTCAACAACTGCAGATAGTTATAAACTCTTTGTATATTACTACTAATCAAATACTTAATTTATTGTTATATTTCATTGATTTTCAAAGTGGAAAGAAAGTCCAGTATTCCAAGCGCCTCAAATTCAGCGGATGTTTTTTTTATCAACAGCGTGGCAGGAGAGCAAGTTTTCAACAGGATGTTCCGACACATCCCGTCAGAAGAACGGGAGGTCGTTGTCAAAAGGGAGTGCCTCGTCGGGAGAGAGTTCGGCATTGGTCTGTTCCTGAGGTGCAGAACCGCCTGTCGGATTAGCCGCGGCAACATTGGATGCCTGGTTCACCGGCGTAGCTGTTCCCACCACCAGAGGAAAGACATTGGTGCAGCGCAGAGTGGTGTAGTAGCCGCCGTTCTTGCCCTCGAAACTCACGGCTATGAAATTGACCTTTACAGGCATTCCCGCGCTGAGTCCCGTGAGCAGGGACAGACGCTCGTCCCCGAAGAGTTCAAAAGCCACAGGTTTGGAGTATTCGCCTTCGCGCATAATGACGAATCCGCCTTTCATTTTCTTGGTGCCGTCGCCGAACGTCACCTCCTCCTGCCGGAGGATTTTGTACATTGTTCCGATTATTTCCATATTAACAAAAGCTTCCGGTTAGTCAATATTCCAATAAGCATCCGGTTCGCCATCGAGGACATCGTAGATGTCATCGTCACTCCAACCTTCCTCATCGTGAACATAGGTTCCTTCAAAATCCGATTCTGTGTATTCGTCTTCGTACATTTCTTTATCCCTGATACGTGTCGGGCGCAACTGTTAGGTTAAACAATCTTTTCTCGACTGCAAATTTACGGCAGCCATGCGCAACTAATTTGCACTTCGTCAAAAATCACTGACGCTCAGGCATTACGAACCCGACCTGCTTCTTCTTCACAAGGAACTGGCAGGCCACACTGTCGGCATTGGCCTGCATGCCCTGCATCGTCTCGTTTATCTTCTCAAAGGCGAAGTGGTACTCCTCAAGGAAATCTTTAGCGTTCTTCACCGAGGTCTCCACCATGCAACTGAAATGGTCGCCGTAGAACTTCACCATCGTGTGGTCGTAGTTGGCGTTGCATTCCGCCGCCAGCAACGCCCAGCCCTCCGGCAGCACGGAGTCGATGATGTTGGGGGCGAAGTCGAACATGAAGTGCACCCGCTTCATCCCGTGCGTTCCCTCCCACAGCTTGGCCTTCATCACCACGTCGCCCTGCTTCACCACTATGCCGTCATCTTTCCTCTTGCAAGAAAGTCCGGCTTTCGTGAGCACGGCCATCGCTTGGTCGGAGAAGTCATGCTTCTGTTTCATGCTTAGTGTGAGGTATGCGCCCCATACAAGTACCGCCGCCGCACCCGAGATGGCGAACCGCACCGTCATCTCCTCCACCATACCAGCACCCAGTAGTGCGACGGTCATGATGATGGTGCAGATGACGCTCATGCGGACAAAGATGTTATTGTTTTTCATACTTGGGTTGTGTTGGTTTGTTTGCTGGTTTTCGGCTTCTATATAACAACAACTTAATCTATTGTCAATCAATTAATTCTATTTCTATATACATGCATCGACTTGCAATTCGAGTCGGGCTAGTTTTCGTTTTGTGTATTCTATCTTTCGTTCAAGTTGAGCCTTTCGGTTCTTGGTATAGACTTCTTCGTCATACTCCTGTTGTCTTTGTATTATCGTGAAAAAGATTGTTGCAAGCTTCTTGCCTGTAGCCACCATCGCCTGCAGGTGACCGCTGCGAGCCTTGGTGTGCCGGAAATAGTCGCCCATCGTGTTGCTAGCCTTCCAAAGAGCGTTGGCGCACTGCCGGAATATGATGCCAACAGGATTCTTGCGTTTGGGCACCTTGCTCGAAAGAATCTTGCCGCCTGATATCTTGTTGTTCGGCACCAGGTTTGCCCAGCTGAGGAATCTGTCCACAGTCTCGAATTTCGCCACGAAATCCCCTCCAAGTTCCGACGCTAGCCTCAGTACCGCATTGCGGTTAATGCCGGGTATTCGCATCACGTTCACGCCCCACATGCCAATGGCGTACCTTTCGATGTCGAAGCTTACGTCGCCCCTGTACGCTTTCTGCTTACGGCTTCGCAGCTTCTTCAGTTTGTCGTCGTCCACTTCTGCCGTGAATTTCTGCATCAATGTCTCGATTTCTTTCTCGCACTTCTTCGTCATCTCCCTGTAATAGATGTACAGTTCGTGGCTTTGCTTCATGATGAACAGGTGGTCATCATCCCATGTGGCCTGAAGGGACGCGACGATGTCCTCATGGGATGCCTTGCAGCTCTTGTCGGCCAGCGACGCTAGTTTCTCCGCGTTACGCTCGCCGGCCAGTATTGACTCTATTATGGCCTGGCCTGACTTGCCGAGTATGTCGCTGAACACGTTGTTCAGCTTCAGGTTCATCTGTTCCATCTCCTTCTGCATGTGCAGTACCTCTCGGCTGGCAGACTTTATCAAGTTGTCGCGGTGGCGCGTGAGGTTGCGCAGTCTCCGCACCATGTTCTCCGGCTGGTGACAGCTGCGCAGAAGCCCATAGCTGTGCAGCAGCATAAGCCATTCCGCATCCGATTCGTCGGTCTTGCGTCCCGAATAGTTCTTGGCCTGGCACGGGTCCACAAGAAGCACCTCGAATCCCGCATCTTTCAGCACCCCGAACAGTGGCAGCCAGTATATGCCCGTGCTCTCCATCGCCACTGTGTCTATCCTGCATTCCTTCAGCCACGCCGCTATCGCGCGAAGATCCTTCGTGAATGTCCCGAACACGCGGTTCGGCTCCCCGCTCCTGTCGCCGGGTACGCAGACCTGCATCTCCCTGGTCGAAATATCTATGCCCGCGGCATTTGGATTTACGATTTTCAGTTCCGTGCGCTTGCACGACTTACTTTTTTTTGCTACTTTTGCCATCGCATTGTGGTTAACTTGTAAAACATCAATAAACTGATTGTCTGGAGCTAAGCCGACATCACGAACGGAAAAGTAATCTTCTATAAGGCCTCTTTCGGCCACTCGTTTGTCTACTGATGCCGGTACCAAACTGCAAATAAGGCTCGTCGGCCTATTTGTAAAACAGGTTTACTTCTTAGCCAAGAACAATTCCTTTGCAAAGTTAACCACTTTTTTTATTTTGGCACACTTCATTCGTCAAACGATTTCTTTTTCACGCAATTTCAAAGACCTCTTTTGTATGTCTTTCCACCCCGAATGGCTTCGTTGTTATTCCTTTAATTTGTTTTCGCGGGGCGTAAAGGATGCTGCAAAAATACAGTTCCCTTGCGCAGTCTTTTTGCGCCCTTGGATATTTGTATCTCAAACTACAAAATTTGTGGCTATTTTTACATTTCAAAATGTAATAATTCACTTATTTTTTGCATTTTCAAACATAAATCGTATCTTTGCAATAAAATAATAACATTGTTGTATTATGGATACGTCTGAATTACAGCCACTTTTCGACAATTATCATCGTAAGATTTCCAAAATAGATTTGCGATTCAAGCGCTACCTCTATTATCAAATCAACTGGGACAGCCGACTCATCGGCATCAAAGGTCCTCGCGGCGTGGGCAAGACCACCATGCTCTTGCAACATATCCTGGAGAACTATGCCGACATCGACCAGACGCTATATGCATCGCTTGACGACCTCTGGTTTGCATCGCACTCTTTGATGGATCTTGTGGATTGGGCTTGGCAGCATGGGGTTATGCGGCTGTATCTCGACGAGGTGCATCGCTACGACCAGTGGGCAGCAACGCTGAAAAACATCTACGACAGCTACCCCGACATGAGCATCATATATACCAGCAGCTCGCTGCTGATTATGGACAATGCCAAAGTGGATCTCTCGCGTCGCCAAACCGTTTACACACTTCATGGCATGTCCTTTCGCGAATACCTCATGCTGGAAGGAGTCATCTCCCTCGATGCCATTCCGCTCGAGGAGTTGCTTCAGACACATGTGCGGCACGCCATGCAGATAACCAAAGCTATTAAGGTCGCTCCGCTGTTTGAGGAGTACCTGCGCCATGGATATTATCCATTCTATCGCGAATCCATCGAGGACTTCCCCATGCGCCTTCGCGAGACGATATCGGTGGTGATTGATTCCGACTTACCTGCTGTCGAAAATGTGTCGTTTGAAACCCTTCTGAAAGTCAAACGGCTTCTGATGATCATAAGTGAGCGAGTGCCATTCGAACCCAATATGTCGGAACTGTGGAAACAGCTGGCCACCAACAACGAGTTGGGATTGCGTATGCTTTATGTCCTCGACAAAGCTCAACTATTAGGGCTGTTCACCGCCAATGCCAAGAGCTACAAGAATCTTGTAAAACCAGACAAAGTCTTTCTTGGCAATCCGAACCTCATGCATGTGCTCTGTCCCAATGTAGAAAAAGGCAATGAACGGGAAACCTTTTTCTTTAGCCAGTTGATGGTGACCAGCAATGTAAAATACCCCCGACGGGGCGATTTCATTGTTGATGACAAATATTTGTTTGAGGTGGGCGGCAAGGGCAAGACCTTCGACCAGATTTCCGATGAGCCCGACAGCTTCCTGGCCCTCGATGATGTTGAAGTAGGTCACGGCAACCGTATACCATTATGGATGTTTGGATTGCTGTTCTGACGACAGCACGCTATACATCGTCCTCTTTGAATCTTGTTTTTTGTTCGTTATTGCATCTTAAATCGGTGCAAAAATAGCAATATTTTTTCAATTATCGGATCAAATCATAAAAAAAACAGATAAATCCCACTCTTTTTTGAGCCGATTCGCATCAACCATTCGTAATTCTTATTCTATTTTTTCAGTTTTCACATTCATCCCAAATCTTCCCGATGCTTCCTCTTCCTGCTATACACCTTCTTGCTTTTCTTTATTTTAGTACGAGCGTGAAAGCCATCGCCATGCAACAGCCGTTCTATCTCGCGGTTCGCCCTGCGGGCAGCAAGGAGTTCCAAAGACGCTTTCTTATTTCTTTTATTAACCTTCATGAGATATTTACAATTGGAAATAAGCTGCATCTCCAGAACCGGCAAAACGCGCACAATTCCAACATGGACGTAAACCAAGTTTTTGGAGTGTTTCCTCGTTAAACTTCAATTCAGGGCAATACTGAATATGATATAAGTGTTTCAACTGTGCAATAATACTGTTTCTTTTTATTAAATGTATTCCACGCAGGATACGTTTTACATCTTCTTGAGAATACGGCGCAATATCTCCGTAAATATCTTCTTTTTTATTTCCAAGACATGATTGACGAAATAGCCATTTCTTTTCATGCCATATTTTTTTGCGCTCTTCATCCACCCACAAACTTTTAAAACCATCTGTAATGTCTTTTTTTATGTAAACTACATCATCATTCAATAAATTGTGAACACCACTATTCTTTGCGCCTATTTCATCTCTGTCAAACACATCCGTATCTGGTATTTTGAATTTCGCCGATATTCTCCCAGCAAACTGGGATTTATGATTTTCGTCATCTATCCATTCTCCTCCATATTTGGTATTAAATTCATTGATTAGCGTTCTGAAATATACTCTGTATTCATTAACTTTTATCTTTAACTCCTCTTCGCCTGAATAGCGTTCTATATAAACCTCTGGTATTTTAATGGGTGTCAAATCATAATCTGCATGTATTTTCTCACAATCTTTATCAAGATGGTAACAAGGATTCTTTTCTGGTGCAACATATCGATAACTATCCGCAACTTGAATCTCTTTAAAAACGGTAATGTTCAACAAATTTGAGTCCTTGCATATTGCCTTGAATGTAAGAAGGTCCCTGATTTCGACATCACTAAATATCACAGGATTATCAAGCCCAATTTCTCCACCATTCGACAATTCCCATATTAGAGTATCCTTGAATTGGAAGTCTTTTGGCAGTTCGACCTTTGATGTTATCTGCTTGAAGGTTGCTTCTGTGATATAATACTTGTCGTTCATGACGATTTAATTCTTATTGAAATAATACCATCCTTCATTCCGTTTCCGCTATAAACTATCTTGTTTTGACACAAACACAAAACTTGCTGGCGCTCAGCATGTCATGATTAATAATTATCTATATAATCCTTGTGCTACAAGACTGTGTTACTAAATATGAAAGATAAAGATTCTTATATAACAATAGACCTTACCTTCTGCTCTATCTTTTTCAAGAGTTCATCGAGAGTGGTACCTTTCTCAAAAAACTTTGCAGACATATTGCTTCTATAATCCGATATTTTAATCTGATCTGCATCCGGTTGCTTATCGGCCTCAAGGATTGTTCGAACCATCGGGTTAAGCTCCTCTCCAATATCCATCTTGACTCGCGTATTAGATAGTATTATTTCCGCGGAAATATTTTCTAAATCTTCATTTCTGTAATTTCTTAGATCAACACAGCAGAGTGCGTATTCATTCGAATGAAGAACGGCTTTCCTTACTTGCCTCGTACTCATGTGTGCTGGTTCTGAGAAATCCCATTTACTTTTTACCTCCACATAAAAAACATCTTCCCACATGTCGCCTTTTTTAACCCGTATAATAATGTCTTGTCCATCCTGAACATCATCTGCGGCCATATTTTCCGGATTGTCGACTTTGACAAAATCTGAGCCAATATTTGAGCGAAGCACTTCTTCAATATGCTTGCCAATTGCATGCAAATGATTAAAACGAGCCAGATTATCACGCTCAGCTTGCAGTTGGCGTTCCATTTTGTTCAACATTTCGTTAATGTTCCCTTCCTTTGCTATTTCGGCCAGCCTACCGAGAGTGCTATCCTCTATATCCATTAATGCAAACAAACTTTCCTGTGCATGGCCACTCTTCATGTTGAATGTATAATTGGCCTTTCTGTCGTCTATCAGAGGAAACCATTCTGCCCATTGAGCCGATTGCCCGATTTTAATTATAATTGAGCGAACGGTTTTTTCATATTTTTTTTCGCCACCATCTTGTTTCATATCTGCGACAAGACGCTCTTCAATTTCCTTTGCAATATTTTGGGGTGTGTTTTCCACAAATGAATCAATGTCTTCAAATCCATAATCCACCCAGGTCTTATGCAAGTCTTTATTGAATATTTCTTGATATATCTCAGCCATATCCTCCGGCACACCTGAATTTTTTTGTAGGTCTTTCTTTAGACATAGCTCATTGCATTGGTTGGGTATTACTGCATAATCATCCAGTCTCTTGCTATGTCCTGCATTAGTAGAAGGGCTATACTGTGTCAAAAAAGACCTCAACCAAGACTTGTTTGAGACTACCCACAATGAATCTTTCTGACTTATCTGATATAACGTATAATCCAACAATAGACCAAATGCAGACCCATAGAATTCCTCTTCATTCTCCTCTCTGAAACGACCTGTGTGCTGGGGCTCAAATTGTTTGTCGTAAAACTGTGCAATAAGCGGTATTAATCTACCTCTGGCATTTGAAAAATCAGATAAGTGTGTTGCGGAACAGAAACGAATGAGGTCGGATAACTGTTCGTCCTTTAATGCCGTCTTTTCTTTGTTGTCTAAAGCTGATTTCCGCCAAGAGGCCATTGTTGCGGTAATAGCCCGTTCCAAATCGCCAACAGTATATGTATTAACTTCACAGACATCCAGGAACGCAGGATCGTATATCTTCTTTGCATCCTCTCCCATAACTGGTTGTACCAACTCATATATCTCTTTGGTCATGAAATTCGCATGATACAAATCCTTCTTTTTATGCAGTTCCCCATTACGATTGGGGAGCAGAGGATGAGTCTCCATTACTTTCTCATTACCACCATCTTTTAACAACATTAAGAAAGTATATAGATCGACTCCTTGGCTATTAATTGAACTGCACACATCTTCAATAGTTATAAAAAACTCCTCATCTTTACCACAATCCCAACCAGATACAACTTCTGACCATGCAATCAATTCCGTATTAGGCATCAGGTAAGAATTGCCGTCAGATTGTTTTGGATAAAGGGCATATTTTGCAAGTATTGACTCGTAATTTTTTTGTTGTGTTACATTCAAATTTGTATAGAAATCCGGATGTAATAATTTAACCCGTTTGTCTGACACACTAAAGAATTCGTTTCCAACTGGCAATATCTTCCAATTCGGTATGGATTCGTTCCACATTTTCTGCATCTCCTTGTAAAAATTAAGAGTTTCTTCGTCTTCGCTCAACTTGGGGAATGATACCACACAGGACTGCCGTGGTAAAGTCTTTGCATTTTCTTCGTGAGAATAGTAGTCGAATAATAATCGCATCATCTCTTTTAATACAAGGCTGTTTTCCCCTCCCTTTTCTCTCTTTGTTACTGTTGAACCTGGAAGCATGATACCATTACGTTTCTCCACCGGATTGAATCGTTTTGAGTGAAAAATGAAGTTTACACCGAACGACTCTGTTCCCAATAGTGGGAACCAGAGGAACAAACTTGGAATGTTTTCAACATCACCGCAAGAGATCGGATACGGGGGAATGATAATGACATCACCTTTGTCCGACTGCAAACTCTTGCATAAATATTCGGCAGGTTTATTATTGGCATTATTATTGTACAAAGATATTTGTTCAACAATTTCCGACCACTCATTGTTGTACGAGGTAATGGTCTTGCCCCCAATGGCTCGCCTTAATGTATAATGCTCTTGGGTGTTATGATTATATATTTCTATCTCTTGAATACGGGAATTGATTACTAAGACAAAAGGCATTAAACGAATTGCGCATTGCAAATGTTTCGAAACATCTTCAACCTGTTCTTGTGTCAATTCGTATCGAAACGAAGTAGTGTCGTCTTGGATTGAGGGATATTTATCTCGCTTCCAGAATTCCTTCACCTCATTTAGTTGTTTACCCATGATAGCAGGTCCTTGTTCCGTATCCACCATGGTTCTATCAAGCTCAAAGTCTTTTATTTGCACATATCCTTCAATTTATTAAAGACATGCGTGGTCATAAATCCCGTACCATATTGACCAACTTGCTCTGCCCGATGTCTATCCTTAGAGCTATCTTGCTTTACAAGTGCATGAAATGAAGTGTAGTCAAATGGTGTTCCGTGGTGTGAGAAGATAATATTGTGTTCTGTTAGCTCTACTTTTATACGAGCCGCATCACTCATATCCCTAGCATTTTGAATCAATTCCCATACTGCACGTTCTGAACTTTTTTCGTCATGGTCTTCCAACCCTTGTCGAATCTTATTGCAATAGCCCTCATATTCAAGGCGTTCTTCCTCTGACCTCTGCCATTTTTCAACTTCTGTCAACTGTTCGGTATTATCCATAGTTTTTTTCTTGTTTTTGTATTATTGTTTTTAGAATCTTTTCTTTGCATCTTCAGGTAATTCAATCTTACCGAGTATTTTCGGTGCTACTAAAGGAATGACATTTCTTTTAACCTGACTCATTGCGTAATTATATATCGTATCTAATTCATTCAAGCCCAATGTAACACCCTCCACATAAAAGAGTAATGTTTGCATAAATTTGAAATAATAGACACCTTGCTGTGGTCTAATACTATCAATGATAATCTTTTGGTTTTCACTAGGAGATGAACCTCTATGGTTTAGATTTCGGATTTGATATATATCGCAGATATAATTTTTATACGTGGTAAATTGAACGAACTCCTGACTTTTTAACTTAGCTTTGTAACATAAAAAATACAACACACTCGATACCTTGTCCATAGCCCAGAGAGCAGAAAGAGTGCTTAACGATTTTTCACATGCCTTTTCTCTCCCAAATAATAGATGAGCAATTTGATACTGGGAAGTGGTATTTCTGTCAGAAATAGTGGCCACTGACCATGTTCCATCATTTTGCTGCACACTCTTGACATATGCAGGATGACCAATAAGTTTTTCATAAGACTCATTAAATTTGGGTATCTGACAAACATAATTAGTGATTCGTTCGATTTGTTGGTATAAAGCCATCGAGAATTCCTCAAAAGAATTTCTTCTATAAAAGAATTCCATTCTTATAAAATCATCTATCAATCCCGGCACAATTTCTTTTACAGGAAAGTCTTTGTAGAACTGCGTTGCCTGCTCTTTTATAATCTTTTCAATACAATATTCATATATTTCTTCAATGGGATTATCTGTGTATGTATCAGAAACACTCGATGCGGAATCTGTTTTTCCAAACAAGTTCCGCATTTCGGACGCGAATTCTGCATCTATTGTCGCTAGCGTTTTTATCTTTTCTATTGTGTCTTGTAGGGCCTTATCCATAATTGCTTATGAGTTGATCCAACATGTTGTTTATTTCAGTAACAAGGTTGCTCTTTGCCGTTGACTCCATCTGTTTTACAACAGCAGACGCAATTACATTGTTAGCGGCTTCCCCTTTCCCGTCTTTTTGTGCGAGAAGATTTACATAACGTTCAACTAGTTTCTGATAGGCAGCATCTTTTTCCCCTTTCACCATCTTGAGGTAAAGCAACTTTCCGGCAATGACATTTTCTATATGTGGTATACCTACATTGGGACGTGTGGTTTTGGGCGTATAGTGCTTTTCAAAGAACCGCTGCGCTTCAGGCAAGCCTTTCGCTTCCCAGATATGAAGGAAGAGACGTATCTGCTTGACATACTTCCGGGTGACGTTGGTCTGCTCGTTCACGGTCAATCCCGTAACCTCCTGCCGCTCACCACTATGACAAAGGCGGGTCTTGTCGGTATTGATCTTGAAATGTTCCTCTTCCTCGATAATATTTCGCAAGGACTTGCAGAACTTGCCATCCTCTGCGAACATATTGGACGAGCAGCTGAAGGTGATGTCGTCGGCATAACGGGTATACTTCATGCCGTAGGCTCGCGCCAGTTTTGAGAGTTTCCTGTCGAGGTGTTCGCTGATGAAATTGGTGATGGTGGGCGATGTCGGCGCACCCTGGGGGAGCACATTCTTCCCGTCAGCAATGGTGTAACAACACAAGTCCGTGACTATACTAGCCATCTTCTTGTCCATATTGAACGGAGCCACCTGCAGGCGCTTGAACAGACGCCCGGAAGTGATGCTGGGGAAGAAGTCTTTTAGGTCGATGTTGTACACATACTTCTGTCCCACATGCACTCTGGCATTGGTCACAACCGACCGATGGGGGACAAATCCCATCGCTGCCTCGTGAGGGGTGTATATCGTCTGGAAAATCAGGTTCAGCGCACGCTGGATCATTTTCAACCCAGCACAAGGGGCATCGATGGTGCGGAACTCTCCCTTCTTCTTTTTGGGCACCTGAAATGTGATATAGCGCTTCTTATTGTGGGAAGAATAGGCATAGTAGTTCAACATCCGGAGTGTCAACTTCCGGGCATCTCTTCCATAAAGGATGGTGAGTGCGACATTGAGTATGGACACCAAAGACTCTTTGGTCTTCATCTGCGACCATCCCACCCTGATTTCCTCAAGGCATTCTTCCTTCTCTTCCTCGGAAAGTGGATGGGTAACTTGTTTGACACCGTCTTCTTTCTGTTCTGTCTTAGGATTGCCGGTTGTCTCAATTTGTACATCCTCTGATGAAGATGCGCTATCATCGTCAAAGTCAATGATGGCGACTTCCTCTTCTGCTTCCATCTGCATGTCAACTTTTGCCGCAACTTTTTCCTCTTTTGGGCGGTTGCGGTCAAGAACCTTCTTCAGGTCAGATTTGCTATTTACTTTTTTCTTTGACATGCTCTAGTGTGTTCTTGTGTCCTTTTTCCACGATTGCCATTCCCATTACTCATTACTTCAGATCAATACTCCATAACATAATATCTCATAATAATACAATATCTCACATAATAACTACATCATCCATAAAACTATAAGATGTTATGACTAACTTTCAAAGCCATACGCTGAAAGTATGGACCCGCCGAATTACAAACATTGCTGTTTGTACCCACCGAGGTGAGGCAGCAGGCGTACCAGGCTGCTAACAGCCTGGATGTTCTAATTCAGAACAGGAATGACAATCGTTTCAAAGGTCTCTTTGGCATTGGCTTTGATTATTGAGAGTGCCTTGCCGGATTTCTCTCATTTTGAATTTGCAAAGATACAATTTTTATCACATCCGTGCAAATATTTCTTCTCTCGTTTTCGCTTGCAAAAGTACAACCGTTGTGCGCAACTTATTTGCGCCAAGGTTTGTACATTTCATACATCGCTGTAATTCTTTCCATTACGGTGTCACGGATATTGTCCGGAGAAAGCACTATGAGGTCTTCTCGGAACGATATCAACTCCCGGATGAGCTCATAGTTCTCGATGCAGTCGATGGAGAAGAAGGCGCCGCCTTGCAACGTAGGATACTGCCGACGCAGCTCGGCTTCTTTATCTCCGCGATAATGTTTCTGCGACTCATGGATGGGCTTGGTGGCCACATAGTCCTTCGAGTGGTCGCTGACCCAGAAGACAATGGTCTGCAACTCATAACCTTCATTCAGCGTAACGCCGATTATGTCCTCAAAGCGCTCGTTTAGGTCACCTTTGTATTCCACATAGTGGTGATTGGGTGGCAACTCAACGCTATCCATACGATCTAAGGCAAAATTCATAATTTTACCCGTATCCTCGGCGGCGCCGATAAGGTACCAGCGGCGATTGTATTCTCTGAGCAAATAGGGGTGGAGCACAATCGTGCGTTCCACCTCGGGGCTTTCAAACTTATGGAAATGAATATTCACCACATGCTTTTGCGAGATGGCGGTGAACAATACTCCCAATAGGTTCTTCCCTTCCAACGGGTTCTTGGTGAACGACACAATCTGCCGGTCGGTCTTCACATTGAGGCTCTCCCTCAATCGTTCCAGCCCTTCGAGATTGGGCAATCCATCGAACTGGCCGAGAAGGGTGAAAGTTTCACCCAGCAGGTGTTTTTCCTCGTCGGTGAGCTTCTGCTGAAAAATAGTGAAGGTGCGGTCTTTGTACCGGTGGCAGTTCTTTGTGATATTTTTGTCGGGGCTGTTGGGACTATGGTCGATATAGGCATAATGATCAATATTGGCTTTAAAGGGGCCGTTCTCGAGATAGTCGAGGTCGTACTGGATGGTGCGCAGACTCACCTTGACTGGCTTATCGTACATCTCGCTGAGTTTATCGCTCACGCGCTTCTGCAAATCCTCTGTGGTATAATTACCAAAGCGGTTGGCCAGAAGGCAGTCAAGGATGAAATAGCGGGTAACGGCATTTTTGTTGGCTGGCATAACTGTTCCTTTTTTTGTTTCCGGCTGCAAAAGTACGCTATAAACGCGCAATCTTTTTGCGCACGAATTTAGTTTGTAAAGATCCGTTTTTTTCAATACAAGAATCCCAACATCCAAAGGGGCAGCTTGGCTCCGTCGGGCATATCCCAGTCGTCGGCGAAGACATAAGAGTCTTTCACACCTGCAATCTGAGAAAAGTCCTTGCTGCGGCCTCCTATCTCAAAAGTGTATTTTGCATCAACCTTAAAGTCGCCTTGAGTCTTCCCATACTCGACATTGTGCGACTCGGACAGACATCCCACGGCAAAAGTCACACGGAGAGTGCCCACTTCCACTTTGGTGGGTGCAAGGGCATACATAATGTTGGGATTCTCAAGATACACCTTGTCGGGCTTCGACAGCTTGCCGATCCTCTTCTTGTCGGAATAAAGCAGATTCAACACTTTGGCATCGCCCAAATACTTGAGATATTCCACCACTGTGTCGCGGCCGATTTCAAGTGCTGCAGCAATGCGGTTGGCGTTAAGCTCAAACGGTGTCTCACTGCAAATCATGGCAATCAGGGCCTGGAGTTTTCTGACATTGGACACATCAACCCTACATATTTGGGGCAACTCTGTCTCGACAATATAACCGACCACCTGTTCAATCTTAGTGTAGTATTCGCCCTCTCCCTCAAGAAGAAACGGGTAATAACCCTTCGTGAGATACTCCTTGAATAGTGCCACTGTCTTGCATTTGGCGGAGACCGACTGCCACAATTCGTAAGGATGGGCCAGAATGTCGTCCAAAGTCCACTTGGGGAACGTCAACCCGTGATAGAAACGCAATGCCTCGCGGAACGAAAGACCTGGCATCGTGTATTTCACAGCCCTGCGCGACAAGTCGGCATCGCCTTCTCGCATACACAGTAGGGAGGACCCGCTCACAATCAGTTTAAGATCCGGAAATAGCTCGTAAATCTCTTTTATCTCGCGGCTCCAATCCGATGTACCTGGTTTGTATTTGTGAATCTCGTCAATTGCCAGCAGTTCACCTCCACGAATCGAGAATTCCTCGGCCAATTCCACCAGCGTACGTGTCGACATATCCACCGTATCGGCCGAACAATATAGCACACGATGGTCACCCGGCTTGTAGTTCTGCTTCAGATGTTGCCTGATGAGGGTGGATTTGCCCACGCCCTTGGCACCTATAATGGTAATGAGTCGGGCACTCCAATGGATTTCATCCATCTTGTCCCGGATGATGTCCATGCCGGTATTGGCTAACAACCTGTCACTCTTTCTGAATAATGTGTCCATATTGTATTAAGTTTCACGGTGCAAAAATAATAAAAATGTTGCACGTACACAACATTTTTTTTTACAAATGCTGTTTTTGTGCAACACGTTTTATTTGTTAACACATATAACGATTTGTCATATAATTTAAAATCAACCATATACAACACATAATCATTAGATCGTTTTTCCTTTTCGATTGTTTTATAGTTTATGCCCGTCTTGATGTATTTCTTCCCTACCAGCGCCAAACACACCAACCGTTCCACGAAAAATACTACTAGTTGGTCATAATTTGGTCATCTTTTAAAAGATTTGTTGGTCATAGCATCCATTTTTAGTAACTTCACAAATATCTAATATAAATAATATCAGAGAATAAGAAACAACAACGTTTTATTTACGAAGTCCCTCCCGGGGTACTAAACGACGTGAAAATTTTGGCCGTTTCTCTTTTTTCACCTCTCTCACTAAAGGACTTTTTGCTTTGTCTTATCATCCCCACCCCCATCTTCCGCGCCGCCCCCTCCCCCTTGACGCCGGAAGCCAGCGGTCAACGGCATAGGCTCCCACCCTCTCCGGCCAAGAATTTCTCGCGCAGGCACGTGAAGAGTGGGAACTATGGGACATTTGGGGAAGCAGAAAATACACCGCCGTATTAAATAGGCCGTTCCACATAAAATAAAATAAATGCTTTATACTTTACACTGATGTATCAAAACACACCGAAGTATCAAAACAAGGGTTTGGAGGTAGGAGAGTATCGACCAGCAAAAATTTTAGTTAAAAGTGAAAAAATATTTGGTCAATTCAAAATATATCAGTATCTTTGCATTTGAAAGTTAAAGGTGCAAGAATATGAAAGATGCGAAATTACAGCAAGTTATCCTATCCGACAATGTAGGGTTGTACTCAATTTCATTTAATGGTGATTTGACTGAGTACAGAAAATTTGTTGAAAAGTTCAAGGGTGATGCCTAGTTGAACAATATGTCAGACCAAGTGTTGATTATCGGCAATGGTGGCGTTAAAGACACCAAGACCTACGAAGAAAGCGAAGAGTTGAGCGGCTATGTCATGGACTTGCAAAAGTTTGAGAAACTATTGAAGCAAGCAATGTCCGAAGGAACTATTAGCATCGAAAGAAATGTTATTACAGGCATTGAGGAGGCTGTCTTTAAGGTATAGTTATGATACAATTCTTTGATGATGTAATACGACAGGAGTTTGAGAAGATAACTCCACTTGAGCGTTCCACCTACGCAATGACTGACGGCATCGCTGGCCGGTTGGATTCTGTGATGAAGCGGAAGCACATCAGCAAGAGTCAGCTGGCAAAGATGACTGGCCGTAAGCCCTCCGAGGTGACGAAATGGCTTAGCGG
Source organism: uncultured Bacteroidota bacterium (assembly GCA_902784465.1). Classification (GTDB taxonomy): domain Bacteria; phylum Bacteroidota; class Bacteroidia; order Bacteroidales; family P3; genus Colimorpha. Next base: position 22,609 of record CACZUZ010000021.1, read on the forward strand.
TGGGCATAACTTCACTTGCAAGACAATCGCACTCATCCAGCAGGCAATCGGTGAGGATTTGGTGAGAGTGGTTGTGTCAAGGAGACAAGCAGAAAAATAATGTTGTGGCTATGGACGGAATGACACAAGAGCAGATGCTTGACAAAATGTGTAATTATGCAAAAAAATTGAAAACGATGAAACGAATACTTATGATGTTTTTGTTTGCAACACTGGCTGTCGGATGCGGCCATTCACAGAATAAGTCCACCGCAAAAAATTCAGCCCAAGAAGAGATTTCATCCAATATCTCGACGGTTGGCATCGAAAAATTCACAGAGATTATCAGGCAGAAAGATGTACTGCTGATTGATGTAAGAACACCGAAGGAGTATGGCGAAGGTCATATCTACGGCGCGGAGAATATCGACGTGAATGCCAGTGATTTTGCCGAACGCATCAAAAAGATTGAGGGTAAGGTTGCCGTCTACTGCCGCAGTGGGAAACGGAGCATGAAGGCTGCCGAACAACTTGCAGCACAGGGCTGTACAGTGTACAACCTCAGAGGCGGCATGCTCGCATGGAGCAAGGACTGGTGGACAGTAGAGAAACAGTAAAGTCTGAGAAATAATGACTGAACAGGAAACAACTAAAACAACTACCAACACTACAAATCGTTCCAGTCGGATCATCCGCACCAGCATCATTGGCATTGGAGCCAATGTCTTGCTGGCGGCATTCAAGGCCGCCGTTGGCATACTGGCCAGCTCGGTGGCCATAGTCCTGGATGCAGTGAACAACCTGAGCGATGCCCTCTCTAGCGTCATCACCATCATTGGTGCCAAACTCTCCACTCGTCCGGCCGACCGCAAGCATCCTTACGGCCACGGGCGCATCGAATACTTCAGTGCCATCATCATCGCCGTCATAGTGCTTACAGCTGGCATCACCTCGCTCATTGAGTCGGTAAAGAAGCTCATCTCCCCCACCGAGCCGGAATACTCAACAGTCACTCTGGTGGTAATCATTGTCGCCATCATGGTCAAGCTACTGCTTGGCCGCTACGTTAAACGACAGGGCGAACTGTTGAAGAGCGATGCCTTGATCGCATCGGGTTCCGACGCCCTCTTCGATGCCATCGTCACCCTCTCCACCCTGGTCTCGGCTGCCATCATGCTGATATGGGATGTCTCCATCGATGGCATTTTGGGTGCATTAATATCAGTGGTCATCATCAAGGCAGGTGTCGAAATGGTAGCGTCGCCTGTCAACGAGCTACTTGGTGCAAGGCTTCCCCAAGAGTTGGTGAGCAACCTCAAACGAGAGGTGATGGAGTTCGATGAGGTGCATGGGGTATACGATATTATCCTGCACAACTATGGCCCCGAAGTTCTGATAGGGTCGCTGCATATCAGCGTCGACGACACCATGAATGCCTATCAAATTCACGGCCTCACCCGCCGTATTTCGGAGGATGTGTTTAGTCGATATGGCATTATTCTGACCATTGGTGTATATGCCGTATCGACAGGAGCCAACAAACGCACAGAATTGCAGAATACTGTCATACAAACCATTAAACCCATCGAGGGTGTTGTACAGGTACACGGATTCTACTATTATGAGAAAGAGAACAGGGTGTCGGTGGACGTTGTGCCCGACATCGCAATCCACGACGAGAAAGCTTTCTGCAAGCAACTCACCGACAAGCTGAAAGCTCGTCTGCCACAAATGAATATTACCATAGTGATCGACCACAACTACAGCGCATAAAGCGAACTCACCCCAGCCGCACCCGTGGGTCGAGAAGAGCATAGATGATGTCGGTCAGTATGTTGATGACAACCAAGAGGATGCAGATGAAAAGTATCGAACCCATAACCACGGGGAAGTCGTACTTCTCCAGTGCGTCGACGATGGCGACGCCCATACCTTTCCAGTCGAAGACGTACTCCACAAAGACGGCTCCGGCCATCAGACCTGCCAGCCAGCCGGAGGCTGAGGTGACAATGGGGTTCATCGCATTTCGCAGGGCATGACGGAAGATAACACGTCCACTCCCCAGCCCTTTGGCGCGGGCGGTGCGTATATAGTCCTGGGAAAGAGCCTCAAGCATCGAGTTCTTGGTGAGCTGAATGATTACCGACAGCGGTCGGATGCCAAGCGTGATGGCGGGCAGGATGAGGTTGCGGAGATCGATATATTCGCCGCAGCCATAGTCGTCTACACTGTACAGATTACCAAACATGCTGAGGTGTGTCCAGTCGGCAAGCTTGTAGGCGAAAAACCAGGCTATCAGTATGGCGGCAAAAAAAGAGGGCAACGACATGCCTAACGTAGAGATAAAGAGCGTTATACGGTCAATCCAAGTCCCCTTGTAGATGGCCGACAGGATGCCGAACAGGATGCCAAGAGTCAGCGCAATGGTCATGGCTGTGAGTGCCAACACTGCCGTCTGGGGAAAGGCGGCAGCTATTATCTCGGTCACTCGCCGTTTGGTCTGGTAGGAGCGCCGCAGGTATGGCACCTTGACAACAACGGAGGTGCTGCCTATGGAGAATAGGGTGGCGTAGGGCGCATACTTGTCGGAAGAGAGGTACCAATAGCTGCCTGCATCGGCATTGTTATGCAACGATATGGGCGACAAATCGTTAAGATAACCCACGAACTGCTGCCCCACAGGGCGGTCGAGTCCGAGGTCGCGGTTGATGATTTCTATGCTTTCGGCATCGGCTCGCTGCCCAAGCATCATTCGGGCCGGGTCGCCAGGAAGGATATTGAACAGGGAAAAAACCAGCGTGACAACTCCCAGAATTACCAGAAGTCCGTAGATGAGTCTTTTACCTATGTATCTGAGCATGACGGTTATTTATCCAATCCCTGGTATTCGCGTGTCGACTCCTTGACATTGGCTTCCAACACTTTGCGTATGTTCTCTTTGAGTTGCAGCGTTGCTTTGTCCACGCTGTTGCGTTTGGCAGGACGGAAGAGGTTCTTGTAGCGCAACTTAGTAGAGAGGTCGAAATTGATCTTCGGCATAATGCCTACGACATCGACGGCAAGACGTACCGGCAATGGGCTTCGCACTAGTTCGACATGGTAGTCGTACTTGTTCTTGAGGTTGTGGCTTCCCTCGGCCACGATGCTGTACTTGTGGAGCGAGAGGATGAAGGGGTCGACAATAAGCTCGTCGCGGAACACGCTCATTGTCACATCGAGGCTGTCGACATGTATCTTGCTGTCGTCCTCGCGCCACTTCTTGAGTTGGAGTAGTTTGGCAATACGGTCGATGTCCTTGTTGTCGAGCACCACAAGGTCTTGTCCCGACAGGGCAGCAGCGGCACGCATGGTGCTAACCTTAGGCTTGTAGAAAGCGTTGACATAGGTCTCTGCGCAGAGGTGGAAGTCGGCATGTCCCTCCAAATCGTTGAGCATCGGCACAAGGCTGTCGACGTATGGTATCATCTTGATGAGTTCCTGGATGTTGATGTCGAGCAGGTGGAAGTCCATTCCCACAAAGATGTGGTTGACACGAGGTGTGCGGTACATGCCGGTGAGCTGCATACGCGCCGCCTTGCAGACGAAACCGACCTGGTTGAGGACTGCAACGCCGTTCTTAATCTGAACATCGCCAGCCACTTCGCGCAAATCGTTGTCGAAAGCGAGGGCTTCCTTGATGCGTGTGTGGAGTGTGAAGTCCACGTCGAGCGGCACAATGAATGGTTTGGCAGCGGTGTCAACCTTGTCGGCCTTGCGCTGAGCCTCGAGAGTGTCGGGGTTGCTGCCCATACCGCTGAAGGCTTCCATCAGGTCGTCGACATTGGTGTAGTTTGAGGTAAGATAGAGGTCGCCACGGAGAAAATCTTCCTGGCTAAGCCATTTTTCAAGTCCCGTGACAGCACCTTTGAGATAGAAGTCGCTGTTGCCAAAGACGACATTGGCATTGGCTATCTCGCATATTTCGGGTTTGTAGTTGAACTTGATGTCGGGTATCTGGACGATATAGTCCACCTTTGCCAAGTCGATGTAGCCACGCTTGAAGTCGACGTCGAGATTGGGTGACCACTGCTGGAGTGTGTTGGGTTTCGACGGGTCGTAGTTTGCACCGCCCTTGATGGATAGTCCGGCGACATCCACTGTGGTGCTGTCGGCAATGGAGCAATGCAATGCACTGCTTGCGAAATTGACAGCATATTTCACCTTGTCGCTCTTCTTGCCCTGCGGCAGCATCGAGAAGGTTCCCTTGGGTTCGGTGACAGAGGCCTTGATGGAATCCATGCCGCCCTTCAACGAGGCGAGGTTGAAATCGCATACCACCTTGAAAGGCTGATTTGTGTCCAAAATGTTGTTGACAGCCAACTTCAGTGTCGTCGTACCTATCTCACCTTCAATATTCTTATTGGGTAGATTTGCATCAATACTTGAAGCCTGTACTGTGGCAGAAAGCAGCTCGTTGAAGAGGCCTCGTTTCAACTTGGAGGGCAACTGGACGTTGATGTTGGCCTTGGGAACTTTGGCATAGATGGTGTCGTAGTCGATGTCAATGTCGGAAAGGCCGATGTCACCTGCAAGTTTCATGTGGGCGAAATCGCTCTTCTTTAGCTGATTGAGGTTGGTACTGGCTTTGAGGTTAAGGTTGGCTTTACCCTCCATCTTGAGGTTCATGTCCTTGGGAAGCATGGGTTTGGCATCGGCAAGATAGATATTGCCTTTGAGGGCTGCATCCATGTTCATCGCTCCTAGGAGGTCTGCAATGTGTCCGCTCAATTCCAGGTTGTTGCGGCCGGTGCGAACTGTTATTTTGTTGATGTCGACATTAGAGACACCACCATCATTGAAATCGAGGTCGGAGCCCAGGTCGGCAGTGATGCCGCTGAAGGAGTAGGGCAGCATCGAGCGGTCCTCGAATTTGCCATCTTTAAGTATCAGTTTTGCAGTAAGAAGGGGAAGCTTGCCATTGCCCAGTTGACCTTTGGCTGTACCCGTCAATTCGGCTTCGGCATCCAGCTTCATCTTGCCCTGCCAGCTGGTGAAGGCTGCCGGAAGAGCGGCAAGCAGCTCATCTACAGCCCAAGTGTTGGTCGAAAAATTGAGGTCGACAAACATAGGCTTTTCGTCCTTGGCAAGTGCCACATCACCGTCGAGGGCGATGAGGTATTCTTTCAATTTGAGCTCCAGCTCATCAACCTTGAATTTCAGGTCGTCGATATTGCCCGACAATTTGCCGTCGACATCCAGCAGCTTGCCCTTATGACCATCCATAGCATCGGTGACAAACTGCTGACCACCAAGCGAGAAACGACCCTTGGGGACGCAAAGGCTCACCTTGCCGGAGACTTCCTTTCCCTTGGTCTCACCCTTTATCTTCATCGCCACATCGTTCAAGACCGCGTTGATCGAACTGCTGTCGCTCTTCATGTCGAAGGCAACGCCGTCGACGTCAACCTTAACGTCGGCATCGATATTGTCGGCACTGTAACTGCCGTCGACAGCAATATTAAGGTCTGCCAGTCGTGCATCAATTTTCGATTTCTTATCCAGATAGTTAGCATTCAGATGATTGATGCGGATTGACTTGAGCGAGACAAGCTCGGGCATCTCGAACGAGCTGCTGGTGTCCTCATCTTCCGACGATGGGAAGACATCGTAGTTTGCGGTACCGTTTTCAGTAGTATAGAGGTTGGCTTCAACATCGTCAAGAACAAGCTTTTTGACCTCTATATTGTTGTTTTTCAAAAACTCGCGAACGTTCAAACCCACACCCAGCTGTCTGACGTATGCCACAGTGTCGCTGGGAGCGCCCTCTGTTGGATTGATGAGGACAAAACCCTCGACCTCAAGTCCGACATAAGGGAAGGTCTTGAAGAAAGTCAAGTCTACATTGTCGAAATGGTTCTCGCAGGTTATAAACTTGTCCGACAACTTGTTGACAACTGAGGTAAGTCGGGCTGGTGTAAGCACCAGCCATAAGGCCACGGCAACGGTGACGATAATCAAGCCCAGCAGCGAAAATATAGAGATAAGTGCTATCTTCCACCCTTTCTTCATTTTACGCTTGCCGGCTTTATTGTCCGCCGTGGTAGTGGTTTTGCTCTTTTCTTCAGCTATTATTTCTTCATTCTTCATTTTCAGGTACTGTTACGGTTATTCTATCGAACGAGTATGTCTCCCCAAACCTGTCTTCGTACACCAGCTTGCTTTGGTCTAGTTGCTTGATGGTATATACACGGGGAACTGTCCAGTCCTGTGTCATCTCCATCCAGTGGATAAGTGTCAGGCTGTTGTCGGAATCGTCGTAGCCCCACTTGAATGCCTGTGCCTCTTCCTCGTGGACATCGTCGGCACTATCCCAATAGACACCTGTGCCGTCACTGTCATAGCGGTAGTACTCAGTGCCCCGGTTCCATTTGCCTGGCAGCAGACTGGAATCGAACGACTTTTTTGTCTCCTTGCCGCACGAAACCATCATCAGAATAATTGACAATGAGACCAGAAACAGGCCTCGGGGCATGTAATGTGTTTTGTTTCGCATGGTTGCTTTAGGTAATGTTACATGTTTAATCACTAATGACATACACGTTTTTGTAGAACCGGCCGCGGTCATCATAATCCAAACCATATCCAAGGATGAAATCATTTGGGATTGAACGGCCTATATAGTCGATATTAAAGTTGCTCTTGAACGAGTCGGGTTTGAAAAAGAAAGTGGCAACAGATACACTTGCCGGCTCCAGTTTGGAGACCTCGGCAAGCAGATATTCCATAGTGAGGCCGCTGTCGATAACATCCTCTACAATCACCACATGACGTCCCCGGCAACTGTCGGGGAAAGGAATGATGGTCTTGACGTTGCCGGTGCTTTTCAAGCCTTCGTAGGAGCTGTACTTGACGAAATACATCTCGGCTTCGAAGTCGAGGGCTCGGGCCAGGTCGCTCATGAACATGAAGGCTCCTGAAAGGACTGGGCAGAACAGGGGATCCTTGTCTCCCAAGTCTCGCATGATCTCACGGGCCACACGAGTGACCTCTCGCGAGATTTCCTCCTCGGTCATGTAGACCTTGAAATGCTTATCATGAACTTTAATCATAGTCTGTCATCTGTCGTCACTCTTCTTCCGGTTCTTCAACGGAGTCGAGAACAAGGCGGAAGCCGTGGAACCCATAGCCATAGTCGGGCTGGTACCAGCTGCGGTCGCTTACCGTGCAGCCCCACGAAGGACTGTTGAGGCTGCCGCCACGCATGATGCGGCTCTCGCCATGCTTGGGCCCTCGGGGATTTGTCTGCTCCTGCGCAGTGTAGGGCTCGTACCAGTCGGAGCACCACTCCCACACGTTGCCGGCCATATCGTGCAGGCCTAGTTCGTTAGCTTTCTTTTGTCCAACGGGGTGGGTGATGTTGCCGGAGTTCATGCCATACCAAGCCACGGAGCCTGGGTCGCCGTCCTGGCCAGGGTAGACGCAGTTCTTGGAGAGGTTGCCGCCACGGGCAGCAAACTCCCACTCCGCCTCGGTGGGAAGACGGAAACGGTAGCCCGTCATCTGCGACAGGCGGGCAATAAACATCTGTGCATCGCTCCACGACACCTGCTCTACGGGAAGGCTGTCGTTGTATTTCCAACGGCTGGGGTTATCGCCCATAACGGTGGTCCACAAACGCTGTGTGACCTCGAACTTGCCCATGTAGAAAGTATCGACAGTAACCTTATGTGTCGGAAATTCAGCCTCATAGTTATGCTTAGCACCCGAAGGGCGGGTACAACCCATCGTGAATGTGCCACCCGGTACAGGCATCATGCGAAACTTCATGTCTCCCACCTTGATGTCTACCGAGCCGTCGTCGACCTCCACCGAGAAGCGAATCACCGTGTCGGCGGCATTAAAGCCTGTCGAGTCGGGTTCCCACGGCAACATGCGGAAATCGGGCAGGTCGTAGACGATAATCTTTTTGCCTTTGCCTGCCTTGATGTTCTTTCCGATGTCGCCACTCATGTTCTGGATATAGTCACCGTAGTAGCGGCCTCCATCAATGGAGACACAGACTCGGATGTTGGCATCCTTGCTGAGGTCGTAAGTCAAAGTCACCTCCTTATCGCGGCGTTCAAAAGCAACATTTGTAATGTTTTGAGCGTCGACAACGGCAAAGAAAGAAACGAAAAATCCTAATAATAATCTATATTTCATTTTATTATATTGTTTCAAAAGTACAGACTTAACTTGCAAATTTACACAAAAAAAAACAATAGAAATAAAAATAAATGAAAAAAGACAGCAAGAAGCTGTCTTTTTTCGTGTATATTTGTCAAATAAAACGCCTATAGGATGGCTTCAAATACCCGACGAGTAGTATTGTATCTGCTCGGCAATTTTGTCGAGGGCGGGACGCAGCTTGGGTTTCAGCATCATGGTCATCACCGGGTTGCCGCCTTCAATTTCGGCACAGACAACAACATGGCACGATGTGGCGTCACCCTCTGTAATCTTGAGTGCCAGACGGAATGGCAACGGCGAGTTGCTGCCCTGTGCCGGAGCTATGGCTACAGTGTGGTAGGGAGTACGCTCTGCATACTGGAGGGTGAGTTGCATAAACCCTGCAACCTTAAATGTGCAGGTATCTCCGTTGGCTGTAAAGTCCTCAACTTGGGAAGGAAGGAAACGCTGGAAATTGCGGAAATCACAAGCAAAATTATAGAGACGTTCTGCGCTGCAATGAGCCTCTACTCTTTTCGATTCTGATGTCATCTGAGATTGGTTTTTCTGTTTACTGTTTACTATTCGCCATGCTGCTCAGACCACAGTTCGGGGTTCTGGCGCCAGGTCTTGAGCGATTCGAGGTCGGCCTCACGGATATAGTCTTGATTGCAAGCCACTTTAATGAGCTCGTTGTAGTTGGTGAGGGTGTGTAGCTCGACGTTGGCTTCCTCGAAGTTCTTGGCTGCGACAGCAAGACCATAGGTGAAGATGGCCACCATACCCTTGACCACACAACCCTTGTCGCGCAGTGCATGTACTGCTATGAGCGAGCTCTTGCCGGTGGAGACAAGGTCTTCGACCACCACGACAGTCTGACCGCTATGGATTTCACCCTCTATCTGGTTGGTGAGACCGTGCTTCTTCTCTTCGGAACGGACATAGACGAAAGGCTTGCCGAGTTCCTGGGCCACCAGAGCGCCCTGGGCAATACCGCCTGTGGCGACACCGGCAATCACATCGACATCTCCGTAATACTCATTAATCATATCCACAAAACTCTGGCGTATATAGGTGCGGATCTCGGGATAGGAGAGCGTCACACGGTTGTCACAATAGATTGGAGACTTGCGGCCCGAGGCCCATGTGAAGGGGTGTTCATTGTTCAATTTTATAGCTTTGACCTGGAGAAGGAAAGAGCTTGTTTGTTCGGCAGTTTGGTTCATATTGTTCTCCTTTTTTTAGTGTTGTTTAGGTGGCAAAATTACAAATAAATATCGAAGTGACAGTTAAAAATAGTATATTTTATCAACAAAAAAACATACACAACTATTTTTCAAACAATTGATGGGTAATAATCCGCATTGTGGCATAACTCTCGTCAAGCATTTTTCGCCATTGTTCCCGTTCAAACCAACCCAATTCGGTGATGCCTTCCTCGGTTTGGGGAACCAACTTGGCAGCCGTGCTGCCGCCATCCACGTCATCGTCAGGCAGTTGCGTCATGTCGAACCATGTAGTCTGCTTGAAGTGCCATCCTCCATAAAGATTGTAGATATGGTAGGTTTTCAATCGCAACTGCCCTAGTGTGGCATTGGCAAGGCCTGTCTCCTCCCCTGTCTCGCGCAGGGCTGCCTGCGCCAGCGTCTCGCCATGCTCGACCTTGCCTTTGGGAAGGTCCCAACGGTCGTTGCGCCGCATAAGAAGCATTCTGCCTTCGGCATCGGACACTATACCTCCTGCTGCCTTGACAAAGATATAATTACCTCTGATATATTCAACAAGTTTACGCATAAAAGACTTGCCGCAAGCTACAGAGAATGAGCCTTCACCTTCGACAAGATGCGAGAAACAGCGTTCGAAACCACTGCCATCGATGCCTGCATCGGGGAAAAGAGTGGGGAACTGCCTGTCCTCGACAAGCTCCATACAATTATATTGGTAACAAATGAACATTTGAGAATATGTTTTACAGTTTATGGTTACAATATATACGTCACACATGTCACACGGCGTGACGGACGATGAAATGAATCATCGAAGGATTTGCAAAAATAGTGTTTTTTTGTGAAATGAGGTTTCATGTGTCGAAAAAAAAGAGATGGATGTTCTCTATCATGTTTTTTAAAGGTAGAAAAAACAGCAAGTTAAAAAAATTGGCGAATAAAAAAATGATGCATTCCGAAAATATATGTAAATTTGCAATTTGTATTTGTTGACAATTGGGAAACGACTATTTATACGAAATTGCATTGACGATGCTGCCTGGAGTGGGTTGCCAAACCCAACGCCAGCTGCTTGATATTGTTGGTTCCGCAAAAGAGCTCTTCGAGATGTCCGAGAAAGGGCTAAACGAGCTGTTCGGAACCCACAAGGAGATTGTCCGTGCCATCAAAAACCGTACGCCGTTCCCGCTGGTGGAGAAGGAGTTGGCATTCATCGAAAAGAACCATATCCATGTCTATTTCTGCCAGGACAACGACTATCCGCAGCGTCTCAATCTGCCTGGTTGCGAGGACAATCCAGTCATTATATATGCCCTTGGCAACACCAATCTCAACCCCGAGCGGGCCGTCAGCATTGTGGGCACACGCAAGGCCACGCCACAAGGTATAGACTTGACACACAGGCTTGTCACTGGCTTTTACGGTGAGGGCATAACCGTATTCAGCGGTTTGGCTCTGGGTATCGATGCCGCCTCGCACACCGCAGCCCTCAACAACGGGTTGCCCACCGTCGGCGTCCTCGGGCATGGTCTCGACCAGCTCTACCCTCCCCTCAACCGCAACCTAGCCAAACGGATGCTGTCGGAGGGCGGCGCGCTGCTCACCGAACGCATGAGCGGCACAGCCTTGTCGCCCAGACTGTTTCCCGCACGCAACCGCATAATAGCCGCCCTCAGCGACGCCACCATCGTGGTGGAGGCTTCGAAAACGGGCGGCGCACTGATAACAGCCAACATCGCCAGCAGCTACCATCGGGAACTCTTCGCCTTCCCAGGTCGCGTTGACGACAAATACTCAGAGGGTTGCAACGCCATAATAGCCTCTTGCAAAGCCATGCTGATACGCAACGCCGACGACCTTTTCGTCTCGTTGGGCTGGGAACGCAAAAACGTTATCGCTGGAAAACAGACGAGCCTGTTCCCCGAACTCAACAAAGAGGAGCGTACTATCTACGACATACTGGAAAAGCACCCCGAAATCGGGATGGACAGCATTCGCGAACTAAGTGACCTCCCATTGCCAAAAATCGCCACAATTCTGCTCAACCTAGAACTAAAAAACGTCTGCCGATGCCTTCCTGGCAAGTTGTATAAAGTAATAGGATAAAACACTTTACAAAATTATAAAATATTTTTTCGTCAAAACAAAACTATTTTCAAAAGTTTTGTAGTAAATTTGCAAACTATTTCTTGTTCATCAACACATATAATATATACACCTTCATTCCAACTGCCCCAAGGGGCAAATCATTAAAACAGAAAAACATAGAGAATAACCATTATAACCCACACACAAATATATGGAATCTAATCTGAAAGGTAGAATATCCCAAATTATTGGAGCTGTCATCGACGTCACTTTCGACGACAACGTCACACTGCCTGACATCTACGATGCCCTGTCGGTGAAACGCCCCGACGGAACCTCTGTAATCCTTGAATGCCAGCAGGATATTGGAGAGAACACAATGCGTTGCATAGCAATGGACACCACCGACGGTTTGCAACGCGGCATGGAAGTGGAGACCCTCGGCGGCCCCATCTCAATGCCTGTAGGCGAAAACATCAACGGTCGCCTCTTCAATGTCATCGGAGAGACCATCGACGGTATGCCTGCCCCCGTTTGCGAGAAGAAATACGGAATCCACCGCGAACCGCCCAAGTTCGAGAACCTCTCCACCAACCAGGAGATCCTCTACACCGGCATCAAGGTCATCGACCTCATTCAGCCCTTCCTCAAGGGTGGTAAGATTGGCCTTTTCGGCGGCGCCGGTGTCGGCAAGACCGTCCTTATCCAGGAGCTTATCAACAATATTGCCAAGAAATACAGCGGCATGTCGGTGTTCACCGGTGTGGGAGAGCGTACCCGCGAAGGCAACGACCTGCTGCGCGAAATGATTGAGGCTGGTGTCATCAAGTATGGCGAAGCCTTCCAGAAGAGCATGGAAGAGGGCAGCTGGGACCTTTCGAAGGTCGACAAGGAGGCTGTCAAAGACTCAAAATGCACTATGGTGTTCGGCCAGATGAACGAGACCCCTGGAGCACGTGCCCGCGTGGCCCTCAGCGGCCTGACCCTCGCCGAATACTACCGTGACGGCGACGAGAAGACCGGCGGACGCGACATCCTTCTCTTCATCGACAACATCTTCCGTTTCACTCAGGCTGGTTCCGAGGTGTCGGCTCTTCTCGGCCGTATGCCCTCCGCCGTGGGTTACCAACCCACACTGGCCACCGAGATGGGTATGATGCAAGAACGCATCACCTCAACCAAACGAGGCTCCATCACATCGGTACAAGCCGTCTACGTCCCTGCCGACGACCTCACCGACCCCGCACCGGCAACGACCTTTGCCCACCTCGACGCCCAGACGGTGCTTAGCCGCAAGATTGCTGAGCTCGGTATCTACCCTGCCGTCGACCCACTCGACTCGACATCGCGCATTCTCTCGCCTGACGTCGTGGGCGACGAGCATTACAACACCGCCCAGCGTGTGAAGCAGATTCTGCAACGCTACAACGAACTTCAGGACATCATCGCCATCCTCGGTATGGAGGAACTCGGCGAGGCCGACAAGCTGGTGGTCAGCCGCGCACGCCGTGTGCAGCGCTTCCTCTCGCAACCCTTCTTCGTTGCCGAGGCTTTCACTGGCTTGCAGGGCCGCTTCGTCAATATCGACGATACCATCAAAGGTTTCAATATGATCCTCAACGGCGATGTCGACTACCTGCCCGAACAGGCCTTCCTCCTCGTCGGAACCATTGAAGAGGCCATCGAGAAAGGCGAAAAGATTCTCGCTGAAACGAAATAGTTTACTGTAAACCTCAATAAATGCAAGTCAAAATCATAAAACCAGACACCACCTTGTACGAAGGTTCCGCGACGCTCGTTCAGCTGCCGGGGACTGGGGGACTTTTCGAGATACTTGAGAACCACGCCCCTATCATCTCAAGCCTGGCAGCCGGCAAAATCAGGCTGCAGGCAGAAGGGCAAGAGGAAAAGATTTTCGAAATCAAGGCGGGAGTCGTCAAAGGACAAGAAAACGACATTCTTATCCTGGTACAATAATAAGGAATAGAAGGCTCCGACAAAAACGGAGCCTTCTTCTTTATAGCTCTTGAATAACAACAAATTAAATCAAATATTCTATTATGAAGAAATTTCTACCACTTCTGTCGGCACTTGTGCTACCCGCATTGTCATTCGCTAGCGAAGCCGACCTGAAAATGCCCTCCACATGGAGTGATGCACCCGAAAAGACTATCCTCTATTGGGGATTTCTAATCGTTGCCCTGGGTCTCCTGTTCGGTTTCTGGCAATTCAGCAAAGTCAGAAAACTGAAAGCCCACAAGTCGATGCTCGAAATCGGCAACGTTATCTTCAAGACTTGCTCCACCTACCTCAAGCAGCAGGGCAAGTTCCTCATCGTCCTCTTCCTCTTCATCGGAGCAGCCATAGCCCTCTACTTTGGTGTGCTGAGCGACATGAAAGCCGGCGGCGTGCTGCTGGTGCTGGCATGGACCATCATCGGCATCCTGGGCAGCTACGGTGTTGCCTGGTTCGGTGTCCGCATGAACACCCTTGCCAACGCCCGCATGGCTTTCGCCTCACTTCGCCGCAAACCCCTCGACCTGCTCAACATCCCCCTGCGTGCCGGTATGAGCATCGGCATCGTGCTGATTTGCGTCGAGCTGGTTCTTATGCTCCTCATCCTCCTCTGCATGCCCGAAGACCTCGCTGGCAGCTGCTTCATGGGCTTTGCCATCGGTGAGAGCCTCGGCGCTTCCGCTCTCCGTATCGCCGGCGGCATCTTCACCAAGATTGCCGACATCGGAAGCGACCTGATGAAGGTTGTCTTCAAAATTGGCGAAGACGACCCCCGCAACCCTGGCGTCATCGCCGACTGCACTGGCGACAATGCCGGCGACAGCATCGGACCCACCGCCGACGGTTTTGAGACCTACGGCGTCACCGGCGTGGCCCTCGTCTCTTTCATCCTCCTTGCCGTTCCCGAACCCGACATCCAAGTGAAGCTCCTTGTCTGGATTTTCGTCATGCGTATTCTTGGTATCATTGCCTCTGTCCTCGCCTATTATATCAATGGTGCTATCGCCAAGGCCAAATACAACAACGCCGACGACATCAACTTCGAGAAACCCCTCACCTCTTTGGTCTGGATTACATCAATACTCAGCATCTGCGGCACCTTCCTCGCCAGCTACTTCATCCTCAAGGATATCACCATCGTCGACAACCTATGGCTCGCCCTCTCCATCATCATCAGCTGCGGCACCCTCGGCGCTGCCCTTATCCCCGAGTTCACCAAGATTTTCACCTCCCCCACTTCCAAGCATGTCAACGAGGTTGTCAAGGCTTCCGAGCAGGGCGGTGCATCGCTCAACATCCTCAGCGGCATCGTGGCCGGCAACATGGGTGCCTTCTGGACTGGCATCGTCTTCTTCGTGCTGATGCTCATCGCCTACATGGCTGCCACCGGCTTCGGCATCGAACCCGTCTTCGGACCCTTCTTCACCATCTTCGCCTTCGGCCTTGTGGCCTTCGGTATGCTGGGCATGGGTCCCGTGACCATCGCCGTCGACAGCTATGGCCCCGTGACCGACAACGCGCAGTCTGTATATGAGCTCTCCCTCATCGAGGATGACATCGAGAAGACCACCAAGGAGGTCGAAAGCGAGTTCGGATTCAAGCCTGACTTTGAGAAGGCCAAATACTACCTCGAGGCCAACGATGGTGCTGGCAACACCTTCAAGGCCACTGCCAAACCTGTCCTTATCGGTACCGCTGTTGTGGGTGCCACGACGATGATTTTCAGCCTTATCCTCATGATCCAGAAGGCTCTCGGCATCGATCCAGCCAGCATCCTCAACCTGCTGAATCCCTACAGCATCCTCGGCTTCATCCTTGGCGGCTGCGTCATCTTCTGGTTCACTGGAGCCTCGATGCAGGCTGTCACCACTGGTGCCAACCGTGCCGTTGAGTTCATCAAGAACAACATCAAGCTCGACCCCAACGCTCCCAAGAAGGCCGACACCGAAAAGAGCCAGGAAGTTGTGAAAATCTGCACCAACTATGCTCAGAAGGGCATGATCAACATCTTTATCGCCATCTTCTGCTTCGCCCTCGGCTTTGCATGCATCAGCTCGCCAGGCAGCATCGGTGGCGAGAACGCCGTCTGCCTCTTCGTCAGCTACCTGATTTCTATTGCCGTCTTCGGTCTCTTCCAGGCTGTCTACATGGCTAATGCCGGTGGCGCATGGGACAATTCCAAGAAGGTTGTCGAGGTCGACATGAAGGCCAAAGGTACCCCCCTGCACGACGCCAGCGTCGTGGGCGACACCGTGGGCGACCCCTTCAAGGATACCAGCTCGGTGGCCCTGAACCCCATCATCAAGTTCACCACCCTCTTCGGCGTGCTGGCCATGGAGATTGCCATTGCCGACAAGTTCAAGGCTGTCGCACCGTGGGTAGGCATCGTTTTCATCCTCATCGCCCTTGTCTTCGTCTATCGCTCATTCTACAAAATGCGCATCAAAGAGACGAATAAAGCAATACGATAAGACACAAAAAAAGGTCGGGATAATTCCCGACCTTTTTTGTTTGAACACCATTGCGATATGTATCGATTCCCTGCTTGGCGAACTATATCTTGACATCCCATCCGAAGGGATGCTTTGCCAACGGCAGCTTGGCAAGCGGATGGTAGTCGCCGACCAAACCCACCGGTGTAGCATTACGTATATCGCTCACTATCTGGATGCTCTCGCGAGCCTCACTGATACGGAAACCATTGCCGGCAAGGATATTCTCGTAACTTTTGGTGTGCAA
This sequence comes from uncultured Bacteroidota bacterium, assembly GCA_902784465.1. Lineage (GTDB taxonomy): Bacteria > Bacteroidota > Bacteroidia > Bacteroidales > P3 > Colimorpha. The sequence continues at coordinate 38,844 of CACZUZ010000021.1, forward strand.
CTCGGTGAAGCCCTGGCTGAACTCAAATTCCTCGCCGTCAATATTAATCAGTCTGAATGTCCTCTTCCCCTCTCTCACAGCATTTTCGGGCAGGCATTCAGCGTTGATGCTGAGGAAATAGCGAACGCGGGCCTTCTCCAGCTCCAGATAGCCACCGACGCGGTCAAAACTCATTATGTGGACTATGTTTCTCTTCACCGAGCCAAAGACCCATTGCAGCATATCGTAGAAATGTATTCCAATGTTCGTCGCCACACCGCCGCTCTTGGCGACATCTCCTTTCCATGAGGCATAGTACCATTTGCCACGCGAAGTGATGTAGGTCAAATCAACGTCATAAATCTTGTCCTTGGGACCTTCGTCTATCTTTTTCTTCAGTGCAACAATGGAGTCGTGCAACCTTAGTTGCAGTATCGTGTAGGCATTATGGCCCGTCTGCTTCTCCAGCTCAATCAGATTGTCAATATTACGAGGATTCAACACCACAGGCTTTTCGCAGATGACATCACTGCCGAGACGAAGACCATAGCGGATGAAAGCATCGTGGGTATAGTTGGGCGTGCAGATGCTGACATAATCTATCTTGTTGTCGCCGTCCATCTGCTTGTAACAGTAGCGGTCAAAACGTTCAAGTTCAGTGAAAAAAGAGCAGTCAGGGAACGAGCTGTCCAACCTCCCGACACTGTCGAACTTGTCGAGCGAAGCGACAAGATTATTGCCCGTGTCTGCTATCGCTTTTATATGGCGTGGCGCGATATAGCCCGCAACACCGATTAATGCAAAATTCTTACTTTTCATGACAATGTTTTTTTTATTGATGCGCTAAAGATTCTAAAGTGAGCCATCATTGCGGGTCGACATCGAAGACTATCTGCACCCTCGACAGTTCTTTCTCTTGCAACAACTCGTTTGCCAATGCCATCATCGTCTTCTTGGCCTCGCTGATAGCCTCGCCCACTGCGAAGCGCACCATTATCTTCTTGAGGTACAGCCCTCTGATTCGTGCTACACTGGGATATTCGGGACCCATGACACGTCCGTCGAACTGTTGTCGCAACGCAGCAGCAAAACGTGCTGCCGCTGTGTTGACAACCGCCTCATCCTTATGGCGTACCATAATGTCTATCAGCCTGTAATAGGGCGGGTAGCGGAATACGCGCCGCTCCACTATCTGGCTCTTGTACATCGACTCATAGTCTCCTGCCATGGCATCGCGTATCGCTTGATGATATGGCTGATAGGTCTGTATAATCACTTTTCCGCGATGTCCATGCCGACCTGCCCGTCCACTCACCTGCGTCATCTGCTGGAAGCTGCGTTCGTAAGCCCTGAAGTCGGGAAACGAAATCAGGTTGTCGGCCGACAGGATGCCGACGACGCTCACGTTGTCGAAGTCCAACCCCTTGGTTACCATCTGCGTGCCGACAAGGATATCTATTTTGTGGTCTTCGAAGTCGGCAAGCAACTCCATGTAGCGGTTCTTCTGCAAGGTGGAGTCCAAATCCATGCGTGCAATCTTGGCCTCTGGGAAGAATACCGCCAAATCGTCCTCTATGCGTTCTGTGCCAAACCCACGCATCTTCAGCGTAGTGGAATGGCAGGCTGGACACTCGGTAGGGACAGGTATGGAGTAGCCACAGTAGTGGCATCTGAGGCTTGACGTAGCCTTGTGGTATACCAGCGACACGTCGCAGTGCTTGCATTGCGGCACCCAGTGGCATACGTCACACTCAATCCTGAGACTGAAGCCTCTGCGGTTCTGGAACAAAATCACCTGCTCCTTGTTGGCTAGAGCCTCCTTGATGTGGCCTAACAGGAACTGCGAGAAGTTCATCTTCACCTCTTTGCGTCTCTGTGCCTCTTTCATGTCGGCACACATGACCTCTGGCATCGCCAGCCCACCGAAACGATGGGTCATCTGTGCAAATCCATATTTGCCCGTCTGGGCATTGAAATAACTCTCAACCGATGGCGTTGCCGACCCTATCACCGTCTTGGCTCCCCAGCTGTGTGCCAGCCAGATGGCCGCATCACGCCCATTGTAACGAGGTGCTGGGTCGTTCTGCTTATAGCTGCTGTCGTGCTCCTCGTCGACAATGACCAGACCCAGGTTGTGGAAGGGCAGGAACACCGCCGACCTGGCACCAAGCAGGAGCTGGTAGCCCCCTTTGCCAGGCATCATGGTGCGTTGCCATACCTCGGCACGCTCTTGCGTGTTGAACCGCGAATGGTAAACACCGACCTTGTTGCCGAAATATTTCCTGAGCCTATTGATAATCTGTGCCGTGAGTGCTATCTCGGGCAGGAGGAAAAGAGCCTGCTTGCCTTGGCTCAATGCCATATCAATCAAGCGTATATACACCTCTGTTTTGCCGCTCGATGTCACGCCGTGCAGCAGCGATACCGGCTTGTCGCATGACGATATGGTTTCAAAAGCCTGCTGCTGTTCGTCGCTGAGCTGGATGGAAGAGACCTGCGTTGTCGATTCATATTCCTGCAGACGACTCTCATCTCTCTGTATTACATGGAAAACGCCTTTCTTGACCAACGTGTCTAACGCAGACAACGATAGCTCTTTGTTATCCATCAGCTCACGCTTCTTGACCATTTCGCTACCGAACTTGCTCATCTGCACGAACTTCATCAGCACCAAAAGCTGTTTCTGGTTGCGCTGGTTCTTCTCCAACTGGTCGAAGAGTTCACGCATAGCCGTCTCATTACGATAGGCCTCGTCGATAGCTATCCATGTGCTGCGTTTCGGAGTGTAGCGTTGCTTCAACTCCTCGTCCATCAGCACTATCTTCTTCTCTATCATCGACTTGATGATAGGCATTATCTTGAGGCTTCCGGTGATGCTTGCCACCTCCGACACCTCTATCCTACCCTTTCTGGAGAGAACATCGAGTATCTTTATCTCGTTCTCATTCAACTCGCTGTAGTCTCCCTCAAAGTCGGGATGCACCACAATGTAGGAGTCGCTGCTCAGTCTGAAAGCCGACGGAATGGCCACAGCCATCACATCGCCTGGATAGCACATGTAGTAGCTGGCCATCCACTCCCAAAACTTCAACTGCTTCTCATCCACTATAGGTTCAAGGTCGAGAATAGAGAGGATATACTTCGTCGAGTATTGGGGAGCATGGTCGTGGACACGACGCACCAACGCCGAATAGAGACGTTTTGAGCCAAACTGAACCACAACGCGTTGACCCACACCTATTGCAGAATTATACTCTGCGGGTATGCGATAGGTGTAGGTTCCTGGCAGGTGGAGAGGCAACAGTACGTCGACAAAGAGGGTGGTCACTGTCTATACTTTTCGAAGGAAATCAACACCTTGCCCTTCTGTGTCAACTCAAGTGTGTATTCGCCAAGGTTGTAACCATCGCAACGACGCAAGAGTGCCATATATGCTCCCTCCATCTTATGGAACGACTCGGCACATGCCATCTTGGTGGCATTCAACTCGCTGAGTTCCATCTTGCCTTTGCCCAGATCCTTGAAATTGCCAAAGTAGCGGTTGCAGCCGCTGTGTCCCTGGAAAGTGCCAGCCTCGGGGTTGAACTGGATAGATATCTTCTTCTGGCCCTCGAGCGGTGCAACCTCTTTGCCTTGCATCTCGCTGAGCAGCCACACCTCGTCGGGGTTGAACTGGGCGGTGGCATTGACCACCACACCCTTATTGCTCTTGCATGCCCCAAAGGCAAGCACCACAGACAATAGTATTAATGCGAAAACGTTTTTTTTCATAGATAGATGTATTTTTCACTCTTTTCGACACTTATCGTAACACTGTCGGAGAAGACAGACCGCGTCAGATACTTGTAGTTCAGCTTACGGCTCGACGGGTAATCTCCATCGTATGTGTAGCTGTATCTGAAATCAATCTCGCTGTTATTCTCAAAAGGCTTCTGTATCGAGGTGACATTATGCTCCGACAGCATCCTGAAACCGAAGATTGTCTCGTTCAACTCATGGTTCGCAAAAAGCTGGTTGTAAGGGTTCTTCTTGTCGTCGTAGCTCAGCGTTATCGTGTAAGGCTTCTCCACGCTGCCGCTGACAGCAATGCTCACCACGCTCTCGTGGTCCTTGTCCCATGTCAGTGCATAATGCACTTCGGCTGCCGACTTCATAGAACGGGTCTGCTTCATCTGGGCTGCCATGTCGCGACCGATGGCTTCGGCAACACCGTTACCCAGCAGCACCTTCAACGGCATAGGGGTCCACATAGGCCACAGTATGTCGCTGTCGGCCACAATCCGGCGACAGACTATCTCGTTGACTCCGTCATCGTCATGAATGAAACTCATTGTTGCCGACAACTTGTCTCTTCTGAACACCTCAATCTGCTCCAGTCTTCTTCCCTCATACTTGAATTCAGACCTCAGATAATAGGCTGGTACTGTTGTCCTGACTATCTTTCGACCGTCGTGGAAAAAGTTTTCAGAATATTGGTTCTCACCACGATAGTCGATACGAATCACTTTCTTCCCCTCCCATGTCCATTGCTCTGCCACATACTCCACCCCTGCGAAAATGGTGTCGGACTCCTGAATTCTGTTCTCCACCGCCAGCACCTTGTCTATTCTTTTTTGCGACGGGACCACACCCTCCCTCTTGCCACATCCAGCAACGAGCAAGACCACGACAAAGGATAAAATAAATCTTTTCATACAGGATTGAAGTTTAATGTTTTAAAACAGCTCAATAGATTGACCGCACGAGTGGAGGACACGCCGTCGTAAGAGGTGGACCACTAATGATGTCTCGACCTTTTCAAGATGTAAGGCTGCATAATCTGGTCGAAACCTTTTCCAATATCAACAGCCACATAGTCAATATGATACTGCATAGCATGCCTACGCACCGCCTCGGTCTGTTCTCGCATCGTTGCTCGGTAACGCTCCGCTAACTCGTTGGGGAACACCTTCAGTCGCCGGTCGCTCTCCATATCAATAAAGTAATAGGGCTTGTTGCCGTAGTTCAGCTCCAACTCCTTGTCGTAGTCCATCGTATGGAAGAACAGCACCTCATGCTTGCAGTGGCGTAGATGACGCAATGCGTCGAACAGCGGTTCCTGTTCGTCGGCACCCACAAATGCATCGGTGAAAATCACCACCAGCGAGCGTCGGTGCATCTTCTCTGCCAGCAGGTGGATGTTCTCGGCTATCGACGTGCCACGTTTCTCGAGCTTGTCACCCGTAACTGGTTTAAGCAGCTGTTCCAGAAGAGCATAGACATAATGCTGATGCATGGCATTAGACCGCACCTCGGTCTGGAGATCGACCTTGTCTGAGAACAGTGTAAGTCCAAAAGCATCCCTCTGCCTGACCAGCAACTCAACAATCAATGCTGCCGCATATACCGAAAAAGTCAACTTGTTGGGTTTCTCAAAATTGGCATGCTGCTCTATAGGAAAATACATCGACGAAGAATGGTCGATAAGCAACTGGCAACGCAGGTTGGTCTCCTCCTCAAAACGCTTTACGAAGAGCTTGTCGGTACGACCATAGAGCTTCCAGTCGATATTCTTCGTCGACTCGCCGCTATTATACAGTCTATGCTCGGCAAATTCTACCGAGAAACCATGGAACGGGCTTTTGTGCAGACCCGTGATGAATCCCTCTACAACTTGCCGAGCAAAGAAATCTAACGACTTGTATTTCTCAATTTCCTGAAACACAACAATTCATCCAACACCAGTCATTAATCACATAATGGCATTGAGCTTGTCGACGAGGGTAGCCTTGGCAACAAGACCTACCGATTTGTCGACAGCAGCACCATTCTTGATGAAAAGGACTGTAGGCACATTGCGGACGCGGAACTCAGAAGCCACACCTGGAGCCTCGTCGACATCGACTTTGCATACGAGGGCCTTGCCGTCATATTCGTTGGCAATCTCCTCCACAATGGGAGCCAGAGCCTTGCAGGGGCCACACCATGTGGCACCAATATCAAGCAAAATAGGGAGGTTTGACTGCTTTATCTCAGCAAAATTTTGATCATTAACTTCAACTACCATAGCTTTTTAGAATTAAAGGATTAAAAAAATTATTTCTGCAAATATACAAAAAAATTATTTTTTCACAGCCAAACAACATAAAGTATCAAAAAAAGATTGTATCTTTGCACTTGGTATACTAATTCACAATAAAAATGAAAAAAATTATTATATCGTTGGTTTTCATATCCTTAATTTGTTTTATGGGAGAAGCCAACGCTCAGAACAAAGGTAAAAACAAAGGCAAAAAAAACAACAAACCCACCATTGTTGAGCCTGAATACACGCAGCTTCCTGCCAACAGCAACGACTGCCTCTTCGCCATCGAGCTGAACCCCGATGTGGCTTACGGTCCCACCACACCACCCAAGGATGCCGGACGCCTCATGGAGATAACACGCGACAAGAACAACCCATTCGCATTCGAATGCGAGCACAACTCCGTATGGTACAAGTTCACAGCCCCCTACAGCGGCAACCTCGAAATAAGCATCACCCCTAATAGCGAATGGGACGACTACGACTTCATGGTCTATCGCTACACCGATGTCTATTTCAGCAACCACCTCATCCAGAACAGAATAAAGCCCCTCGCCGCCAGCATCGCACGCAAAGACACCACCGGCATTGCTGCCGCCACTCCTCGCGACAAGAAGGGCAACGTCAAAGACAAACCTCGTAGCAAACGCATGACCCAGCCCACCATGGGCATGAGCCATGACGGCAAACGCTATTTCATAGCCGCCAACGAGAGCGAGGAATTCCTCAAATCCTTGGCCGTCAAGAAAGGTGAAGTCTACTATATAGTCCTCGACAACAAGAACGCCAACGGCATGGGCCACACCATCAAGGTCTCCATTCAGGTTGAATCGTTCGAGCCCCTGGTTGTCTTCTACGACCCCACACTCAAACGCAACATCGATGTCGATCTCCTCATTCAGGAAAAGAATACCGGCAACCGCCCCATCGTCAAGAACCCTGCATTCCGCGGTGGCAAAATCAAGTTCGTCCCTGGTTTCAACTATTCACTCTATGCCAAGAAAGACGGCTATTTCACAATATTCAAGGAGTTCAACTCCAACATTTTCAAGGATGACACCCTGCTGCGTTTCAACCTCAACAAAACCGTAAAGGGTACTGTATTCCCCATTACCGACATCTATTTCGACGACGATGCCAAGCTGTTGCCCGAGTCCGACACCTCGCTCCTTAACTACATACAGATGTTTAAAGGGCATCCCGAACTCACCTTCCAGATTAAAGGCTACGTCCAGTCTTACGCCATCGACATCGAAGCGGAGCAGAAAATCTCCATCGCCCGCGCCCAGAGTGTCAAGGAGTTCTTCGTCGCCCACGGTCTTTCTGCCGACAAGATTACTATCGCCGGCATGACCCAAAACGAAATCAAGCGTGCCGCAGCAGCAGCCCTCAACAAGCATCAAGTCTTTAAAGACACCAAAGTGGAGCTTATCATCACCGGCATAAACAAATAAGTTCCGCAGAATCGGTACTCTATCACTCCCACTTCCAGTATCATCTATGGGGACAGCCCATCCTAGTTTTCAAATAATCGCCACTGGACGGTGGTGTTCCTCATTGATTTACCTTTGCCACCAATATGATAATAGTTTAACGCCCTACACAATATAATGTAGGGCGTTTCCGTTAGTAAAGGGTAATTATTTGTCATGGCAACTAAAAATAAGAAAATAGCACTTATAGATTTCCCCGAGGAGGTGAGCGAGTCGTGCAACATGAATGTTAAAGTATATGGCGAGACCTCTTACGAGAACCAGATGGCTGTGCTGAGTCACTACCTGCACAACCACCGCAAGGACCTCGACCATGATGAACAGGCCGAGATTGTCGATGCCATCCGCGACTTCCTCTCGCGCAAAGAGTTGAAACAGAAGGTTGACATCAGCGACTGGAGCGACGAACAGGTGCTGTCCGCCGCCGAAGATCCAGCACAGTACGGCCTCTTCTCTGAGTTCTTCGACATCCCCTTCCCCTCGCCACAGAATCCGAAATTTACTTTCATCGACCTTTTTGCCGGTGTCGGCGGTATCCGTCTTGGAATGCAGGAGGCTGGCGGCAAATGCATTTACTCTTCCGAGTGGAACTGCCAAGCACAAAGAACATACCTCACCAATTATGGTGAAATGCCATTTGGCGACATCACAAAGGAATCAACCAAGAACTATATCCCCGACAATTTCGATGTACTTTGTGCTGGTTTCCCATGCCAGCCGTTCAGTATTTCGGGCAAACAAAAAGGCTTCGAGGACACACGCGGAACGCTTTTCTTCGACATTTGCAGCATTGTTTCTTTGAAGAAACCAAAGGTCATCTTCCTCGAAAACGTGAAGCACCTTGTACATCATGATGAAGGCAACACGTTGAAAACCATTTTGACCAAGCTAAAGGATTTAGGGTACAATGTTACGTGGCGTGTACTGAACGGTTCCGACTTTGGTGTGCCACAAAACAGGGAACGTATTATTATTGTTGGCACACTTGAAGGACAGTTCGATTTCGGCAAGGTCAAAAAGAAACCACGCACTCATCTGATAGATTATTTGGACAAGGAGGGAAACTTCGAGTATCTTGCCCCCGAAGAATACACCTTGCTTGACAATCCAAAGGAACAACCAGAATCGGGATTGATATTTGCGGGCTATCGCAACAAGTCCATCCGTAAAGCTGGTGTTAGGCCAGGCACCGAGCATCTGTCGAGAGTACACAAGCAACCTAACCGCATCTATTCAGTATACGGCATCCATCCAACGCTACCATCGCAGGAGTCTTCGGGTAGATTCTTTGTACTGACCGAAGACCGCCGGGTCAGGAAACTCACCATAGACGAATGCTGGCGTATCATGGGATTCCCGGAAAAATACAAGAAAGTTAGCCCCGTTGGCGATCAATACAAACAGTTAGGCAATTCAGTATGCATCCCCATGATTGAGGCTGTTGCAAATGAAATCAATAACCAATTCTTCTCAAACAGATGACTCACACAGAGGTATTACAAGGAATATACAATATCGCGATTGACGAGGTGACCAAACAAGACTATTCAACCCCTCTTCCCGACGAAACAGCGGAACAGATCCGCTTATTGGTTTCTCGTTCAGAAGCCAGCAAAGGAATGATGACTGTGTTGATAACACTGTTTACGCACAAAATATTCAACCCTCAACAAGATATCCGTTACCACCAAGCCCAACAGCCCAGTGGATTTGCAGGCAGAAGCATTGATTCGGAGCATATCACACCTTTTATGAAATCTGTTAGCTTTCCTGCCATGTCTGAGTCCGGATGGTTGACACGTTCATTGGAGCAACCTCATCCATACACACTCGATTACCCAGGGAAAATTACACCGCCAGCAGTAAAAGAGGCATTTCTACAACTCATCGACAAGGTGCAATGCCAAGGAACCTCTGCCGAGGAAGTTTTGAAGTACATAATCAAACTCCTTATCAAACAACGAGACAGTTTAAACATTGAATTGGCAAAGCCTCATAGCCTCTCCATCGCTCAAATCATCAAACTGCTCGAACGCCATTTCACCTACAAGTATACGACTCATGGAGCCTCTCGTCTGCCGACATTGGCTCTCTATGCTGCCTATCAATACATGGCAGTCAACTTTCCTCGATATAAGGACAAAACACTCTGTCCTCTCGAATCGCACAATTCGGCAGACTCGCAGTCGGGAAGAATCGGAGACATTGACGTGAACAATTCTAATGGCAGTGCATTTGAGGGCGTGGAAATCAAGCATGAAATTCAAATCACGGCACAGATGGTCGCAGATGCATACGAGAAATTCAAGGCTAACAGTACCGACCGCTACTATCTTCTCACCACTGCCAACATGGATTCTGCCGACTGGGAGGCAATCGAAACCGAGGTGGCTCGTATCAGACAGATACATGGCTGCCAGGTCATTGTCAACGGCGTTTATTCCACGCTGAAATACTATCTGCGTTTGATGGACGACCCCGCCGAATTCATCGACAAATACGTTGAATTGCTCAAACACGACGAAACGGTCAAATTCCAGCACAAGACCGTGTGGAACGATTTGGTGAGTAAAGGGGTTTGAAAGAATGTACATGAAAGAATTCACTGCTTCTTCACCACCGGAAAACCGATATGTCTGCCATGGGTGTCGGGTTACGAATCAAGCGTGCCGCAGCAGCAGCCCTCACTAAGGTGACCCCCCAAACCCTTCATAAGGGTGATATATAAAAAGGAAATCCGCACATTGGACGGATTTCCTTTTATTACCTTCGCCGAATGCGAAGGGTTCCTTGGTGGATTCCTTGGATATTACAGTTGCGGACCTGCGGGGACGAGGGCCTTGCCGGCTTCGTTGTAGGTGAACTTCTCGAAATTCTTGATGAAACGAGTAGAGAGGTCCTTGGCTTTCTCCTCCCACTGGGCGGCATCGGCATAGGTGTCGCGGGGGTCGAGAATCTTCGGGTCGACACCGGGCAGTGCGGTGGGTACCTCGAAGTTGAAATATGGAATCTTCTTGGTCTCGGCTTTGAGGATGGAGCCGTCAAGGATGGCATCGATGATGCCGCGGGTATCCTTGATGCTGATACGCTTGCCTGTGCCGTTCCAGCCCGTGTTGACCAGATAGGCCTTGGCACCGCTCTTCTCCATGCGTTTCACCAGCTCCTCGGCATACTTGGTGGGATGCAGTTCGAGGAATGCCTGGCCGAAGCATGCACTGAAGGTAGGTGTGGGTTCGGTGATGCCACGCTCAGTACCAGCCAACTTGGCGGTGAAGCCACTGAGAAAGTAGTACTTGCACTGGTCGGGAGTGAGGATAGAGACAGGGGGCAGCACGCCGAAAGCGTCGGCACTGAGGAAAATGACATTCTCGGCGGCGGGGCCGGCACTCTTGCCGTGAATGGGCAGAACAATCTTCTCTATATGGTCGATGGGATAGCTCAGACGTGTATTCTCAGTGACGCTCTTGTCCTTGAAGTCAATCTTGCCGTTGGCATCGACGGTGACGTTCTCGAGGAGTGCGTTACGCTTGATGGCATTGTAGATGTCGGGTTCGCTCTCCTTGTCGAGGTTGATGACCTTGGCATAGCAGCCGCCTTCAAAGTTGAAGACACCCTCGTCATCCCAGCCATGCTCGTCGTCGCCGATAAGCAGACGTTTGGGGTCGGTGCTGAGGGTTGTCTTGCCGGTGCCGGAGAGACCGAAGAAGATGGCAGTATGCTCACCCTTCATGTCGGTATTGGCGGAGCAGTGCATGGCAGCAATACCCTGCAGGGGCAGGTAGTAGTTCATCATGCTGAACATACCCTTCTTCATCTCGCCACCATACCAAGTGTTGAGGATGACCTGCTCACGGCTGCTGACATTGAAGGCCACGCAGGTGTCGCTGTTGAGTCCAAGCTCCTTGTAGTCGTCGACCTTAGCCTTGCTGGCGGCATAGACAGTGAAGCTGGGGGTGAAGTTCTTCAGTTCCTCTGCGGTGGGCTTGATGAACATGTTGGTCACGAAGTGAGCCTGCCATGCCACCTCCATGATGAAGCGGACAGCTATGCGAGTGTCCTTGTTGGCGCCACAGAAAGCGTCGACGACAAAGAGGTTCTTGCCGCAGAGCTGCTTCTTGGCGAGATCCTTGACATGAGCCCATACCTCTTCGCTCATAGGATGGTTGTCGTTCTTATACTCGGGGGTGGTCCACCAAACGGTATTCTTCGACTTCTCGTCCATGACGATATATTTGTCCTTGGGCGAACGGCCCGTGTAGATACCGGTCATGACATTGATGGTATCAAGCTCTGTGAGCTGTCCCTTGTCGTAGCCGGTGAGGGCGGGATCCATCTCATACTTGAACAAATCCTCGTATGAGGGGTTGTAGCGGAGCTCCTGAACGCCAGTGATGCCCAACGCTTCAAGGTCTTTTATGATTTTATCGTTCATAATAATTTGTTTTAGTTATTGTGTATGCGAAAAGAGGACTGAGAATCGAAAACCGGTTCCCAGTCCTCAAATTCTCAGTTTATTTCTCTCTTGCTTCCTTGATGGCGGCCTGAGCAGCGGCAAGACGTGCCACGGGTACGCGGAACGGGCTGCAGCTCACATAGTTCATACCAGCCTTGTAGAAGAACTCGGCAGCTGTGGGGTCACCACCATGCTCACCGCAGACGCCACACTTGAGGTTTGTGCGGGTGCTACGGCCACGCTCAATACCGATCTTCACCAGCTCGCCAACGCATTCACGGTCGAAGGAGTTGAACGGGTCTGCAGGAATAATCTTCTCGTCTACGTATGTCTTCACGATAGCATTGACATCGTCGCGGCTGAAGCCGAAGGTCATCTGGGTCAAGTCATTGGTACCGAAGCTAAAGAACTCGGCAACCTCGGCAATCTGGTTGGCAACAAGTGCTGCACGCGGAATCTCAATCATGGTGCCGAACTTGTACTCGAACTTCTGTCCGTATTTCTTCTCGACCTCTTCCTTCACCTCATTGGCGATGGCTTTCTGGTGCTTGAGCTCGGCAGCATTGATGGTCAGAGGTACCATAATCTCGAGCATGGGATGGTAGCCTTCCTTCATCAACTCACAAGTGGCACTGAAAAGGGCGCGGAACTGGACGCGAGTAATCTCAGGATAGATGATACCGAGACGGACGCCGCGGAGACCCATCATCGGGTTGACCTCATGGAGACCGTCGACGCGCTTCTTGACATCCTCATAGCTGATGCCTATACGTTTAGCTGCTTCTTTCATCTTCTCTTCACCCTGCGGGGCAAACTCGTGCAGCGGGGGATCCATAAGACGGAAGGTGAGAGGCTTGCCATCCATGACTTTGAGTGTGCCCTTGGCACTCTCGCGGATGTAGGGCTCCAACTCGTCGAGAGCTGCGACACGCTCATCGCGTGTGTTGGCAAGAATCATGTTGCGAAGCTTCTCGAGAGGCTTCTCACTGTTCTCTCCGTAGAACATGTGTTCTATGCGGAACAGACCGATGCCTTCGGCACCAAAGTCGATAGCCTTCTGGGCATCTATGGGGTTGTCGGCATTGGTGCGGACACCCATCTTGCGGAACTTGTCGACCAGTTTCATCAGTTCCTTGAACAGGGGGTTCTCGGGTAGACCCAACCTTTCGAGCCGTTGAGACTCAGCAAGTCGCCTTCATGGAAGACCTTGCCATTGATGGTGACGGTGCCTACTTCCTCTACGTTGACTCTCTTCTTGCCATACTGGTCGGTGCTGACAGAGGTCTTCTCCATCTCGATCTTGACGGCGTCGCATCCGACGATGCAGCACTTGCCCCAGCCGCGGGCTACAAGAGCAGCATGGGATGTCATACCACCACGGGCGGTGAGGATACCGTCGGCAGCGCGCATGCCCTCGACGTCCTCGGGGTTGGTCTCCTCGCGGACAAGGATGTTCTTCACGCCGGCAGCCTGATACTCTTTGGCCTTCTCGCTGGTGAGGGCGATGACACCCACAGCGCCTCCGGGACCTGCGGGGAGACCCTTGGCGATGACCTCGTGCTTCTTCTCGTCGGAAGCGTCGAGGATGGGGTGCAGAAGCTCGTCAAGCTGGGCAGGGCTTATGCGCATCACCACCTCGCTTTCGTCAATGAGACCTTCCTTGAGCATATCCATTGCCATGGTGAGGGCTGCAACACCGGTACGTTTTCCAACACGGCACTGGAGCATGTAGAGCTTGCCATCCTGGATTGTAAACTCGATGTCGAGCATGTCGTGGTAGGCCTTCTCGAGGATGGTGCGAATGTCGCAGAGTTCCTTATATGTGTCGGGCATAAGCTCTTGCATCGAGTGCATGTGCTTGTTCTGCTCGTTCTTGGTATCGTCGTTAAGTGGGTTGGGAGTACGGATTCCGGCAACGACATCCTCGCCCTGGGCGTTGATGAGCCACTCGCCGTAGAACTGGTTGTCGCCGGTGGCCGGATTACGGGTGAAGGCAACGCCGGTGGCGCTATTGTCGCCCATGTTTCCGAAGACCATAGCCTGCACGTTGACGGCGGTACCCCAATCGTCGGGAATGCCCTCGATGCGGCGGTAGCTGATGGCCTTTTTGCCGTTCCAGCTCTTGAAGACAGCCTTGATGCCGCCTTCCATCTGAGCCTTGGCATCGTCGGGGAACTCGGTGCCGAGAACCTCTTTCACCTTCTTCTTGAATTCCTCGGCGAGGAACTGGAGGTCGTCAGCAGTGAGGTCGGTGTCGCTACCGTAGCCCTTCTTGGCTTTGTACTCGTCGAGCATGTCGTCGAGCTGCTTGCGGATACCCTTGCCGTCGGCAGGTTCAATGCCCTCAGATTTTTCCATGACAACGTCGGCGTACATCATGATGAGGCGGCGATAGGAGTCGTATACGAAACGCGGGTTGCCGGTCTTCTTCAGCATACCGGGGATGGTCTTGCTACTGAGGCCGATATTGAGGACGGTGTCCATCATGCCCGGCATCGAGCTGCGTGCGCCTGAACGGCATGAGACCAACAGGGGATTCTCAGCGTCGTCGTAGCGCATGCCCATGATTTTCTCAACATTCTTCATTCCATTCCAAACCTCCTCCATGAGGCCAGAAGGCAGCTGGCAGTTGTTGTCATAATATGCGGTGCAGCATTCTGTGGTGATGGTGAGTCCTGCGGGTACGGGGAGTCCCAACAGACACATCTCGGCGAGGTTAGCGCCTTTTCCTCCAAGCAGATTTTTCATGTCGGCTTTGCCTTCGGCAGTTTTGCCTCCAAAAGTGTAAACGTATTTTGTCATAAAGAACTTGTAATAAATTAAGTTATAATACTTTGAATTAATTTTCCAATAAATCTAGAAACTGCAAATATACGCATTTTTTGCGAAATAAACAGTTTTTGGGGAAGATTAATTTTTAGTATCCAAACTTATTTATCCTGCTGAAGGCTGTCGAGAAGGATTTTGGCATTCGCCCTGTTGCTGTAACCGGATATCAGAATGGGCGTTCTGAACTCGATGTCTTGCTTCGTAAACGGCTTAGCCATAAGGCCATCGAGTGCTGCCCGCATTGCCTCTGCAGTATCGGCAACAGTACAGAGTTTTCCAAGCTGTGTACCGGCCACCATCTTGCTATTCACCAAACAGTGGCGACCGGCATACAGCGAATTTAGAAGTTTTATTTTCAAGCCTGTAGCCTGGTTGGTAAACAATATGTTGACTTGAGCATTTGCCACAAGTTCCTGCATTGTCCTGTCATCCGGATTGGCTATCAGTTCCACATTGCCTGTTTTTGCAAGCAGCTCCCTGACTGCCTGCACCGGATTTCTGCCTGCCACCACGAAACGGTGTTTCGACTGAGTGAAAACATTGTTGACCAAGTATTTGACAGCATCGACATTCTCCGTCACCGACAGGTCGGCATGATAGAGGGCATAGCTTCCCTGCCCTGTTTTGCACACCACCTCGTCGCAGGTGTGCGATATCGGCATTGTGTAGACTTTTTCGCATCCCAGAGAACGGAAATGGTCAGCATCGGAATCGGTAACAGCAAACACCGCATCTGCCTTGAGTATCACTGGCTCAAACCGCTGCAGCTTGCGCGCATCCATGCGGTAATAGGCTCGTTTGAAGGGATTGGTCTCAGCTTCGGCGAGGCTGTTGTAATAGTCCTGCTCCACATTGTGCATACGTACAAACACCTTGCGACTTTCGAGTTGTCCCAGCAAAGAACAGCAATGCAGTCCCTCGAGCAGCACCGGCTCCCTGTCTTTCCGCAGGTTGTCAAGCAAGGCTTTATTCTCGCGCGAGGCGACAATGAATGGCTTGCGAGACAGCATGTTGACGAAGCTCATATCGCGGCGGTAGTAATACACTTTCTTGCAATAAGACTCCAACTGTGTGGCCTCCTGCCGTCCGTAGGCATAGCAATGGAGCGTAATCTCAACGCCCATCTCGGCAAGTGCCTTCATACGGTAGAAGACATCAATAACACCCCCATAGTCGGCTGGATAAGGGATATTGAACGATACTATGTGAAGCTTGTTTGACAATGGGCGGTTTATCATAAGTTGTTGACCTTCAGAAAGCAGACTGGATTGTGGTCAGAGGTCTGAAATCGTCAGGTTGTCGTATGCGAGATGGACGTTTGGGGGCAGACTTGCCTCCACGGCAGCATGGAAACCCATCTCGTGGCTCATGTGGATCAGATATGCCCTGCCTGGTTTGCACTGGGCTATGACAGCGAGTGACTCGGGCAGGCAGAAATGGGAGAAATGCTTCTGCCGACGCAACGAGTTGATGACCAGCAGGTCGAGCGATTCAAGTTTGGCCATTTCCCCACTGTCGATATAGTTCATGTCGGTGATGTAGGCCATACTTTTGCCGCCATGTTCATCCATACGATAGCCCATCACCGGCAGGTCCTTGTGCATGCCGCGTATAGGTGTGATTGTCAGTTTTCCCACTTCAAAAGGATAGCAATCCGACACATCGTGCAACGTCACCTCGGGAAGCCCAGGATAGATGTGTGGCTCGAAAATATAATGGTAGTCGTGTTGCAGCGACTTGATGGTCTCGCTGTTGGCATAGACCTCCATGTTGCGGTGCTGCACCCAATTCAAAGGGCGTATGTCGTCGATGCCTCCCACATGGTCGCGGTGGGCATGGGTGATGAGTATCGCTTCAAGATGGCGGACATCGTGGGACAACATCTGGTTGCGGAAGTCGGGTCCGATGTCGACTAGCACATTGTTGCCCTCACGGTCGGTGACCAGTGCCGAGGTACGCAACCGTTTGTCGCGAGGGTCGTCGGAATGACAGACCTCACAAGGGCATGCTATAACGGGCACTCCCTGTGAAGTGCCCGTTCCAAGAAAAGTGATGGTCATACTTTAGGAAGAAAGGATTCTCGGATATTTGGATGTACGGATTATCGGATTATCAACCCTCAACTTTTTGTGTCAGCTTGAAACCAACGCCGTGGACATTGACAATCTGTACAGAGGGGTCAGCCTTCAGGTATTTGCGAAGCTTGGTAATGTAAACATCCATGCTGCGGGCGGCAAAGTAGGAGTCGTCCTTCCATATCTTCTGCAACGTGCTCGACCTGTCGATGAGCTGGTTGAAATTGATGCAGAACAGGCGAAGCAGTTCGCTCTCTTTCGATGTCAGGCGTTGTGGCTCTTGGCCTTCCAGCGTGAGTGTCTGATAGTTATAGTCAAACTTAAACTTACCTATGTTGAACTGGTTGTTCTCGGGCTTGTTCTCGTCAAAGGAGCGGCGTATGGTGGCGTTGATACGGGCCAGAAGCTCTTCCATGCTGAATGGCTTGGTGATGTAGTCATCAGCACCCACCTCGAAGCCTTTCAGCTTGTCGGCCTCGAGCGACTTGGCAGTGAGGAACAGGATTGGAATATTCTTGTCGATGCGGCGTAACTCCTTGGCGACCGTGAAGCCATCCTTGATAGGCATCATTACGTCGAGAATGCATGCGTCAACGTTGGCCTCCTTGTACAGGTCCAGAGCCTGTTGTCCGTCGGTGGCAAGGAAGACGGTGTAGCCCTTTTGGGTAAGAAAGGCCTTGAGAATGGTTCCCATGTTGGGGTCATCTTCTGCTATCAACAACTTGATACCTAAATTCATAATCCTTTGAGTGTTTAATTATAATAAATCTACTGTGGTTTTTCGGTTTGCCTGATTGTCTTCTTATGCCTCTATCTAAATACTCTGAAAAAAACTACAGATGTTAATTACGTTTTCAATAACATAAATTGGTATTAATTATTGTGCAAAAATTGCAAAAATAATTAATTTTTTTAAGTTAATTTTATTATTATTCTGATTATCAAATACAATTAAATGTTAAAAAAGTCATCTGCTCTTTAACTTCAATTTCCAATACTCAATCTCTCTGCCGGACAGAGAGCGCGGAACTCGGGTGCATAGAGGCACTGGATGGTTGTGGGAGCTGTCACGTATGTACCGGCATTATTGACATACATGTCGTACTCTACCACATATTGCCCTTTGTTGAGACGGTCGATGTAGAGGGTCTGTGCGGCGTTGGTGACGGCGAGGTAGTAGCTCAGTCCTCCGTTCCAGTTCCAACCGCTGGCGGTGCTGACAGGTTCCATAGCGGCGCAACGGGGGTCCTTGAGCTCCAGATATTCGAGGTTGCGGTCGCAAGCAATCTCTATGCGTACACGTACCTTGTCGCCCACCTTGAGGCCATCGGTTCCGGCAATCTTGCTGAGCTTGCCGTCGCGCTCCACACGGTAGAGGGTTCGCTTCAGCGTCACACCCATGCTGCTGGAGGGTATCTTGTCTATCTGCTCGAAATACTGCCAGTACATGGCTCCCCACGCAATGCCGTCATCCTCCTTACGCACGGTCAGTTTGCCGTCGGATGGCGACACCTCGCCCTTGCCCAACCGCTGGCTGATGTGCAGCTGGTGGCGTGATGTGTCGGTGGCAATCTGGTGGCTGCCGAAGGCGACTGTCATCTTCGATGGTTCGATGCGGACGGGCGAACTGATGTCGCTCTTCTCTCCGCCCATCAGCAGTGCCTGTATTGCATTGACGGTCGAGACATCGGTATTCCAGTTGGTTGTCTGCTTTTGCTTGAGAATCCACTGCTGCATCTTGGCTATACTCTCTTTGTCGCCCAACACCTCGTCCATGGTGCGGACCAGCATGGCCTGCGTCTCGATGGGGCGCTCGCTCCAACTCCATCCGCTGACATTGTCACGCCAATACATGCCCATCTCGTCGCTGTATAGTGCCTTCTCCTTGATACGCTTGGCCATCTCCTGCGCCAACTTGATGTCGCCCTGGCGGTTGAAGATGACGCTGAGCATCGACTGCGTGTAGAGCGACCTGTAGCTCTCGTTGTATTTCTTGGCATTGTTGTAGAAGAAGTCATAGGCTTCTTTCTGCTTCTTGCTCAGTTTGTTGTCGGGATAGTAGCTGCGTACATACAGATAGTCGAGGTTGACGACATCGTAGCCCTTGTTCTTTATGTATTCCTTGTAATAGGTGTAGGTCTCGCGGTCGACAAAATCCATAGCCTTGTCGAGGGCTTGACGGGTCTTGCTGTCGAGGGACACACCTTGTCTTTGCAGCAAGCCGAAGGTCTTGAGGATATATTGCGTTGTATATAGGCAGGAGTAGCGTCCACCCTCTATCCAGCTCCATCCGCCGTCGACTCGCTGGGCAGCCAGCAGACGGCTGGTCTCTTTACGCAGTTGGTTTTCTAGTGCTGCCTTGTTGAAGAACCTGGCCACATCGCGATGGCGTTGCTCCTCGTTGTTGGCATCGAGCAGCCAGGGCGTCTCGCTCATGACGGTCTGCTTGAGGTCGCTATTGCGGTCTAGCTCGGACATGAAGGCATCATTCCCCACTTTTTCCCACTCGCGGAAAATGGTCTCTATCTGCGGGTTGTTCTTGACGATGGCATACGAAAGGCTGTTGGTGTAGATCGAGTTGACGAGGTAGATGTTCGAAGGGTTCTGGCGTTGCTTGACGTAGGGAAGCGACTGCATGGCCATCCAGATGGGGTTGGGCGTGAGGTCGACGGTTAGTCCCAAGGTGGAGAGCGTAAAGTCGGCCGCCGCAGTGTCGAGCTGGGTGAGGTGCTTCATCTCGTATTGTTTCTCCCCTTTCCCGTTGATATAGAAGGCCATGGATTCGGTCACCAGCTGACGGCTGGGCAGCAAGGGGATGGGAGCAAGCTCGCCGTCGCTGCAGCCCTGCCCGCGTGCAACAACCATGTAGTTGGCAACATATAATGGGGCACGTGGCACGGCAAGGGTGAAGCTCACCTCGCCGCTGCGACCGGCAGCAAGGGTAATGTTACGCACGGTATCGCCAACAATCATGGACAAGGGTCTGCCGTCGGCAGCAGGATTGGTCATGCGTAGGGTTACGGCAATGGTCTGCTCCTTGTCGTCCATGTTGCTCACCTTGACCGAGAAGATGCATGTGTCGCCATGACGCAGGAATCTGGGAACGTTGGGCACCACCATGAGGCGTTTCTGGGTGATGGCCGTCTCGGAGAATGCCCCCTCTTTGAGGTCCTTAGTCCATGCAAGGCCTCTGATATTCCATTTGGTAAGCAGGTCGGGGGCATTGAATGAGAGCTCCACAAACCCGCTGTCGTCGCTCCTCAGCGTAGGCATGAAGAATGCCAGCGTGCTGAGGTTTTGACGGACATGGAGAGGCTCATCAACAGCCTGGTTGTTAGCATCCTCTCCTTCATCAACAGAGAGTCTCGAACCCGATTCGGCACTTCCCACTTCTATAACAGGCACTTTATTAGCGGCAACGGCAACATCTTTCAACTGCGCACCATATACCTCTTTCTCAGCTGCAAGCTCATTCTCGATTACGGCATCATCTTCCACAACTTCAAGAGATAATGCAACTTCACCACTTTCGCCACGAGCTGTGCCGCTTTTACGCAGGGCATAGCTATTATAGCGGCGAATTGTCGAATATATGCCGTTCTTCAGCATCAGGATATGAAATTTGTATGGGTTTGGCAATATCTTGTAAGCCAATTCCTTCTGATATGCATAACGACCCATTGCTTTTCCGTTGATTTGACTGAAGACGCTGGAGGTGTAGCTTTGTCCCCATATTGTCATATACATTCCAAGATGGCCGTAATTGTCGAGAGCGGCATCATACATGGTCATCAACAGGTTGGCTTTGGCAGGCAGGCCGCTATATTTCTCCTTGACACAGAGAGTCCATCGCTCGGGAGTGCCAGGAGTCAGCTTGTTGCGGAAAGTCTCAAAGGTGACATCCAGCTCCTTGTGGCGGTAAGGCACCGAGACCGACCAGTTGTCGTATTCGAAATGGTTCTCCTTCATGGCGGCAACCTCGACGATAAAACCGCCCAAGAGGCTGTCGGTAACAGGTATGGCAATATCGGTATAGCCACGCGAGACTTTGTATATGTCATGACGATACATCACCTTGCTCTTGCGCACCAGCACATAGAGTGTCACGTCGTCGAAGCGGCTGCCGACCTTGAGATGGACGGTGTCGCCAACGGGACAAGAGTTCTTCTCGAGGTGGCCTACGATGAGGTCGGACTTGAAGGGCATTTTGCCGCCCGTGGGTTCATAGACCTTATAATATAATGAATTAAGCGTGTCGCCTTGTTCGGTTATCATCATGGCCGTAACCTTGTAAACTCCCATAGGACGGCCTTTAAGACTGAACGTGAACGGCTTGTCGGGTGCCATATCGCCCATGCCGTCAAAGAGTTTCTTGTCGACCGGCCAATGGGTGTAGTCGGCTGTACTGTCCATGTAGTCGTAGAGAGGGAACATTTTCTCAAACTCGGCAGGAGTATAAGGCATCTCATAGTTGTCGCGTTGTATCATATCGTTGTGCAGCAGTGGCTTGGATGGCATCTTGAGGAGTTCGACGGTAATTTTGGCGCGACCGCTAAGTTCTTCGCCATCGAGGTTGTTGCGACTCACTGCCAGCGTATCGAAGTAGTAGTTGGTTTCGAGATAGCTGTTGACATATCCCACCGAGAGCCGTGTGGAAGCCTCATGGGTCTCGCCATTGACATCTGTTACTGAGGCATATACCGAATAATAGAAAGCAGGCTTGCGACTCAGGTCGCTGACCGAGTCGGGTTGTGGAACAAACTCGATGGTGAACAGTCCCTGGTCGTCGGTTGTCAGCTCGCCTGTTGCCACGACCTTGTTTTCACTGCTTCCCCACCACTGGTTCCAGCCCCAACGCCATGTTGGTTGTCGCTCGGAACGGACAACACGATAGGTGACTGTGGCCCCATTGAGCGGCACAGAGGTATAGGAAGCTGCGATACCCTCGACATGGGCTGGCTTGCCGAATTGACGCAGCTCTGCCGGCTTGGAGAGGGTGACGGTAAACTTGGGCTGCTTGTAGGACTCGACCTTGAATGATCTGCTATCGTTGTCGTACTTCACTCTCCAATAGCCGGGCATGGCATCGGCAGGAATGGCAAACTGGCCTTGGCATACGCCAAACTCGTCGGTAGCAAAGGGAATGGTGTCCTGTGCCTTGCCGTTGATGTCGCAAACCACAAACAATCCTTTGTGACCCTTGACGGCATGGCCTTCGTAACGGTCTTTGGAGTACTTGAAGAGCGAGAAATGGACTGTGTCGCCAGGCTTGTAGACCGGACGGTCGAAGAAGAACTCTACAACCTCCCTGTCTTCGCTCGGTTCATAATAATAAAAATCATCGATAGATTCCTTAATTTCCAACCCTTTATAATTGACCAAGAACCATTTGTAGTAGGCCTCTTTTACCTTTTTGGAATAGTTGGGGAACTCAAAATGGCCGTGACGGTCGGTCTTGGTCGTGGCAAGAACCTCTTTCTTGCTGCCATAGCTTTTCTGTATCTGCAGCTTCACCACCTCGCCCACTATCGGCTCTCCACTTTTGCGGTCGACAAGGAAACCTGAGCTATGTTTGGCATCGCCCTTCACGAGAGCCACATCCTCCACTTTCAGACTCACCTTATCGATAATGGTGTCGAAAGCCCTGTTGCTGGATGCAATCAGCAAGTAGTGGCCTTGCGCCATGGGCGGGATTGCAAAGTAGAGTCCACGTGACAAGTAGTCGTGACGGTCGCCGACATAAAGCGCCCACTCTTTGCGTACTGTACTCTTCATAAGTCTTTTACACATCCCCTCCTGAGATGTGTAATCTTCCGAAACGGGGTCTACAATACGGAAAAAGAGGGTGTCGACATTGGAGACCGAAACCATAGCAAGGGCGTTGCGGCCAGAAGGCATCTTGGATGGTATCTCCATGTGTATTGATGGACGCAAGATGCGCTGTTTCAAGTTGTAGCAATTAACGGCACCATAACTTTCGGGGTGCAGGGCTATGGCGGAATCGATGACAGCTACAGCATCAACATATTTAGCATTGTCGTTGTAGTTTGACGCAAGCAAGTAATACAATTCTGTTATTGAGGGGTCGTTGGGAATGCTATAATAGCTGATTACAGCCGGCAACTGACTCATTCTTGTCTCTTTAATGTCCGAGAAATTGACATAATAGTTTACATTGGAAACTCTGTTGAGAAAAAGCTTGGTCATCACACGGGGGGTGCTTTTTCGAGACAGATGCATCTGCTCACGTTCCTGATTGAGTTTCAGCATAAAATCGGCCATCATCTGGACGGAGTCAATATCCTTTGTCTTGATTTTGGCGAATTGTTCAGTTGTGGCAAACAGGTTGTCGATGGCACTGAAATTCCTGTCGTTCAGTTTTCTGTAATACATATAGCTGAACAACTTATTGGCTTTGAGCACAAGGACATCGAAAACCGTGGGAGTAAGGTCGCCATCTTTTCCATTCCCTTCAAGCTCGACGAGGTTGCCCAACGATTCGGCATCAGCGCTTTTTAGCAGGTTAATGTCGGCAAAGGCGGCACGGATATAGCTCTCGACCACAGCATGGTAGCGGTCTTTATCCCAAAGCTTGTAGTCGAGGTCGTTCTCATCGGTAACCTTGTTCCTGTTTATCAACCAGCTGTTGTCGGAGTAATAGTTGGCATAGAAGGTAGCCAGGAGCATGTTGCATACAGCCTTTTCCTTGCCAGTAAGCTTTGGCAGCAGCCGCAGGTAGCGGACAAGCGACGAGTCACTGTTGTCCTCCTTGAACTTGGCCCCTGTCATCGAAAGATAGTGGGCGGCGACAAGACTCTGCCAAGAGTTCTGCGAGCGAAGGGCATTATCGTAGAGTCTCTGCGACCTGTCGAAAGCCTGCGAATAGTATTGTTTTTTGACTAGGCTGTCAACAGCCTTCCACTCTTTGGCATAATCCTGCCCCTGCGAGAAGCAGGGGGAGAATAGTACGGCTACATAAAATGCAGCGAGAAGAAAAATCCTCGAAAACTTCATAATAAAAGGCATTTCGAGGAAAACGGAGAAAAAAAGGAAAAATTGTATGAAAAGAAAAGATGACTTGCTAGTAATACTAGAAAGTCTAGAAAGTCTAGAAAGTCTAGAAAATCTAGAAAATCTAGAAAGTCTATCACAAAAAAAAAGAGGAAACTACTTTCCTCTTCTTTTAGTGACTCCTGCAGGATTCAAACCTGCAACCTTCTGATCCGTAGTCAGATGCTCTATTCAGTTGAGCTAAGGAGCCATCAATGATTTCTGTCAAAAAAATGTTTTTTTCTCTCTCGAAATCGGGTGCAAAAGTACACACATTTTCAATACTGGCAAAATTTTTTTTAATTATTTTCAAAAAATACCATATAAAAAACTGATTTTACGAGAGAAACAAAACAAATTATTTTTTCTGTGGACCTTTATAATGGTATACTTCACGGTATAAAATGTCGCGCATTTCGTCAAATTCGCCGTCATCCAGTTCATATTTTGACATCACAATCATCTGCAAAACGAGCTTGTTTTTGCCGCGGTAGGATGGCTGCCAATATTCCTGGGGATTGCGCGTGAATCCAAGGTCGGTGTAGAACTCCAGACGGTGGTCGGCCTGTTCGGTCGACGGCAACTCAGTCTCGAGCACCACCTGGTCGGGGTACTGCGACATGAAACTGAGCATAGTGGCCTTGCCAAGACCCCTGTTGCGGAACTCCTTGTCGATGGCAAAATGTTCAATATAAGCAAACTCCTCGAAGACCCAATAGGTCAATATTCCAAGCGGCTCGTCATCTAATGTAGCCACAAGAAAATGAAACCTCTCGTCTCGGTCCTCGAGGCTTCTAAACGGAGGACGCTCTTCTTCGGGAAATGCCGATTCGAAGAGCTTTTCTGCAAAATGGCTGTGTCTGCTTTCAGACAATGGTTCAAAATCTATCATTTATATTGTTTAAAGGTTTTGGTTTTTTCTAGAATTTCTAGATTATCTAGATTATCTAGATTATCTATCAAAAGAACGAAAAGTTATTTAGTGCAACATTAAGCTTTACTGCGTGATGTGGGGCGAAGCTGTCGTAGCCCAGAAGGTTTACTTTATTATAATGGAACACATACGATAGAGTCATCGCCGTTCCAACTGGCAGCGTGAAGCCAAAGGCCACCGACGCATATCCGCCATAGCCTATACCCCCTTGGTTTACATATTCATAGCTGGCCACGTATGACGACGGCGACTGGCCGCCCCAGATATCGAGTATGCTGTAGGTGATTCCGCCGATTTGTATGTCGCTGCTCTCCACCTTGGTGTTGTTGACATTGCCGCCAACCGACAATTCGATGTCCATTCCGTTGCGAAGCTTAAATTTGCGTATCAAGCCCAAATCGATGTATATACGCCGTTCCGAGCCCGCTAAAGGGCAATCCACATAGCGGTCCTGGTTGGTAAGGTAGACTGTCCCCTTGCCGCTCTCGAGCAGCACCATGCCGACGGAATTGAGTTTGGCAAAGTCGAACTTCAACTGCCAAGCCCAATGGCTCAACTCAAAATCGTACCTGAAACCCATACCCAGCTGGAACGCAAGACGATAGTACATGTCGCCATACTCGGCGACTTTGATTTGCCTGTAGTTGCCTACCGACTCCCCAATCAAATCTTTCGCGCTCAGATTATTCCAAATCTGGTTGCCGTATGTTTCGCTGTATAGTATTCGTCCTAACGTGTTGACATTGTCAGGATTGCCGTTGTAGAAGTTGGCATGACGGTTGTCGGCACGTAAAACACCGATATCGACTGTCAGCGACAAGCCTCGCAACTGTGTGGGCTTAAACAATTGAGCATTAAGAGGTGAGGGAAGACAGAACAAAAAGACCACACTGCACAGCAAAGCTATGCAGCCCATGCGACATTTCGATTTATAGCAGTTTTTTTCAGCGACGGGTCCAGCCTCGTCGCTACATCGGTCTCGGTCTTTATCGTTCATATCGATTCTTTCTTTCCGTTCAATATGTTCCGCAGCAGGTCGCGAGCCCTGAAAAGCTGTATCTTCACAGTGCCCAACGGCATATTCAGTTCAGAGGCAATCTCCTCGTAGGTCTTCTCGTCGAAGTAGCGCATCTCTACCAGCCTCCGGTATCGTGGCTTGAGCTGCCTCACAACCTCGCGCAGCAAGTTGATGCGCTGCTCATGGATAAAACTCTCTTCGGGATTATTCGACTCTGAAGGTATGGAGTACTCATATACGTCACCCACCGACGTGGTGCAGATGTCGTCCAGATATACCGTCTGTAAGCGTCTTTTGCGGATATAGTCAACACAATTGTTAGTGGCAATGGAGTATAGCCAGGTGCTGAAAGCGTGGGTAGGAGTGTAGAGATGGAGCGAAGCAAAAGCCTTGCCGAATGTCTCGATGGTGAGATCATCGGCCTCTATGGGATTGTTGGTCATCTTGAGCAGCAGCAAGTAGATAGGCTCCTTGTACATCCGCATCAAGTCGGCGTATGCACGCTGGTCGCCATGCTCCCTTGCCCTCTGCACCAACAAGTAGTCCCTTTGGGCTTTCTCGCTCGTCAGATGTGATTTTACCTCCATTGCTTCTTTTTCCTACGTAACGCGAACAAGGTCAAAAAAGTATTTGCAATCAGAAAATAAAATTCAAAAAAAGGTGAAAAAAATTGTATCTTTTTGATTTCAAACTTCTTAGCAAGAGACAAAGAGCACACTATTTGCCATAAGAATTTCAGAAGAAGCACTCCCAGCAATATCTGCCACGGAAATACCTGCCCTAAAAACAGGAATACCACAGACACAATGAAAAGCAGTTGCGACAAGGGATATATCAACAGCATCAGCCTGTCTTTCAGTCCGTAATATCTGCGTGTACAAAGACGATGAACTCTATCCTGATGCCACGTCACGAATGAGTGTCGCGCCTCACTGTACACTGCTGCGTCACCACTCAAAACCAATGCACTGTTACGGCTATTGGCGTTCTGGTTGACAAAGAGGTCATCAGCCCCGTCGGATATGCTGTAATGGCTGATAAAGCCACCCTGCTTGAAGAAGAAATCGCGACGGTACGACAGGTTTCGCCCAGTGGCGGTAAAGGGGTTCCCCAACATCGCTGCCCCGAGATAAGAGGCATTGTAGGTCATGTTCTCATATTGCTGGAACGCGCCCAGCAGCTTGCCATTGCCTTTCACAACATTGTAGCCAATAACGACCTGTGTGCCACCGCTAAATCCCTGCATCATGCGGCTAATCCAGTCGAATGTGCGCGGCGTGCTCTCCGCCTCGGTGAGCAATACCACATCCTTGGTGGACGACTTGATGCCTATCGAGAGGGGATATTTCCTGCCCTGGAACATATTGACGTCATTCTTCAAGGTGATGGGCTTCAGATTATGGTAGTTCTCAGCACAAACCCTAAGCACAAACTGAGTGTCGTCGGTAGAAGTGTAGTTAACAACAACGACCTCAAAGTCAGGATAATCTTGCTCCAAAAGATATGGCAGGCTCTTTTTCAGGAACTCAGCCTCGTTGTGGACAACCATCACCACCGATACCGAGGGCTTATGGGCTGCCACCGAGCCTTGACGGCTCACGACATCCTTTTTGCATCGCCCCACACGAAGCCACGTAAGCCCATAATAAAGGCATAACACCAAAAAAGACAACACTAGCACAGCAAGCAAAACTAGTGTGTATGTGCTGTTTAACACATTTTCAAAATTCATTTTCTTTACTTTTTGATTTTACAAAATTAGTCGTTATTTGTAAAATATTTGTAACTTTGCATTTTATTTTAAAAACAATTTATCAACAGTTCGAGTGTTAAGGAGTTGATTTGTTGATTTGTTGAACGATTTATTTAATATTGTACACATATTTAAATGCAAAATACCGAGCCGTTCAAATTCACTATTGAAAAGGCAGACACCATGACCAATGCGCGTGCTGCCACACTGCATACCGACCACGGCGACATACCCACGCCCATCTTCATGCCCGTAGGCACCGCCGGCAGCGTCAAGGCTGTGCACCAATCCGAGTTACGCAACGACATCAACGCCAAAATCATACTCGGCAACACCTACCACCTCTACCTGCGCCCTGGCATGGAGACCCTCGTGGCTGCTGGAGGACTACACCGCTTCATGAACTGGGAACGCCCCATCCTCACCGACAGCGGCGGTTTCCAAGTCTTCTCGCTTGCCGCCAGCCGCAAGATCAAAGAAGAGGGCTGTACATTCAAGTCGCATATCGACGGCAGCCGCCACACCTTCACGCCTGAGAATGTCATCGAAATACAGCGACAAATAGGCAGCGACATCATGATGGCCTTCGACGAATGCCCACCTGGCGAGTCGCCCTACGACTATGCCAAGAAGTCGATGGAGCTGACCCACCGCTGGATGGATCGTTGCGTGAAACGCTACAACGAGACCGAGCCCCTGTACGGACACCGTCAGGCTCTCTTCCCCATCGTGCAGGGATGCAAGTACCCCGACCTGCGTACACGCAGCGCACACCATGCCGCCGAGAAAAACGCCTACGGCTACGCCATCGGTGGCCTCGCCGTCGGAGAGCCCACAGAGGTGATGTACCAGATGATAGAGGTCGTCAACGAGATACTTCCCAAAGAGCGTCCCCGCTACCTCATGGGCGTGGGCACCCCTGCCAACCTGCTCGAAGCCATCGAGCGTGGCGTCGACATGTTCGACTGCGTGATGCCCACCCGCAACGGTCGCAACGGTATGCTCTTCACCTGGAACGGCACCGTCAACATCAAGAACAAGAAATGGGAGCACTGCTTCGAACCCATCGACCCCACCTCGCCGGCCGAAGCCGACCGCGTCTATACCTACGCCTACCTGCACCACCTCATCAAGGCCGAGGAACTGCTCGGCCTTCAGATAGCATCCATCCACAACCTCACCTTCTACCTCACCCTCGTCGGCACAGCACGCCAACATATACTGGCCGGCGACTTCGCCTCCTGGAAAGCCTCAGTGATAGGCAACCTGATGCGGAGGGTCTGAGGAGAAGGCGTTATAACGGAATGACGTTATAACGTTATAACGAGGCCTCGGAATAACGAAATAACGTTATAACGTTATAACGAAAAAAAATCAACGAAAAAATCAACGAAAAAAAAGAAAAAAATAAAAACAAAAAAAATAAAACCTCAATGAAAAAAACAATTATCGCATTGGCTTCGCTGGCACTCGTATGCGCCTGCCACAAGCAAGCACCCGAAGAAACCTCATCGAAGGTCATCGGAAAACCTGAAATTCAAATCAACAATGGCCAGTTCACGCCCGACGTGATGTGGGCTCTGGGCAAGATGGGCGAATATGCCGTCTCGCCCGATGGCAGCAAGCTGGCCTACACCCTCACCTACTACGACATGCAGGAGAACAAGGGCAACGCCGAGCTCTACGTCATGCCCACCTCCGGCGGCGAGGCCACACGCCTCACCAATACCGCCAGCAGCGAGTTCAACCCAGTATGGAAAGATGACAACACGCTGCTTTTCTGCCGCGAAAACGAGATTCGCAGCGTCGATGTCAAAAACAACCAGGAGAACGCAGTCACCACTTTTGAAACCTTCATCGAAGGCTTCAAGCTCTCGCCCGACGGCAAGCAGGTGATCTTCATCGCCGACCTCCCCGTGAAGCATGCCAACGACGTGGCACCCCTCTTCGATGGCCTCGACAAGACCACCGGTCGCATCAACGAAGACCTCATGTACCGCCATTGGGACCAGTGGGTTGACGAATACCCGCAGATATTCCTCGCCGACCTTACGCCCACCATCGACATGAAGGATGCCGTCGCCATCGTCGACAGCACTTTTGAGTGTCCCATGCGTCCCTGGGGCGGCATTGAGCAGTTCAACTTCTCGCCCGACGGCAAGCAGATTGTCTACACCTGCCGCAAGAAAACCGGCAAGGACTATGCCATGAGCACCAACAGCGACATCTACCTCTACGACATCGCTTCCAAGAGCACCAAGAACATCAGCGAGGGCATCATGGGCTACGACCAGAACCCCGTCTTCAGCAACGACGGCTCCAAGATAGCATGGGAGAGCATGGAGCGTGACGGCTACGAGAGCGACAAGCTCCGCCTGATGGTCTACGACATAGCCAATGGCACACGCACCGACTACACCGAGGGCTTCGACTACGGCGTGAGCGGCATCACATGGACCAGCGACGACAAGGAGATGCTTGCCGTTGTGATGTATCGCGGCATGAACGAAATCTTCGCCTTCAACACCGCCGACAAGAGCATCCGCCAGATCAGCCACGGCTACCATGACGTGAACGGCTTCCAGCTCTGTGGCGACAAAATCTACGCCAACCAAGTCAGCATCTCCTACCCCGCCACCATCTACGCCTACAACCTCAGCGACGACAAGAAAGAGGGTACCAAGCTCACCACCTTCAACGACGAAGTCCTCTCGCAGGTACGCATGGGCAAGGTCGAGGAGCACTGGATCAAGAGCAGCGACGGACAGGACATGCTCACATGGCTCATCTACCCCTACGACTACGACAGCACCAAGGTATACCCTGCCCTGCTCTTCTGCGAAGGCGGTCCCCAGACCATGGTCAGCCAGTTCTGGAGCACACGCTGGAACTTCCAGGTCATGAGCGGTGCCGGCTACTTCGTCATCGCCCCCAACCGCCACGGTGTCCCTGGCTTCGGCACCAAGTGGTGTGAGGAAATCAGTGGCGACTATGGCGGACTCTGCATGAATGACTACATGATTGCAACCGACTATTTTGCCGACAATATGAAGCAGATTGACCGCGAGCGCATAGGTGCCTGCGGCGCCAGCTTCGGCGGATACAGCGTCTACTGGCTCGCCGGACACAACTACGGCGTGAAAGGCTACAACGAGGGTCGCCGCTTCAAGGCCTTCCTTGCCCACAACGGCATGTTCAACTTCGAACAACAGTGCCTCGAGACCGAAGAGCTGTGGTTCACCAACTGGGACCTCGGCGGCCCCTACTGGGCTAATACCCCCCAAACCAAGAAGAGCTACAGCAACTCGCCGCACCTCTTTGTCGACAAGTGGAACACCCCCATCTGCGTAGTCCACAGCGAGTTCGACTTCCGTATCGTCGCCAGCCAGGGCATGGCAGCCTACAATGCCGCCAAAATCCGCGGACTCGATGCCCGCTACCTCTACTTCCCCGACGAGACCCACTGGGTACTGCATCCCCAGAACAGCCTCCTCTGGCACCGCAACTTCATCGACTGGTTCAACAAAAAACTGAAGTAGTGAATTGTGAATCGTGAATTGTGAATTGTGAATTGTGAAGCTGTATTCAACATCAATCATACGAAACAAATAATAATAAACAGATGAACCTCATCAGATGCAACCATTGCGGTCGCCCATTCTATGACAGCGAAAAGGCATGCCCCTTCTGTGGGCATGCCTCCACCCTGTCGGTCAACAACCGCGTCACCAAAGCCATCAGCGACCCCAAATCGCATAAACTCATGGAAGACTTCTTCGCCGGCAACCTGCAACACCCCGACATCCGTACCGCCGATGCCGTCCCCGTCACCAAGACAGTGGAACCCGAGGTAAAAGCCAGTCCTGTAGCCGAAGCGCAACCGGCATCAGAACCTGAACCTACAGCAGAACCCGAACCCATCAACGAGCCCGAGCCTGTCGCCGCCACGCAGCCTGTCGCTGAGCCAGAAGCCGTACAGCCATCGGAAGCCGTGCTCGACCGTGCCGACTCCATAGCTGCCATCACCGCCGACGCTCCCCTCAACAAAGAGGAGGCACACGACGAACAACCCGACGAACTGGAAACCACGCTCCCACGCAAGAAACGCCACGGCTGGATTTGGATTATCATCCTCGTCATCATCCTCGCCCTCGCCGCCGCCGTCTACCTCAAGTGGGACCTTGTCTACAGCAAAATCTCATCTATCATCAACTAATCTTTAGGGGCGTACTCCTTGTACGCCCTCTCATTCCTATCCACTTATCCATCACTCTTTTAGCATTTGAAAACCATTATGAAAAGAGTAATCCTCATTTTCCTTTTGCTGCCCATCATCGCCATGGCTCAAAGCAGCAGTCTGTCCAATGACCAAAGCAAGCAACTTGTTGGCAAACTGGCAAAACTACTCCAAACATACGATACCCACTATGGATTCGACTTCGAGGCCGACTGCAATTTTGCCATCTTCACCGACACCAACAACTTGCAAGGCATCGTCGATCTGGACGGCAACGTGCTGCTACCCAACCGCTATCATATATACCGCCAGTATGGCACTTCACTTTTCCTTGTTGTCGGCGACACGACGATGGGGCTCATCGACAAGAACATGCGTTGGGTGCTACCCATGGAATACGACCGCGACATCGATTGCCTCGAATGTGTCGACATGTGTGACTTCTTTGGCAACGGCTACGCCTGTCTGCCCAAAGAGTGGACTTACGGTGCCGTCGACACCAATGGCAAAATCCTGGTCCCCTTCAAGTTCGACCAGCCCTTCGGCATCGACATGGACAACCGCTTACTCTTTTTCTTCAATGCCGAGGAGGAATCCGAAGTCATGACGGTCACCGACTTCGACGGCAACAGAAAGATAGGGCCCTACCAATGGATAGACCGTTTCAGCGAAGGGCTGGCAGGCTTCCAGAAGAACGACATGTGCGGATTCGTCGACATGAAAGGCAACATCGTCATTCCTGCCAAATATGACTTCACCGGATGGAAATTCGAAAACGGTACTGCTCTGGTAAACAAGGACGAGAAGCAGATGCTGATTGACAAGAAAGGCAATGTGAAACACCTTTTCGACGAAAGCTACGAAATTCAGAAGCCACTGTGGCAGAATACCATTTTTATCGTAAAGAGATACTCCGATATCAATTTCAGCCTTGATGGCGAATACGGTGTTGTGGACAGCAAGGGTAAGACGCTGGTGCCAATAGAGTACCAACAGTGCGGTATCATCAACGACAAGTATTTGGTCATGTGCAAGGATTATGACTCGTGCGACATCTACGACCGCAAAGGAGCACTTATAGCCTCTTTCCAGAATGCAACAGTAGCCACTTATTTCAACTATGAAGAAAGCATATTTTCTGTATACAGCGACTACTCCACTGTAATGGAAGACTCTCTGTGGGGCATCGTCGACAGCAACTTCAACATCGTGCTTCCTTGCCGCTACAAGGAACTGAATTACATGGGAAACGGCTTTGCCAGAACCATCAACGACGACGGAAGCATCTCAGTCATCGACCTTTCAGGCAAAGTAATCATTCAAGGTCCCTACCAAGACATCTTCACCGTCAACGACCAGTTATTCAAGTTCTACGCCTACGACACCAAAAACTACGATAAAAAGATTGTCGGCTACGTCGACATCTTCGGGAACACCACCGCCACCGCAACCCAGACCGCCCAAATGAAAGCCTGGATAAAAGCAAAGAAATAAACGGACTGTCAACACCCCCAACCCCTGGGAAGAGGATTACGAGCCTGGTCTTGTGCCAGAGAGAACAACATTCACCAGGCAAACAGCATATTCTGTCTCGGAATTCACTGGTTTCCACGCCAATGTGTAGCTCACTTTGGCACTGGCGACCTTGTATCCTTTACCTTTCCATTCATTCAACTTGGTTTTGCCCGACTCAGACAATGCGGCGATAGCCACACCCTGTCCGTTGTAAAAACAGCCGTTTTTATACTGCAGACTGTCACCACTTCTCAGGCGTAGCACACTCTCCTTGCGACCTTTGAAAAAGTCGAGCCATACGTCACGCATTCCCAACGCTATCGATATCGACGAATACTCGACTGGAGGTTTCGTGACGAGGAAGAGGTTCCGCTTCGCCCGAGTTAGTCCCACATAATAGGCCCGCATTTCATTCACGTCCCAACCATCAGGCACAGACGACAAAAGGTAGACGGTATCGAACTCACGTCCCTTAGCCTTGTGTATCGTACTGACAAAGACCGACTTGTCATCGGCAGAAACAAAATCTTCTATGTTCGACTCAAAGATAAACTCTTGCAAGTCGCTACGGTAATAAGCCTTGTGGGTTTCCTCGAAATCAGCAAAGAAACGCTTCATGGCACCAAGCAAGCTGCTTGAACTGTATGTTTCCAGCGTGCGTCTTTTGGCCTCCTGCCACCTCTCTTTTGAAATTGTAGTCCACTCCTCTTCCCCTATCTGCTTAACAAAATAACGCACCTCAGCAAGGCTGCCAAAGCGGAATCCTCCCATCGACTGTGCAATGGTTGCATGCAGGCCGCGGCACTCCAATTCGTATGCCACCTGCATTGCTTCCTCGTTGGTGCGGGTAAGCAGGGCTGTGCTTCCTTCCACTTTTATCTCAGCCTCTGACAACGATTTCAACACAGCAACTTTGCCTTTCTGTCCCGTTGCCGACTGGATAAGTGTGGTCTTCATCCGTCCCGGAATCCGCTGCACAAAACGGTTGGCACACTCCACCACAGCACTCGACGACCTGTAGTTGTCGGTCATCTCATACAATCTGGTCCCTTCTTGGTCTACAAGGGATTGCATATATCGGGAATCAGACCCACGGAAAGCATAGACATTCTGGTCGTCATCGCCGACGGCAATGACTCTCATCTCCTCGTTCTGACGCATCAGAGCCTGAACCAGCCGGAAGTCGTCGGCTCCCATGTCCTGCGCCTCGTCGATAACCAGCACGCTCTTGGCTATCTTCGACTTTTCCACCTCGCCTTTTTCAATCATCTCGGCGGCATGAAGCACCACCTCTTTCGCCTCATCAAGGCTTCCCTGTTTGCCTATGAGGTCAAAGCTATAGGAATGGAAGGTCTTGATGTCCACATAATGGGCGGCATTGCCTACCAAATCGACGAGACGTTTCTTGAACTCGGTAGCGGCAGCACGCGAGAAGGTCAGCATCAACAGTTGCTCATGCTTCACATCTTCCAAAAGCAAGAGCGATGCGAGTTTGTGCACCAGCACCCTCGTCTTGCCACTTCCAGGTCCCGCAGCCACTACAATACATTTAGACTGTTTGTCGTCGATAATCTCACGCTGGCGGTTGGAGAGCTGACCGAAGAGTTTGTTGTATTTGGCTGGCGTAATGTTCTGGTCTATTTGCACTCGCCTCTCTTCCTTGAAATAATGATTGATGAACCTGCGGAAATCCATCGTGAAGTAGTCGCTCACGAAACGCAACGCCGCCTCGTAGTCGCTAACCATAAGGTTGGCATATTCTCCCACTATGTGTATCTGTCGGATGCGCTGCTTGTAGAATTCGTCCAACAGTCGGTAATGCTCTTTGCCATATCGCGTGCGACGGTCGGCAATACGGTCTATCTGCATAGTGTTGTAGATGACAATGAAGCCTCCTTCTATCTTCATGAGTTCCATCTTGGTGAGATACAGCAGTGCTTCCTCAATGTCTGCTATCGTAGGCTTCTCATATTCTGCGAACATCGTCTCTTGCCTACTGGCGATGAACTGTTGAAGTAGCTCCACTATGGATATATTTACCAATGTCAACTCTTTGGCGTTGTCTCGTTGGGGGCCAAGCGTATCCACAACAAAGCGGCAGATATCCATACGGCGTTCGAACCTTTCCATCGTCGTCTCTGCCGGTGCCTGCCGACGGAGGCTCACACTGTCGCTGTAGCTGTGTTCCTGCTTATAGACATAGCCCTTCAACGACAAGAAATGCAGAAGCGTCCTTAGACGTTTGACATTCGAAAAGGACAATCCCGCCCTTTGCGCCTCCTCGTTCAGTTCCTTATAGCTTATCCTCTGCACTTCATCTCCTATCCTCTGCAAAAGAAATTGCTCCATTTTCAACACCATATCGAG
This sequence comes from uncultured Bacteroidota bacterium, assembly GCA_902784465.1. Classification (GTDB taxonomy): domain Bacteria; phylum Bacteroidota; class Bacteroidia; order Bacteroidales; family P3; genus Colimorpha. Next base: position 74,611 of record CACZUZ010000021.1, read on the forward strand.
GTTGCGAAGGGTGGTTCCCCTGGAAATCCATACCTGCATGTCACGACTGTCAGCCAACAAGCCTTCCTGCCGCATCAGGTTGACGTTCCTAATCACAGTCTCTTTGGTTAGCCCAAGGATGTCTGCCAGGTAATCGACACGGCTTTCCGCTTCTGCGCCACGACCTTCGGCTGTGGCATGTGCACTTATCAACGACTTGATGATACGTGCAGCCTCTTCGCGCGACTGTTCGTCGAAGAGACTGGAAGTCATCAACTTCTGACGTGCCTCTTCCATATTCTTCACCTTTATACCGGTGGCAAAGACATTGGGCGAATTGCTGCCACGCTGGATGAAACCGGCCTCTTCCAAAGCAGCTATTGCCGCCTTGACACGTGTCTCCAGGTCTTCCACTTCGTCACCCCATCCCGCCTGACGTGCTATGTCCAATGAAGAACAACTGACATGGTCACGCTTGAGGGTTAGCTCCTTGACAGCTTTCCACACTTGTTGTATTTCACTGATACTTAACTTAGTCTGATTGAGAAGAATAAAATGCTTGTCGAGGTCGTTGTCAGCATACAACACAAAGCACTCGGCCTGCATCTGTGGGTCACGTCCAGCTCTCCCTGCTTCCTGGACATAGTTCTCCAGCGAGTCACTGATATTATAGTGCACTACCAGGCCCACGTCTTTCTTGTCTACCCCCATTCCAAACGCCGAGGTGGCGACAATCACCTGTACCTCGCCGCACATGAAGGCATTCTGGTTTTTCACCTTCTCGGCAGCATCCATCTTGCCGTTATAGGGCAATGCCCGTATGCCGTCGCTGACCAGATGCTCCGCCAATTCGCGAGTGCGTCGTGTTCGTGAGACATATACAATCGACGAACAGTTGTGGCCCAGTATCAAGGAACGTAATAGGTTGTACTTCTCGTCCGCCGTATCGGCATGAAGCACAGAGTAACGCAAGTTCTTTCTTTCTGCATTGGCGGCAAAAATCTTAAGCTCCAGTCCTAGCTTCGTCCTGAAGTAATCGCATATATCACTGATGACCTTCTGCTTGGCTGTCGCCGTAAAACAGGAGACGGCAATGGGGTTGTCAAGATTTTTCTTTTCCTGCAGCTGGCGTATGAAATCCCCTATATACAAATAATCCACACGAAAATCATGTCCCCATGCCGAAAAGCAGTGTGCCTCGTCGATAACGAAGCGTTCCACGTTTCTTCCTGTCAGCAGACGCTCTATGGTCTTGCTACGCAACATCTCGGGAGAGATATAGAGCAAGTTGGCTGTCCCGTCAGCCACCTGGCTGATGGCGACAGAACGTTCGATAGGGTCAAGCAGTCCGTTGATGGTCACAGCCTCGCTGACACCACGCGCCGACAAGTTGTCAACCTGGTCTTTCATGAGCGACTGCAACGGCGAAATCACCACGGTGAGTCCATGTGTGTTGCGGCCAGCCATCAATGCAGGCAACTGGAACGTGAGGCTCTTGCCACCTCCGGTAGGGAATATGGTCAGCAACGATTCTCCTCGGATTGCCGATTCTACCGCTTGTTGCTGCATAGGGATGCCGTCAAAGACTCGGAACTCATCAAAGCCGAAGAACTCCTTCAAACCACTCCTGGCATCCAAACGTTCACGACAATAGTCACATACTCCGCACGATGTGTTGCAAAGCATATTCATCACATTGACCACATGAGGATAGTTCCGGCTCACCCAGGCAGGCGTGATGGAGAAAACGTCGTCAGCCCCAATCACAGCCAAGCAATATGCCAGCTCTATCGGATATTGTCTTACTAAAGTATCGAAATTCGCATGGCTACACATCCTGCCCTCAAACTCCCTTAGAATCAGTTGCCTGATATCAGGTTGCTCTCTTAAGTCTATGCCAGGCAGGAATTGTCGAAATGTCGAAGCATACCCAATGTATCTGAAGAATCCCTTGAATTGTTCCGTATCATGCAGAAGCTGATAGTATAATTCCTGTCTGTCAAGCGACAACTGGTTCCACGATGCCACCTCGTCGTTCAGCAAATCGCGAGCCTTCATGGAATCGTTCACGGGATTGTTCAGCTCATCCACCTGCAGCTTGTCATCCTTCACCAAACGATGATAAGGCCGTTTGGGAAACAGCAGGGGCGACAGCACCAGAGTATCGACAATGGTGGGATTGCCTGGCAACGAAGTGTATTTCAGGTCGTGATTGATGATGTTGTGACCGCAAACCGTGTCGCACACCGACACAAAAGCATCGAAGTCGGATTTGGAATGGGAGTGCAAAACAGCGCCATCCTCCCTTACCGCTCCGAAATCCTCCGCCTTCAGAGTGTGCGGATTGACCTCTGTGTCAATGAATACAATCATCTCTACAGTGAGTCGTACGGCACCGAGAAAGTGTCGCCCTTGCTCATGTCGCCAGTCGAGAGTCCCTTCTTCAGCCAGCGCATGCGCTGGGCAGAGGTGCCGTGGGTGAACGACTCTGGCGTGGCGTATCCACGGGCATTCTTCTGCAAGTAGTCGTCGCCAATCTTCTGGGCTGCATTGATGGCCTCTTCCAGGTCGCCATCCTCAAGCGAACCGAACATCTTGTTCTCGTGGTATCCCCACACTCCAGCATAAAAGTCGGCAAGCAATTCGATGCGAACGCTAATCTTGTTCTTTTCGTTCTTCGAAGCCCTCGACATCTGCTCATGGGCTGGCCCGAGGATGCCGAGCAGGTTCTCCACATGGTGACCAACCTCATGCGCTATGACGTAAGCGTATGCAAAGTCGCCGCCCGCGCCAAGCGATTTGGGCATCTCGTTGAAGAAATCAAGGTCCAGATAGACACACTTGTCTGCCGAGCAGTAGAAAGGTCCCATCGATGAACTGGCACTGCCGCAGCCGCTCTGCACGCTGCCGTGGAACAGCACCAGCGTGGGAGCCTCGTAACGCTTACCCATACGCTTGAACTCAGCGGCCCACACATCTTCCGTGCTGGCTAATATCTGCTCGGCAAAGACGCGGAACTGCTCTTCCTGTTCCGATGGAACATACTCCGTTTGTGTCTGTTGTCCACCGAGTTGCTGAACAACTTCCGATGGGTCTCCACCCATCAGCAATGCTAAAAGTGCGGCGATTATCGCACCGCCAATACCGACACCGGCAATTGCGCCGCCTTTCTTACCACGGCGGTCGTCAACATTGGTACTTCTTCTTCTTCCTGAAAGATCCATGATATTTATTTTTTTTAAAATTGTCGGAATAACGTTATAACGTTATAACGAAATAGAGAACCATCATTTTTTCTCCAACTTGAGGGCTGTCCATTCGTTGCGGCTCTTTTGTAGCACTGGTCGCAAACCGAGTTCCTCGGCAACGGCAAGTAGCGCATCAACATCATGCTCGTAGAAACCACTGAGGAAAAGGGTACCGCCAGGATTCAAGACCCTTGCGTAAGCCTTCATATCGCGCATCAGTATGTTACGGTTGATGTTGGCAAGGATGACATCGAAATGCTTGTCTACCGTCAGCAGCGAGGCATCGCCCAGCAACGGTGTGACCGACACCCTGTTGCGTTCGAAATTCTCCTTTGCATTGCGGAATGCCCACTCATCCACGTCGATAGCCTCGACGTAGGACGCACCCTTCATGGCGGCAAGTATTGCCAGCACTCCTGTGCCGCTGCCCATGTCGAGTACACGTCTCCCCTCCAGCTCCTCCTGTTCCAACAGTGAGAGCATCAGGTAGGTTGTTGCATGATGAGCCGTTCCGAACGACATCTTAGGCTCTATCTCAATCTCATACTTCACGTCGTCACGGTGCGGATGAAACGGTGCCCGCACCCAGCAGAAACCATCTACAAGCACAGCCTGATGCTGCCGTTCCCATTCCTCGTTATAGTCCTTGTCGGGCATCTCTTGCACAGCATAGCTGTATTCCAGATGTTCATCCATCGCCTTCAGTTCCTCGAGGCTCGAAACAAGAAACTCCTCATCGTATTTCTCCGTTTCGACGTAAGCCTTCACTCCATTGGCGGTATTCTCGAAACTGTCGTATGGTCCTTCATCACCAAGACTGTATATCAGCAAGTCGCGATAAGGATCCGTCTTCGAAATCGTAATTGTTACTTCTGTGTATTTCATTATTATATCTTTTATTTCAACTTTTCCCATTCATACTCGACATAAGTGAGGAATAGCCCCTGCGCCGGCATGCTCACACCGGCGGCACAACGGTTTTTCTTCTCTATAATCTCACGCAGGCCGTCGAGACTCAACTTTCCTCGTCCCACATCAAGCAATGTCCCTGTCACCGACCTTACCATATTGCGAAGGAAACGGTTCGACCTGATTGTGAACACTATCTCGTCATCCTTCCTGTCCCAGTGCGCCTGTGTCAGGTGACAGATATTGGTCTTGTTGTCAGTATGCAGCTTGGCAAAACTGGTAAAATCGTCGTATTCCATCAGCACTTTCGCCGCCTCGTTCATCAACTCGACGTCGGGCTTGAAATAGATGCGGCTGTATAGCCCCTGAGCAAAGGGCAGACGTGCATCCGACACATGATACTGATAGGTGCGCGACAACGCCGAGAAGCGGGCATGAAAATTGTCCACCACCCTGAAAATATCATAGATGGCAATATCCGGCGGCAGATAGCTGTTCAACTTGAAAACCAGATTACTGTCCGGTTCTCTATCGATGTCGAAGTGGGCATAGAAGTCCGACGCATGCACGCCGGTATCCGTCCTTCCGCACCCCACGACGGCGGTGGGGCAGCGAAGCAACGTGCTCAGCGCCTGCTCCAGCGTCAGCTGCACGGTGGGCAACTCAGGCTGGGTCTGCCAACCGCAATAGTTGGCTCCGTTATATGCTAGGTGTATTGCGTATCTCAAGTTAGAAATGGTTTTCTTAGTTGTCAACAGCTGGTATTGGGGACACATGCTTCCTAAGCACCTCTATGTCAAGCATCTTATATGTCGGCTGCAATGTATCGGCGAAAAACACCTTGTTGTTATTGTAGTTTTCTTTCTGGTACTCACTGGCACGGTCGAAGAGATTGTTGGCCACAGCCTTCTTTATCTCCTCTAGGGTCATGCCTCTGGCCTCATACGAATTCTTTTGTTTGTCTGTCAGATATTTGGCAATCTTTTGATAGTACTTGTCTTCAAGCTTCCTTGTTGCCTCGTCGTAATGGGCATCAAGCTCCGGCAGGTTCACCCATCCCGTAATGGTGGTTTCCAGCAACGCAATCTTCTTCTTGCTCTTGTCGGTGTAGTAACCGAGATAGGCGTGACACGGCTCTACAAAAATCAGCGGGTACATCCCTGCCTTCCTCATTATCGACGAGAAGAAGACGCAAGCGTCTATGCAGTTGGCCTGCCGGTTGTTGTACACATCATCGAAAAACCTTATATACTGCGAGTTTGACTTTCGCGACCCATTCGAGGTACATGTTATCGAGGCGTATGCCATACCTCTGTTCAGAGCGTAAAACCAGATGGCACGCATCTGGTTGTCAACTTTCTTCTCGCTCCGCGAACCATCAAACGTGGTGACGATACCCTGCGACAGTATCTCGCTCAGCATACCGTCAATCTTAGGATGATCCTCGTTCACGTATGCCGCAAAAAGCCAGCGGTAGTCATGGTACTTGCCGTCGACACCCACCTGCGACATAAGACACTCGTTGACGGGCCTGAAATTGAGCTTCACATTCTTCAAATCGACCTCCTCATCATTGATGAAACAGGTGAACGTCAACACCATGTTTCCCTGCTGCTTGAGTTTGTAGAGCGACTCATACTTCCATTTGATGACAGGCTCGAAGGTGTAGCGTTCCCCCTTCTTCGGAAGGGTCTCCTGCGTAATGCTCACATAGTTGAGCAATGTAGAGTCGATAACGACTCTAAGCACGGCATTGTTCGACGGTGCCGTCACGGAGACCTGAAACAGAGGCCGTTCCAACCCCTCGTCACTGTTCGCCAGCGCCAACAGCATCGAAGGATATAGCACACCCTCGAAATCCTGGTCATATTCTGCGGTGAAATTCGCCACCTTGGGGTCTATTGTCTTCTTCACGACAATCTCGCCGCACGAAACCATAACGCACGAAACCAAGAAGAGTAACGTTGTCCGAATTATTGTCTTTATATGTTGCATTGATTTGGGTTTACCGTTTGCGGTTCTGTGTTTGTTTTTGCTGGTCTAAATCTCTCCTCGGTTTATCATACAGCATCCTTTGCTCTCTTCCATATTGCAAGTTCCAGTCTCTTGGGCAGCATTCTTACAAGCATCGGTACGATATAGTTCATCGAGCCTGGTCTCACCACCATTCGCTTGCGGAGCATACCTCGCAATGCCCTCCTCACCAGCCATTGCGGCGTGCGTATCAGTCCTATGGCAACACCAATCTTCAACAGTCGCGAATTCAGCTGGTACAGCGGAGTCGCTATCGCACCAGGCATCACCGCGGTCACACCGACATTGTAGGGTGCCATTTCAAAAAACATCGACTTGGAATAGCTTTTAAGGTAAGCCTTTGTTGCCGAATAGATGGTTATGCCAGGTGTAGGCAGATGGGCCGCCATCGACGACATATTGACTATGTAGCCTCTGCGTCTCTTCTTCATCGCCTCGCCGAAAAGCATGGTTAGCTTTGTGAGGGTCATTATATGCAGTTGCAGCATTGCCAATGCTTTAACTCTCGTCGCAGCATCTATCTCATGGAAGAAGAACATGCCCGCATTGTTGACCAATATGTCGATGGCTATCTGTTGTTCTTCGCAATAGCGCCACACCTCGCCGGCAGCCTCTTCGCGAGTAAGGTCCACATACAGTCCCCACGCCTTTACTCCATACTCAACGCTCAGTTTGCCAGGCAGGACCTCTATCAGCTGCTGTTGGTTAGAGACCATCAGGATGTTGCAACCCTTGGCAGCAAGCTGTCTACAGTATTCCAGCCCCATCCCCGACGTGCCGCCAGTCACAAGTGCATTATATCCCTCAATCTTCATCCGTCAGCCTCCTATTATTCCAGCCACAAGGACTATCAGCAGTGCCAACGGCGCCACAACACGCGCCAGGATATGGTAGAAAAGCTTGAAGTAGCCTATCTTCACCATCCCGTGGTTCGATAGTTCGTCGATGATATCCTCCTTGTTCATGACCCAACCGAAGAAGATGATGGTCATCAAAGCACATACAGGAGGCAAGATGGTACCTGTCAACTTGTCGAGCAGGTCGAACAGCGACATGCCGGCAATCTTGAAGCCGCTCCAGATACCGTCGCCAAAGGAGAACGATGCGGCAGCCGCAAGGAAAATGACCAGCAACGACACCGTCAAAGCCGAGCCCGTGCGACCCAACCGCTTGCCCGAAAACCACTGTGTGAGGGCCTCAAGCAGCGATATTGCCGAGGTGAGGGCCGCCAGCGACAGCAGCAGGAAGAAGGTAATGGAGAATATACGGCCGATAGTACCCATCGAATTGAATACCACAGGCAAAACCTGATAGACGAGTCCTGGACCTCCTGTCGGATCCTGCCCACAGGCGAACACTGCCGGAAAGATGGCCACACCCGAGAGTATGGCGATGGCGAAGTCGCACACGGTAATCCATAACGATGTCTTCAGGATATTGTCATCCTTAGGCAGATAAGAGCCATAAACAATCATCACTCCCATGCCCACCGACAGCGAGAAAAGCGCCTGTCCGAGGGCGGCAAGCACTCCCTCTCCTGTGAGCTTGCTGAAGTCGGGCTTAAAGAGATAGGATAGTCCCGCCGAAGCGCCCTCAAGGGTTAACGACCTAACACAAAGCGCAATAAGCAGTACGACAAGTATCGGCATCAACAGTTTCGAGACCCTCTCAATGCCTTTGTCTACACCACCCACGATGACCAAAGCGGTCAAAGCCAGGAAGATGGCAACACAAAGCAACGGGCGTCCAGCCGAAGAGGCAAACTGTTTGAAATGCTCACCGAAATCGCTGTCGGCTATGCCGGCAAGCCTGCCCGTCAGCGACTCCCAGAAATAGTTGAGCGTCCATCCCGAGATGACAAGATAGATGGCCAGAATGAGGAAACAGGTCATAAGTCCGGCCAGTCCCACATATTTCCACCCAGGCCGTTTGGGTTTCAGGGCGGGGTATGCCTTCATGGGGTCTTCTCCCGAGCGGCGTCCGATAACGAACTCACCCATCATCAGCACCATACCGATGAAAAGCACAAAGACAATGTATACAATCAAGAAAGCGCCGCCTCCATATTTGCCGCAGATGTAAGGGAAACGCCATATATTTCCCAAACCCACAGCCGACCCCGCGGCCGCCATGATTGCTCCAAACGAGCTACTGAATCCTTCTCCTGTTTTTGTTGCCATGATTTTTTGTATTAATGATTAATTTGGATTTTTGGATATTCGGATTTTCGGATTTTCGGATAATTGGATAATTGGATAATTGGATTATCGGATAATTGGATTTTCGGATATTCGGATTTTCCGTTCATCCGTCCCATCCGTTCATCCGTTCATCCGATTGTCCGTTCATCCGTCCCATCCGTCCATCCGTTCATCCGTCCCATCCGTCCCATCCGTCCATCCGTTCATCCGATTGTCCGTTCATCCGTCCCATCCGTTCATCCGTCCCATCCGTTCATCTCTCCACCACCTCTGGGTTGCTGTTCACAAACTCCGCCCACGACGCTCGTCGCGACTTCGTCTGCTTCTTCTTCTTCACATTCAACTGTTCCTGTATCTCCGCCATAGGGTTCCAACGCTCCATATAGCACGTGTATGCCACCGCCAAAGCATCTGTGGCATCGTAATAGCGCGTCTCGTCCGGAAACTGAAGTATGGACCTCAGCATCATCGCCACCTGCTCCTTCGTCGCCGTGCCGTTGCCTGTCACCGTCTGCTTTATCGTCGCCGGCTCATATTCCGAGAACGACAGGTCGCGACTCATCGCGGCAGCGATGGCAACACCTTGCGCCCTACCCAGTTTGAGCATCGACTGCACATTCTTGCCAAAGAAGGGCGCTTCGATGGCTAGATGGTCGGGGTGGAACGTGTCTATCAGCCTCAACGTGGAGTCGAATATTTTGCGTATGCGAAGGTTAAAGTCGGCTATCTTCTTCAGATACAACACATCAAGAACCATCACACGAGGCTTGTCCCCGACCACTTCGACGAGGCTGTAACCCAATATCTGCGTACCTGGATCTATTCCTAATATAATCTTCTCTGTCACTTTACCTTCTATTTAGTGTGCCTCCAGCCAGTTCCTTCCAACATCTATCCCCACCTCTACCGGTATCGTGAGCGGCAATGCATGTATCATTTCGTATGCCACAATCTCCTTGACCTGCTCGATTTCAGGGTTGTAGACATCGAACACCAATTCGTCGTGTACCTGTAGTATCATTTTGGACGACAGCCCTAACTCTTTGAAACGCTTCCATATACGTATCATCGCAATCTTTATCATGTCTGCCGACGTACCCTGTATCGGCATGTTCACCGCATTGCGTTCCGCAAACTGCCGCTGGGCGTTGTTCCTGCTGTTGATGTCGTAGAGATAGCGACGCCTGCCTAGCAGGGTCTGTGCGTAGCCGTTCTCTCTGGCGAACTCCACGTTCGAGTCTATATATTGTTTGATGGCAGGGTACTGCTGGAAATACTCTTCTATCAGCTCTGCTGCCTCCTTGCGGCTGATGCCCAACTGCTCGGAGAGCCCGAAGGCACTGATGCCATATACAATACCGAAGTTCACCGACTT
>CACZUZ010000022.1 GCA_902784465.1 uncultured Bacteroidota bacterium
GGTGAGCGAGGAGATGATGGATGACGAGGATACACGTCGCATCGTTACCCGTCTGCTGAGTGCCGCGTCGGACAACCAAGTCAGGCACAGCATGAACATTGAGGAAGAAATCTTCACCGCACTTGAAAACCGCGACACAGAAATAATGCTCTACAAGAAGGAGGCCTCGGATGCGAAGAAGGAAGCCTCAGATGCGAAGAAAGTCATTAACAAGCAGTCGGAACAGCTGAGCAAGCAGTCGGAACAGCTGAGCAAGCAGTCGGAACAACTTAACAAGCAGTCGGAACAGCTTCAGGCAGCAATCCGAATGCTTTACTCTAACGGCATGGACCGTGGGCAAATAGCCTCTGCCCTTGGAATAAGCGACAAGGAGGTGGATAGTCTGTTGCAATCTGACACCTGACACCATCGCTTGGCCGTTATTTCGTCAATCAGACAATCAATGACATGATGGGCAGCTCTTCCAGAGTCGTTGCCTGATACCGCCATGAGCCTGTGTGCATAGCGCCACCCGATTACTGAGCGGCGACCGCGGGGCGGTAACAGAACACAAAGCAACTTTACAGGTCGCAAAGTTTTGAACCGGACGCAGCCGAATAGAATTGCCGCACAAAAAAAGGAAGCATCCTCACGTGGATGCTTCCTTTTTGATGTATGAATTGCTGTTTTATTCGTTGCGGGCGAAGTTGAGCGGGAAGACGATGGTGTTGGTGTCGTCGACATCTTCAGGGTTTTCGCTTGCAAAGTAGAGATTGATATTGAAGGTGATGACGTCGGTGGCATCGTCGTAGGTGAACTGGAGCTGTGTGGGGACCACATTGCCGTTATCATCCTCGGCGTTGCAGACCAAATAGCCGGTGTGGGTGGCTCCGTCGTAGGAGTACTGGTAGGAGAGACCGAAGACCTGAACCAATTCGCTTTCGTCGGCGCTAGGACCGTAGGCCTCGATGTTCTCGGGGAAGGTGAAGTGGGCAAGGCTGTCGTTAAAGTTCAGACCCAAGTCGTAGGTTCCCTCCATAGGGGGCATGCAGGTGGTGTCGGCTCCCATGACATAGAGTATCTGGTTGAGGGTCATGCTGCAAGTCCAGTCGGTGTTGCGCAGGTCAGAGGTTGTCTTGACGCGAGCGTTGGAGTTGATTTCACCGCCATTGGGAGTAGAGTTGTTGACGGGAGCGATGGTTTCCTTCTGGCAGGAGGCCAAGGTGAGGACAAATGCTGCGATAGCGACGAAAAAGACGTTTTTCTTCATTTTTTTGATGTTTTTATTTGTTTATAAATTTGATTAATGATTTCTGATTTGTTTTCGATAATAAGAACGTAACTCGAAACCGAAAAACTACACTCGATGCAACTTTTTTTTAAAAACTTATCACATCTCCCTCATTTACATCGAGTTCCAAAGTCGAAAAAGTGTCACCATTCATATCGACAAAAGTGCTGACCATGCCTGTTATCGACACCTCGTAGCCATCAATCAGAGTGGAGGGCTCGGCCACTTCGCTAATCATCATCATTCCATGAACTGTGAAGATGAAGATTTCGTCATTGCTGCTTCGCAGAGCCAACACATAAACGGTCTCGGGATCCTCCATGATGGAGATGGGGGTGATGACCAGTGCTCCATGGCATGTCATCTCCTGGGCGTCGCCGGCTTGCGGATTGAAACAAGCGTATGCAATGCCATGCCATGTGCCGGTGCCCTCGTCGAAGGTGACATTGACGGTCCTGCCGGCTTTCTCCATCTCTTTCATCCAGGCTTTCAGCTCCTCCCTGCTGATTGTAGTGATTGTGTTGGGGCTGCTGGAGCTTCCCTCTTTGGCTTTTTTGGTGCGGGTTGGATTGGCGTTGCAGAAAGTCACCTGGTCGCCGTCGCGTGTCATGTCGCAGAACTTGTCAAGCAACGCATCCCATTCGGCCTCGTTGGAGACATGTGCCGTGGTGCCGGAAAAACTTGGCAGGCCTGCAATCTGTGAGACGGAGTAGAATATGTCGTGGCTGAGGATTTCCTCCTCCTGACCGGGGTTCTCAACAACAGGGGTTTTCTCGCAAGAGGCAAAACAGAGTATAGCTGCGAGCGTAGCAATAATTCTCGGGAAAGTCTTCATTATTAGATGTATTATAGGTTAATATAAATTGTTCAACTGATAGTCCAACAGCGCATCGTACTCTGTCTCTGTTTCGATGCGATAAAGTCCTATGGACTGTTTTTCATGCGATGCTGCGACACGCACCACCGGCTGTCCTTCCCATTTCACACGCATGGCGGGGTTCTCGACATCGCCCAGCCAGCTGGTGACACCGGCTGTGTCGTGGATGCCGAATTCCTCTACCATACGGCTCCATGCAGCATCGTCGTCGGCCTGCAAGAGCACCACGTCGATGGCCACCGAGTCGCAGAGCCGGAAGTCGCACACCTGCGCCACCGTCATGTCGGTGCGGGCGGCATAGCGCTTGTAAAGCATACTCTCTTGCGGGCCCTCCACCTCGCTACGGCAACCGACCATGAGCAGTAAGGGCAGCAGCAGTGTGAATATTAATAGTATACGTTTCATGTTAGCGACCATTGTATTATTAACCCAAAAGTAACTCGTCGGCCAAGTCGACCCATTGCTGGTCGGCTGTGCCGGTGCGGTTACAATATACTTTAACAGAGGTATCGTCCGCTGCATTATGCGGCATCAAGACGGGTGTTGCCACGGCAACAGCCAGCGCCAGTCCCGTCAGCGTGCCTATAGTGCGGCGTCTCTTCGCACGCCATTGCGGGTATTCGGATGCAAGCCTCGAGGCATAGCCTTCGGCCTCTGCCCTACCCCATAGTTCATCAAATCTTTGTTCGTTCATGTCTCTCTTTGTTTATGTTGTGGTGTCATTCGGCGACACCCATCATCTTTTTCAGTTTTTCCTTTGTCCTCACCAGCCTTACGCTGACGTTCTTTTCTGTCATCCCCAACCTCGCACCAATCTCCTCGTAGCTATAGCCTTCCAGCTGCATCCTCACTATCGAGCGGTCGGGTTCTTCCAGTTGGCTTATCATTTCGTGAAGTGCCTGAATCATAGAGCGGTCTTCGTCAACCTCATCGTGGTATTCGGGAATGGACTCGGTATCCTCTATGCGTCGCAAGGCATCTATCACCGCATTGCGGGCTATCTTCCATGTCAACGCTGCCTGTTGCACGCTTCCCAGAACCATCAGCCGGTCGCGGTTACGCCAGAGGGCTATCGAAGCCTCCTGAATAAGGTCTTCAGCATCCATCCCCCTGTGCCTGAAACGGTTGCAGAGGGTGAAAAGCATGCCGCGATAGCGGTGTAGCAACTCCTCGAATGAATCTGTTTTTCTCATTTCGTCATTTCAATGAATAATAACGAAACAACTCGGTCAAAAACTACAGACGGGTGTGTTTTTTCTTTGGCTGTTGGCAGAAAACTGTGGCACACAGCGACTTCCGTCGTTCGATACTTGCTCAATGTTTCCAAAAAGCGAAAACCACAGCCAACAAGATAAAAACAAAACTCACCAGATGGTTCCAGCGTATGGCCTCACCCTTGAAAACGGTAGCCACGATGACAGTGAAGACCACCAGCGAGATGGCTTCCTGTATGATTTTCAACTGCATGAGTGAGAATGGGCCGCCATTTATCTGCGAGCCAATACGGTTGGCGGGTATCATGAACGAATATTCGAAAAAAGCCATCCCCCACGAGGTGAGGATGATGAGTATCAGCGGCCAGTCGACGTTGATCTTCATCTCGGTGAGCTTGAGATTGCCATACCATGCGAAGGTCATGAAGACATTGCTGACAATGAGAAACAGTATAGTGATTAATCCTTTGGGCATTAGCAAATTGAAAGATAAATTATTGTTTTACGTTTGACGTTTTGCGTTTTATGTATTATTTTTGACGTTTTACGTTTTACGTTTTATGTTTCTCGCTCTCAGCTCATCACTAACACATTAACGCATTAACTCATTCCTCATTCCTCATTCCTCATTCCTCATCATCCTCATCAGCATGGCGTAGGCCTGGTTGACAGAGCGGTCAATGTTTTGTTGGCGACGGTTGCCTCCGAACTGGAGCAGTTTAGCCACAGTCTTTTCGCGCGAAGCCACGGCAATCCAAACCGTTCCGACGGGCTTCTCGGGTGTTCCACCGTCAGGGCCGGCGACACCAGTGGTGGCGATGGCATAGTCGGTGTCCATACGCTTGCGAACACCCTCAACCATCTCGCGGACAGTCTCCTCGCTGACAGCACCATGAGCGACGAGCGTCTCATGTCTTACGCCAAGTTGCGCCTCCTTGACCTCGTTGCTGTAGGCCACCACGCCACCCTTGAAATAGTGCGAAGCGCCAGCATGTGCTGTCAGATGGCTTGCAATGGAACCACCGGTGCAACTCTCGGCTGTAGCAAGAGTCTTATCCATATCAATCAAGCGTTTATGCACCAGCTCGGCAAGGGTCTCGCAGTCTTCGCCGACAATGTATTTGCCAGCAATGCTGTATAGGCCAGGCAGCAAAGAGGCAACCTGTTCATGAAGTGCTGGTTCGTCTTGCATAGTGCCGGCAACGGCGGTGAGTCTCAACTTGGTAAGCCCCGCCGAAGGCAGATAGGCAAGCTTTATGTTCTCTGGCAGGGCGAGTTCCCATGGCTCGATGAGGTCAGAAAGGAAACTCTCGCCAATGCCCTGCACAAGGATGTTCTTCGTAATGATTGCCCCCACCTTGAAATGCTCTTTCAGCTTGGGAATGACACGGTTACGCATCAGCCACTCCATCTCGAACGGCACCCCCGGCAACGAAACAAGCACGTTCTCCCCTCTCCGTTCTCCGTTCTCCGTTCCCCGTTCTCCGTTCTCCGTTCCCCGTTCTCCCCTCTCCGTTCCTCGTTCTCCGTTCTCCGTTCCCCATTCTCCGTTCCCAAACCACATGCACGGTGCTGTCCCCAGGTCGTTGTTCAACACCTCGCAGCATTCAGGCACCCACGCCTGCTGCCGGTTGACGGGTGTCAGCTCGTAGCCACGGCTCTCGAAAAGGCGCTTGACGTTTTGCAGAGCCATCTCGTTTTCAACCATCCTGCTGCCGAAGAACTCGCACAGCACCTTCTTCGTGACATCATCCTTAGTGGGACCCAACCCACCAGTGACAAGCACGGCATCCGAATGGCCCATCTGGCGACGTATGGCAGACATGATGGCATCGCGTTCATCGCCCACAACCATGGTCTCAATAACGTTCATTCCTGCGGCAAGAAGCATCTTCGACATCGCCGCAGCGTTGGTGTTCACTACCTGCCCGATAAGCAGCTCATCACCTATATTAATTATACTAACATTCATATTAATAAATAATTACAGCAAAAACATAATTGCAAATTACGGTGCAAAAATACAAAAACAAGACGATTTATTGATTTTTTACATCTATTTCATTATTTCTTCGTACTTTTGCAAAATCATTTTTCACCAAGTTCTATTGACATCATGACCAACATTCCCAACCTTGACGAATTGATACAGATGGCCTTACGTGAGGACATTGGAGACGGCGACCACTCGACGTTGGCCTGCATTCCCCACGATGCCACAGGCACTGCCAAAATGGTAGCCAAGCAGGACGGCATACTTTGCGGAGCCGAAGTCGGCGAGCGCGTCTTCAAGCTCGTGGACCCGACACTGAAGGTCACACTCCTCATGCACGACGGCGACTTCGTCAAGCGCGGCGACCAGCTGATGCTCGTCGAGGGGCACTCCGGCAGCATACTCACCGCCGAACGCACCGCACTCAACTACATGCAGCGTCTCAGCGGCATAGCCACCGAGACACACCGCATGGTGCAGATGCTCGACGGTCTCAACACCCGTCTGCTCGACACCCGCAAGACGACACCCAATATGCGCCTGCTGGAGAAATATGCTGTGGCTTGCGGCGGCGGAACCAACCACCGCATCGGACTTTACGACATGGTGATGCTCAAGGACAACCACATTGATTTCGCCGGCGGTATCGAAGCAGCCATCGACCGCACCCACAACTACCTGAAAGAGAAAGGGAAAAACCTCCGCATAGAGATAGAGGTACGCAACCTCGACGAACTTGAGCGCGTCATGGCTCACGGCGGCGTCGACCGCATCATGCTCGACAACTTCGATGTCGACACGCTGCGCGAGGCTGTGAAACGCATAGGCGGCAAATACGAGACCGAGGCCAGCGGCGGCATCACCGACCAAACCCTGCGTAAGTATGCCGAGACTGGCGTCGACTTCATCTCCGTGGGCGCTCTCACCCATCACATCAAAAGTATGGACATCAGTCTAATAAAAAAATAGACTCGCCTGCGACCACGCCACCTGGTGTGTACAGGTGTCGGCCTACACCTCATGAACAGTATCTATCTTACACTGAAGAATAGCACGTTGGGCGTTTGGATATACCGGCGCTACCAGATGATTTTACGCATATGGAGCCTTCGCATAGTGCCTTTCGCCAACAAAATCGTGCTTCCTGGATGCTCCGGTGTACCGATGGTGCAGGTCTTCAAACACCTCTCTGACCGCGACCTTTGGCAGGGAGCCAAAGCACTGGCTTTCTCTTTCCTTATGGCTCTTCCGCCTCTCCTCATCTTCTTCTTCACCCTCATCCCCTATATGCCAATCGAGGGCATCCAGACTGAGTTGCTCAACCAGCTGGCTCTCATCCTGCCTGCGGGACTCTTCGAACGTGTCTCGGTAACCATCACCGATGTCATGAGCCATAAGCACAGCAGCCTGCTCTCTATAGGCTTTGCCACATCCATAATATTGGCTGCCAATGGCATACATGGGCTTCTACAATCGTTCAACTCGGTAAGCAAAAGCATCGAATGGCGTTCACTCATCCATCGCTACCTGCTTTGCCTTGTGCTGGTGGTCATCCTCAGCGTGCTGGTTGTAGCCATTTTGGCTCTTCTCATCGGGTACAAACTCCTCATCCAGCTGATGATAAGCCAGAACTTCATTGCCGAGACCAAGCTCAGCCTCTTCGCCTTCAGTCTTGGTCGCTGGCTATTGCTCGTCTTCCTCACTCTGCTCACACTCAGCCTAATCTATTATATAGCACCCGTCAAAAAGCAACGAATCAACTTCCTGTCGATAGGCTCTGTCATCTCGACACTTATGATTTTCGGCCTTTCGTGGGCATTCCAGATTTACATCAACAACTTCAACAATTACAACATCTTATATGGTTCGATAGGCACTCTGCTTGTATTGATGCTTTGGGTGTATGCCAACTGTGTGGTGATACTCTCCGGCTACGCCATCAACATAGCCATTGCCGACGCACGCGAAGAGAGATACAATCCCTCGCGGAAACGCCGACGCGAGCAGAGACGCATGCTTAGAGAGCGTACACCCCACTACACCCTCAGTACCGAAAACCCCTACTTCCGCCAACCCCGTGGCTCCAACATATACCACAGTCCCTCAGGTATAGGCAAGTGGAGACTCTAATTCACAATTCACGATTCACCAATATCCAACCAATGATTATCCAGAAAGCAGGCGGCAGAACATTGCCGACAGAAGAGAAAAAAAAGGAAACATTCAAGATGATAGCCAAGACGATGTTCGGTCTCGAGGAAATCCTCGCCGACGAACTTCGTGAATGCGGCGCCACCGAAGTGGAGCCCATCACGCGCGCCGTTGCCTTCGAAGGCGACATGCGTGTGCTCTACCGCGCCAACTATACCTGCCGCACCGCCCTGGCCATCCTCAAGCCTTTCGCCGAGTTTGAAGCCAACGACGACCAGGAACTCTACGACAACGTCTACAAAATCAAGTGGGAGAAAATCATCGATGTCGACGGCACATTCATGATCGACTCTACAACGTCGGGCGACATCTTCACCCATTCCTACTATGCAGCCCTCAAAACCAAGGACGCCATCGTAGACCGTCTTCGCCGCAACTTCGGTCACCGACCCAACATCGACACCGAGAACGCCGACTTCAAAATCAACCTCCACATCAGCGACAACAAGGTGACGCTGCTGCTCAACTCGAGCGGCGAATCGCTCCACAAGCGTGGCTACCGCCAGGCCGTCGGCATCGCCCCCATCAACGAGGTGCTTGCCGCTGGCATGATTAAGCTCAGCGGATGGAAATGCGACACCAATTTCTACGACCCCATGTGCGGTAGCGGCACACTCCTCATAGAAGCCGCCATGATTGCCAACAACATACCGGCACAATACTACCGCCACGAGAACTTCGCCTTCAAACGCTGGCGCGACTTCAACATCGCCGAGTGGAAGAGCGTCAAAGAGCAGGAAGACCGCAAGATTGGCGCCATCGACTTCGACTGCGAGATTTGGGGTAACGACATCGACATCGACGTCCTCCAGCAAGCCGAGGCCAACCTCCGCTACGCTAAGCTCCACAAGGATGTGATGCTCTACAACGGCTCGTTCGAAGAGCAGGAGCCTCCAGAGGGCAAGACCATCATCGTCACCAACCCTCCCTACGGCGAACGCATCAAGGTAGAGGACCTCAACGAGCTCTACGCCAAGCTGGGCGACACCTTCAAGAACCTCTACGGCGAACGCTGCGAGGTGTGGCTCATCACCTCCGACTTCGAAGCCATGAAGCATATAGGATTACACCCATCGAGGAAAATCCAGCTCTTCAACGGTTCGCTCGACTGCCGGCTCCTCAAGTTCGAACTCTACAGCGGAAGCAAGAAACAGGGATCGAACAGCACTACCGCAGCCGAGTAATAATGGTTGGCTCCTCCCTCATAAAGACCCTTGCAAAAGAAATAGGCTTCTCCGACTGCGGCACAGCCCAAGCCGACCGTCTGACAGAGGAAGAATACCCTCTCGACGCATGGCTCGCCGAGGGTTGTAATGCCGAGATGGCTTACATGGAACGTAACAGAGGGATGCGCCGTGACCCACGGCTGCTCGTCGAGGGCGCGCGGAGTGTCATCTCGTTGGTCCTCGCCTACAAGCCAGACAGGCTCATGGAAGGACACTACAAGATTGCACAGTATGCCTACGGTGAGGACTACCACGAGCGGCTGAAACGCATGATGTACCAACTCATCGCTGCCATCAAAGAGCGTCACCCTGACTTCGAAGCCCGTCCATTTGTCGACACAGCCCCTATCAGCGACCGCCATTGGGCCGCACGCGCCGGCCTCGGCTGGATTGGCCGAAACAACCTTTTCATCCACCCCCTCCACGGCACCTACTGTTTCCTCGGCGAAATCGTCACCACCTCAGAGATAGACAATTACGACCAGCCATTAGCAGCCAAGCCTACCGTAACGGACATCGTAGAGGACCCTGGCCGCATACCCGAACCGCACCATCATCCCACAGCAGCCAGCTCACTTTGCGGCGACTGCATGCTCTGCGTCAACGCATGCCCCAACCATGCCATCGTCAGCCTCAAAAACGGCACCTACGTGGTAGATGCACGAAGATGCACCTCGTACAACACCATCGAGAACCGCAGCCCCGAATTGCCTGACCACCTCGACACCCGAGGCTACATCTTCGGCTGCGACATCTGCCAACTCGTCTGCCCCTACAACAAGGATGTCCCACCCTCCTTCCTGCTCACCGACGACCGCAAGCAAGAACTCGAGTCACTTGCCACCGCCGACGAACAAACCTTCCGCAAGATGGTCAAACACTCCCCCATCAACCGCATCAAGCACCCCCAACTCCTCCGCAACATAAACAAAGCCTCCTGCAACAAAGCCTCCTGCTGAGAATTTGTAGTGCTAAGTGTGGTGTGAATGTTAAGCTGATTGCGGATAGTTCTATCATTTTTTCAATATTTATTCTGTATAGCAGAACAAATATTCCAATTTTTATTCTACAGAACTGAATACTTTTCTGTATATTTGCATTCAGAAAACATACGATATATGATAGACAAAGAACTGGTGAAAAAAAACAGTCAATCAGATGAGGAAATCGAGATAATTGTCCGGAGTGATGACGGATAGGGGAATGTTTCCATACCCTTTTGTGAACTCGCTTGGAGTTTTTATTGCGGCTTTTCGGGGGTTCCACTTCATCTCGAAAAGCTGGAACGTGCCACCGCTTTCTTCGATGAAGTCGATTTCCTGCTGCGTGGTGGTTCGCCAGAAATAGTAGTTGGCGCGGTGTCCACGGTTATGGTTGTACTTGAGGCGTTCGCTGACAATGAAATTCTCCCACAACACCCCTATGTCGTTGCGTAAAGACGGCGGGTTAAAGTTTTGTATGATGACATTGCGGATGCCATTGTCGTAAAAGTATATCTTTTTCCCCTTCTTAAGTTCGGTACGCATATTGCGACTGAGCGCAGGAAGACGGAATACGATGTAGCATTTCTCCAACAAGTCGACATATTTTTCGACCGTCTTTACATCGGAGCCTACAGCCTGTGACAATTCGTTGTAAGACACCTCACTTCCCACCTGTAATGCCAAGGCCACCAGCAGTTTTTCGATTAGCACCGGTTTACGCACCCCTTCCATCGACAGCAGGTCCTGATACATATAGCTGCCCGAGAGGTTGGCGAGAACATCGTCACTATCGTCAATATTGTTTATCACATCAGGATATGACCCATATACGAGCCTTGACTCCAGCAGCTGACGTGTGCTTACATATCCCATATTGTCATTTATCTCCTGTGTGGAAAAGGGGAAGAGCTGATACTCAAATTTGCGTCCAGTGAGTGGTTCGTTCAACGTCCCTTGCAGGAGAAATGAGGATGAGCCAGTGATAAGAAGTTGCACATCGGGCATATTGTCGGTGATAAGTTTCATTGTGAGTCCCGCACCGCGTAGCCGTTGGGCCTCGTCCACCATAACGATGCGGTGGCTGCCGACCAGCCTCCGGAGTTCACCAAGGTTTGCTCCTTCGAGAAGACCTCTCATCTCAGGATCGTCGCAGTTGAGGATCAGAACATCATCGTGTGAGGACAATATTTGACGGAAAAGGGTGCTTTTCCCAACTTGTCGGGCGCCAACAAGCACAATAGCCTTCCCACAGAACATTCGCTTCTCAATGATTTCCTGTAGCTTACGTTTCAATAATTCCATAATAAGAGTATTTAAATCACAATGCAAAGATACAAAAAAAATGCCTAATCCAAAAAATCATATATATTTTTTGGATTATAATCCAAAAAATTATACCAATTTTATGGATTAGCAAAAAACTGTTTGGTCAGAAAGGCAGCGCCGGCAGCAATGATTGTGCCGAGAAGTCCATCCACTCAAGAAGGCTGTCATCGTGACAAGAGACGAGGAGTCAACCATAAGTAAAGATGGATTGTCAATTGAGATAGTTCCAGTATGGAAATGGCTTTTGCTTCAACATTTCACAGGGATAGAGTAGAGCCAACTCATAATGCTGGTATTGTCAACTTTCTAGCATGATGCCCGTGGCAAATGCGATCAACAGACGTGGGTACTCAAACCTCTCTCCCACCCCTGCTTCCTCCGCCATACGACGCATCACAAACTCCGCCGTAACACTGCGACAGATATTGCCGTGGCAGACAAAAAGAATCTTCTTCATTTACTGCTTCAGAAGAGTCAGAATCTGGATTATGGAGGACACCGTCTGAGCTTTTTGCTGGATGTTGCTAGCGGTGACTCCATCTAATCCTGTAGCATTCAAGAGATTATTGGTAATCGTGGTTGCTGTGGCAGCTGATATGAGGCCTGCGCCCCCAGTCACCAGACCGGAGACGAAAGATTTTTTGTAGCGTGCATCACCATTGCTGGACTTCAGACCGTTGTAGGCAGTGATGACTACAATCATGTTGCTCAAGTCGTTAGGGTTGGTGATGGCAAGTGTGCCAGCTTTCTTGCTTTTATTGAGGGCGATGAGGGCTTGTCCGCAGGCGGCTCCCGAAGCAGCGGCTGTAGTGTTGGTGGCACCGCCAGTCACTCCACATGATATCATTGCAAATGTGGCAACAAACATCATTACTAAACTGAATTTCTTCATAAAATCAATTTTTTTGTTTATAACTTTTTTACTGTTTGTTAATTCAATACGTGCTGTCTGTTGATTCATAAGCAAAAGCAAATATACATTTTTTTTACAATATTTTTGAAAAAATGTGTAACTTTGCAACGCATTACAAAAGGTAACAACCTCTATTATCTTTGCAACAAACAAATAAACAATATTTTAAACAATAACTACTATTTTTATGAACAACATTCTTTTTTCTTTTCCCAAACCTGAGAACGAACCCGTCCTCGGTTACGCTCCCGGCAGTCCCGAACGCGCCAAGATCCGCCAGGCCCTCGACGAACTCTACAACATGGAGTATGAGATTTGCCCCATCATCGGCGGAAAGAAGGTGAAAACCAAAGATAGCGGCACCATCGTCATGCCTACCGAGAACAAGCACGTCCTCGCCAAATACTATAAGGTGGGTGAGAAAGAGGTCAAGATGGCTATCGAGGCCTCGATGAAAGCCCACGAGGAATGGGCCAACACCCCATGTATGGAGCGTGCCAGCGTCATGCAGAAGATTGCCACCCTCATCGCCGGCAAATACCGCTGGAAAATCAACGCCGCCACCATGCTCGGCCAGGGAAAGACCACCATGCAGGCCGAAATCGACTCCGCTTGCGAGCTCGTCGACTTCCTCCGCTACAACGCCTACTACGCATCACAGATATACAGCGACCAGCCCTGCAGCGACAAGGGCACCCTCAACTATGTGACCTACCGTCCGCTCGAAGGCTTCGTCTTCGCCATCACCCCGTTCAACTTCACCTCTATCGCCAGCAACCTCTGCCTCAGCCCCGTGCTGATGGGCAACACCTGCATCTGGAAGCCCTCCACCACCGCCATGCTCTCCAACTATATCCTCATGGAGATTTACAAGGAGGCTGGTCTCCCCGACGGCGTAGTCAACTTCCTCCCAGGCAGCGGCGCCCTCATCGGCAAAGTGGCCTTCGCCGACAAGAACCTGGCCGGCGTCCACTTCACCGGCGGCACCAAGACCTTCAACGGCTTCTGGAAATCCATCGGCGACAACGTTGCCAACTACCGCACCTATCCCAAGATTGTCGGCGAGACTGGCGGCAAGGACTTCATCTTCGCCCACAACAGCGCCAACCCCGCACAGGTTGCCACCGCCATTGTCCGCGGCGCCTTCGAGTTCCAGGGTCAGAAGTGCTCGGCAGCCTCACGCGCCTACATCCCCAAATCGATGTGGCCCGAGGTTAAGGAGATTGTCGGCAAGATGCTCGACGAAATCAAGGTTGGCGACGTCCGCGACTTCAGCGCCTTCGTCAACGCTGTCATCGACGAGGCCTCCTTCGACAACTGCATGAACTACATCGAACATGCCAAGAAGAGCAAAGACGCCGAAATCGTGTTCGGCGGCACTGGCGACAAGAGCGTTGGCTGGTTCATCCAACCCACCGTCATCCTGGCCAAGAAGCCCGACTACAAGTCGATGTGCGAGGAGATCTTCGGCCCCATCATCACCATCTATGTCTACGACGACAAGGACTATGAGAAGACCCTCCACCTCTGCGACGAGACATCGCCCTACGCCCTCACAGGTGCCATCTTCTCGAGCGACCGCAAGGCCCTGCACCTGGGTGCCGACATCCTCAAGTATGCTGCTGGCAACATCTACTACAACGACAAGCCCACCGGAGCCGTCGTCGGTCAGCAGCCCTTTGGCGGCGCCCGCGCCAGCGGCACCAACGACAAGGCCGGCAGCTACCTCAACCTCATCCGCTGGACCTCGCCGCAAGCCATCAAGGAGACCTTCGACCCCGCTTACAACTACAGCTATCCCTTCGTAAGCAACGAGGACAACGCCTACGAAGCCCCCGCGGCAAAGAAAGCCCCTGCAAAAAAGGCAGCAAAAAAATAAAAGTTGAACATTAACATCTGAAAAGTGAGAGCAAAGACCAAGAACATCCTTCAAGGTCTGCTCTCACTTTCCTTTTTCCGGTGAAACACAAACTCTTTCTTTTCCTGCTGGCCTTTGCATCCTGTGCCGCCGCCCAGCAGCCTTTCTCGTCGAGCCTGCCCATAGTCATCATCGTCACCGACCAGGACTCGGCGACAGACTCCCCTATCGCCATTAACGACAGCGTCAAGATTGGTGCCACGATGCAGATACTACAACCCAATGGCTCCGGCGTCGTCACCCTTGCCGACACAACCAATGCCGACCTCGTAAACTATAGTGGTCGCATCGCCATCAAGACCCGAGGCCATACCTCGTTGCTGAGCAACAAGAAGTCGTACCGCCTGGAGACACGCAAAGCCGACGATATATCCAACAACAATGTGCCATTGATGGGAATGCCAAAGGAGAACGACTGGATTCTGAATGCTTTGTACAATGACCCAAGCTACATCCGCGATGCGCTGACCTACAACCTTGGCCGTCGCACCGGCCGTTATGCACCACGCACACACCACTGCGAACTATTCCTCAACGGCGTCTATCAAGGCATATATATGCTCTCAGAAAGCATCAAGGTCGACAAGAACCGCGTGAACATCAAGAAGATGACTGCCGACGACACCAGCGGAGAGGCTCTGACCGGAGGCTACATCTTCAAGGCCGACCACCCCGACAAGGATGAGCCCATAGCATGGAGTACCCCCTCGCTCGCAGGCGACGTTGAGGTCACCTACATCCACCATTACCCGAAACCGGAAGACATCACACAACAGCAGCATGACTATCTGTACGGCTATTTCTCTCACTTCCTGACCGCCATGCGGCACCGTGACACCGTGTCGCCCAACAACTACACCACCTTCATCGACCTCGAATCCTTCGCCGACTACATGCTGGTCAGCGAACTGGCCTCCAATTCCGACAGCTACCAGTACAGCACCTACTTTCACAAGAACCGGGGCGGCAAGATATGCGCCGGACCTCTCTGGGACTTCAACCAGGCCTACGGCAACGACCCCAAAGGGCGGGACGGATACGACGTATGGCAGTTCGACAACGGCAGCAATACCGGAACCTCATTCTGGAAAGTACTCTTCTCTCGGCCGCCGCTTCATGACAGGATGGTAAACCGCTGGCAACAACTTACCGACAATGGTCCTTTGGCACTCAACAGCATCATGACGCTCATCGACTCCCTGTCGGCCACTATTAGCGAAGCGGCATTACGCGACAAGGAGCGTTGGGGACACAATTCCGATTTCAGCCAGAGTATAGACTCGCTAAAGAACTGGTTGACCATGAGACACGCATGGATGGACAAACAACTGTCAAGCAGCAACTTCATCGGCCCTCAGTTGTCAGCCGACGATTGCCAAGTCTCCTTTTATCCCAATCCCACTCGCGACCTGCTCCACATCGAGTTGAGCGAAGAGGCCGCGTCCAAGGGCTACTCTGTAGTTGTTGTCAATCCTGTCGGATCCAAGGTCATGAGCCTCACCAACTTGAAAAACAGCCTTACGATAGATCTCAGCCTGATGCCATCGGGAGTATACACGATGCGACTCACCACCGCTGACGGTCCACAGTCCATCCACAAAATCATCAAAATAGACTGATGAAATAACTACAGGAATTGTGTATGGTATACCGGCAGGCATGTCGTCTGTCCGTCCTGATGTTGATCCTTGGTGTAAAGAAGTATGCGTTGGCTGATACGTGAGGAGAACTTCTCGCAAAAAACATCTAGCGACTTGTGGGTGTTATATCCGGACGATTTCACCTCGATTGGTACAATTTTATTGCCACGGGAGAGCAGAAAGTCTATCTCATAGCTGTGCTTATCATCTTTGGGGAATGTATAATAGAACAATCGGTTTCCGCTCGCTGAGAGCATCTGGGCAATTAGATTCTCATATACATAGCCCAAGTTTGCTGCCAGCTTGTCACTAAGCAGTTGCTGATAGATAATATTCTCTGTATAATCCTTGTTCCAAAAACTCAAAGTCACAAACAAACCGGTATCTGCCAGAAAAACCTTATATCGAGATACATCTCGGTTCAACGACATTCCAATATTAGGATCCGTGCAATGGTAACAAAACTGTGTAGTCTTACTTTCCGACAATATTTGCATCAGCTCGACTTTTTTGTCATTTGATACATCTCCAATGGCACTATATGGAACAAAACGTCCTACAGACCTACTCAACTGGGACGGAATAGACATAAAGAGTTGTCCTGCACCCCCAGACGGGTCGATTTTCAGGAAGTCTTCATCATACAAACGGATGATGTTTCTTTTGGTTTCATCAACCTTTTTGAAGTTGTTGGTAGACAAATAGGTGTCAACTGATTGAGGCATTCCTCCCACAAGCATATACAGGCGTAACTCTCTCATCTTTTGACGATGGACAGTTCCAAGCGGAATCTTTTTCTCATAGGACATTCTTAGCAGCGGCACAGAGGACTCGTCTCCCAATGCCCATCGAAATTCCTCGTAATCCATGGGATGCATCATCACACGCTCCTCTTCGCTAGGGATTGTGATATTCTGTGTATTCTTCCTTATACTTATTAGCGACCCTGTCTCGATGTAGTCGTAACGTCCGTCGGCAACCAAGTATTTAATTGCTTGCCGAGCGTTAGGACATTTTTGAACCTCATCAAATACTATGAGCGACTTACGTTCGAAAAGCTGTACATTATATGTATTCTGCAAGGAGATGAACAGGTAATTCAAATCAGAAAGGTCGTCAAACAGGGCAATTGTGGACGGGGATGCTCGGTTGAAATCTATAAGAATATACGATTTATACTCCTTCTTTGCGAAATTCTCTACAATTGTGGATTTACCCACACGTCGCGCACCTTCAACCAAGATGGCGGTTCTCCCATTTTGCTCACTCTTCCATTCAAGCAATCTGTCATATAGTTTACGTTTGAATATCATCGCATTTTTTATTTGAAAAACAGTGCAAAGATACAACTTTTTCCGAATCCCCCAAAATTTTTTTTGCGATTTTACCGATTCCCCCGAAATTTTTTTTGCGATTTTACCGAATTCCCCGAAATTTTTTTCGCCATTTTACCGAATCCCCCGAAATTCACGAGTGTGGAGTGTACCGGTTTATTCCTTGTCGAACAGTGCGAAACGTTGACGGAGGAGTTGGATGGCTTCGATGTTGCGGGGCACCTGTAGGTCGAGGATGCCGTCGCGGAGGCCTATCATACGGCCATTTTTCACTGCGCTGAGCTTGTCGTAGGGCGATGCCTGGCAGAAACGTACACTATCCTCGGCGCGTATCAGTATGAAGTCGGGGTCCGACTGCATCAGGGCTTCGAGACTGTAGCTCCATCCCTCGCTGTCGGAAGCTATGTTGTAGCCGCCTGCCATATCGATAATCTCGTTGATGAACGTGTTGCCACCTGCCGTGAAGTTGCCACCGCTGCCGAAGCCGACGACATAATATACCGTCGGACGCGACTCGTCGGGGATATAGTCCTGACCCTTCATCATCTCTTCCATCCTGCCGCGAAGCACAGCGTTGAGGCTGTCGGCACGGTCGGGTCTGCCTATCAAGCCACCTATCTTGGAAATGTTTTCATACAGTCCGTCGAAATGCGGCTTCTCGATGACGCATACCAGCGGCACACCCATGTCGGCAAACTGTTTCACGACCTTCTGCGGCACCATCGAGCCACTGATGATAAGGTCGGGATTGCACGACAACACCTTCTCGATGTTGAGGTTACTGATGCCCCCGATGTTCTCGATGCGGGCCGCCTCGGGCGGATAGACACAAAACTCGGTGCGTCCCACCAACAGGCTGTCGGCCCCGAGGGCGAAAATAATCTCTGTCACCGCCGGCGACAGGGAGACGACCCTTTGCGGATTGTCAGGCACCCTGACAACGACGCCGTAATCGTCGGTGTATTCTGTAGTGTTGTCAGACTTCTGGGATGTCGGGTTGTTGCAAGAGCTGAAGCACACCAGCAATGCCACAAACGCAACGGACAATATCTTTTTCATCATCTTAATGTTTTACAGTAAAGAGGGGATGCCGCAGGCGACATCCCCTCTTGTGAGTTATTTGTTGTCTCCACAGTATGAGAAGACTTAGTGCTACCACAATGATTAGAGCAGTTTTGCCAGCTTGGCGGCGAGGTCGCCGACGCGGGTGCTGTAGCCCTTCTCGTTGTCGTACCAGCTGACAATCTTGATGAAGTTGCCATCCATGACCTGGGTCAGGAGAGCGTCGAAGATGCTGCTGTGGGTGTTGTCGATGATGTCGATGCTGACGATGGGCTCTTCGACATACTGGAGGACACCCTTCATCGGGCCTTCAGCGGCCTCCTTGATGGCGGCGTTGACTTCCTCCTTGGTGACGTTGCGGTTGAGCTCGGCGGTGAGGTCAACGACAGAGCCGTCGGGAGTGGGGACGCGCATGGCGAAGCCATCGAGTTTGCCTTTCAGCTCGGGGATAACCAGACCCACAGCCTTGGCGGCGCCGGAGGAGGTGGGGATGATGCTGACGGCAGCGGCACGGGCACGACGGAGGTCGCTGTGCGGCTGGTCGAGAATCTTCTGGTCGTTGGTGTAGCTGTGAACGGTGTTCATCAGACCACGCTTGATGCCGAACTTGTCGTTCAGAACCTTGGCGACAGGAGCCAAGCAGTTGGTGGTGCAGCTGGCGTTGCTGACGAGCTGCATATCTTTGGTCAGCACATTGTCGTTGACACCCATAACCACAGTGGCGTCGACGTCGTCGGCCTTGCCAGCGGGAACGGTGAGGATGACCTTCTTGGCACCAGCGTTGATGTGCTTCATCATCTGCTCGCGTTTCTTGAAGAGACCGGTGGACTCGACAACGATGTCAACACCAAGCTCCTTCCAGGGGAGGTTCTGCGGGTCGCGCTCGGCGTAGATTTTAACCTTCTTGCCGTTGACCACAAGGCAGTCGCCCTCAGCATGCACTTCACCGTCGAAGTTCTCATGGACAGAGTCATATTTGAACAGATATGCCAGGGTGTCGGCACTGGTGAGGTCATTGATTGCAACGATTTCGAGCTCGGGATGGGCGAGCATTGCGCGGAAAGACATTCTTCCGATTCGGCCAAAGCCGTTGATAGCTACTTTTGCCATATTGAATTGTTATTTAATTAATTAATGTTAATTTTCCTTAAAGAATGGTTTTACAAATATACGCACCTTTTTGATTCGGACAAAAAAAAACTTGCAAAATATTTTTTTTGTGTATTTTTGCAGCCGATTTGGTCGCCCCAAAAAGCGTCAAAAGGGAATCGGGTGAGAGTCCCGGACAGTCCCGCTGCTGTGAGTTCAATAACTTGCATGTCAACACAATAGCCACTGCATACCGCCACAGGTATATGGGAAGGCTGACAGGCAAGGAACGAGTCAGAAGACCTGCCAAATCTGAAAAAATCGGCCCGCTTTCGAGGAAAAAGTAACCGATGGTCATGAACTGTGTATCGAGAATTGAGAGCTTTGCGGTTCGTATTTCAACAGTTCATCATTGCGATGCCATCCCACCTTTTCTTTTACGGCCTGCCGATACTTGTATTGATTGTCTAACCAATTTATAAAAGTATCAAAAATGATGATTAAAAAACTATCTTATCTATTTGCCGCACTACTGTTTGCATCAGCAGCTACGGCTCAACCCCAGAAAACCATCTCCTTTCCGGCCAGCGACATCCAGTATTGGGTTGGATCTGGCAGCAATTCAGCTGTCGTCATCATAGCATGGGACGACGTGGCGACACCCACGGCTTTGGCATGGGGTGTGCACTGGAATGGCAACGCCTCGGCTCTCGACCTCATCGACAGCATTCAGGCTTACGACAGCCGCTTCAGCAACGGTTCCTCAGCCACTGTTGCAAGTGCCACCTACAACGACGGGACGGTAACTCTCAGCTCCCCCACCAACTGGTGGTGCTATACCGTGAACGGCTCTTGGGCCGATGTGGGCTACACCGGTTACACGATGAGCAACGGCGACGTCATGGAGCTTAGCGCCGACTGCATGTTCGGCATGACCGAAGCAACAGCAGCAACAAATCCCAACAATACGGGCGACATCCCCACCGAGGCCACCATTGCCGCCAGCGACATACTCTACTGGGTTGGCGAAGGCAGCAAACAGGTTGTTATGGCCGTCAACTGGGCCGACACCGCCCTCGCCTGGGGCTACCGCTTCAACGGCGACAAGACCGTCGCCGACATGATGAGCGACATCGCCGCCGCCGACCACCGCTTCAGCTATACCATGAACGGCGGCCTCCTCAGCGACATCAACTTCGTCGCCGGCAGCCGCACCCTCTCCATCACACCCGGCAACTACTGGGGCAGCACCAACAACGGCTTCATGGATATGGGTATGGGCCAGACTCTCAACAATGGTGACTTCGAGAAATGGGCCGACCCCGCCACCGGCGTCATCGTTGACAGCACCTACGACGAGCAATATTCCTACTGGTGGTACACCTACGTCTACCCCATGACCATCTATCCCGTCAGCGTACCTGCACCCGTTGTCCCCGTCCCTGATGAAGCCACCATCGATGCTTCCGCCATCGAGTACTGGGTTGGCGAAGGCAGCAACCAGGTTGTTATGGCCGTCAACTGGGCCGACACCGCCCTTGCTTGGGGCTACCGCTTCAACGGCGACAAGACCGTCGCCGACATGATGAGCGACATCGCCGCCGCCGACCCACGTTTCAGCTACACCATGAACGGCGGCTACCTCGGCGACATCAACTTCGTCGCCGGCAACCGCACCCTCTCCATCACACCTGGCAACTACTGGAGCAGCACCAACAACGGCTTCATGGATATGGGTATGGGCCAGACCCTCAACAATGGTGACTTCGAGAAATGGGCCGACCCCGCCGCCGGCGTCATCGTCGACAGCACATACGACGAGCAATATTCCTACTGGTGGTACACCTACGTCTATCCCATGACCATCTACGCTGCCGGCCAGCCTGAAGGCATGGGCCCCTTCTGCGGCATTGTTGGAACAGAGGGCTGCACTGCCGTCAAGTATGACGACAGCCGCATCAAGGCCTGGGCTACCGCCTGCACCATCGTCCGCGGCTCGCAGAACCTCACCAACCCCGACGCTCCTGAAGTAACCTACGGCGACGAAACGCAAGCTGTTGGTCCCTGCACAAGCAACAATTTGAACGTCGTCAGCCTCGGCGATGGCGGCTACGCCACCCTAACCTTCGAGAAGCCTATCGCCAACGGCAACGGCTACGACTTCGCCGTCTTCGAGAACTCCTTCGACGACTACTTCCTCGAACTGGCTTTTGTCGAGGTCAGCTCCGACGGTCAGCGCTTCGTCCGCTTCCCCGCCACCAGCCTCACACAAACGGCTCGCCAGATTGTCAGCAGAGTCGATGCCACCTACATCAACAACCTCGCCGGCAAGTTCAAGACCGGTTTCGGCACTCCCTTCGACCTTGACGAACTGCGCGACAGCACCGCAATAGACATCAACAACATCACCCATGTACGCATCGTCGACGTTGTCGGCAGCATCGACCCGCAGTATGCCACATACGACGCCTTTGGCCATATCGTCAACGACCCCTTCCCCACCATCAGCCATAGCGCCGGATTCGACCTCGACGGCATCGCTGTCATGAACCAGAAGAGCGAGGGCATAGACGATGTCGCAAGTCAGAACGTAATCGTCTTCCCCAACCCTGTCGTCAACGTGATGAACATCACCGTCAACGAGGAGATGACTGCTCAGCTGTTCGACATGTCGGGCCGCAACGTCATGACCGTCAGCCTCCACAATGGCAACAACAGCGTCAGCATGGAAGGCCTCAGCAATGGCGTCTACCTGCTCCGCACACCTGCCGGCGTGCAGAAGATTGTGAAAAGATAACAATCTCTTTTTAATTAAACACTCATTATCAGTTCCCGAACTCCGACTTCACCATGAGGTCGGAGTTCATTTTTTTTAAAAATCACAATAGGTTTTCCAAATCGCCGTTGAAGAACACCTCCAAAGGCATAGCAGGACCTCCCACAATAAGGGAATGAGTAGGATGAAAGCGTTCTCTGAAGGTAGCCAGGCCACTGTTCATCTGGCGGCTACCGCTCTTCACTTCGATAGCCACAGTCTTGTCTCCACGAGTAATCACAAAGTCCACTTCCTCGTTGTTCTCACGCCAATAATACAATTGGTATTCCAACTCATCTGCCTTGTCGAGCAAGTGACACCCCACAGCCGACTCCACCCATCTCCCCCACAACTGCGGATTGGTGTAAGCCTTCTCAAACGTCATACCTTCACTCATCACCGTCAGCAATGCATTGTTGTACACCTGCAATTTGGGAATAGACTTGTATTTACGCGACATGCCAACCGTATATTTTTGCAAACCGGTAAGCAGCTTGCTTTCACCTAACACCTCCATGTAGTTCACCAAGGTAGTTGCATTTCCGGCATCCTGCAGCATGCCCAACATCTTGTTATACGCAAGCAATTCACCAGAATAGCCGCAGCCGAGTCTGAAAAGCTGGTGCATCAGTGCAGGCTTGTAGATGTAAGTTGTCTGTAACACATCTTTCTCGATGGCCGGTGCCACAATGGCTTCTCGCATATACCTCCGCCAACGGCTCTCGTTGGGCAGGTAGCCAGCACTCCCCGGATAACCACCGAAATAGACATACTGGTTGATGTCCCAGCCGAAAGCATCATGCATCTCCTTGAACGACCAATGTCCCATCGGTATCAACTCGAAGCGTCCTGCCAATGACTCTGTCAGACCTTTTTTCAGCAGTAGTCTCGACGAACCAAGCAAAATCACCTTCAAATTCACATCGTTAAAGGTATCCGCATCCCATTCTTTCTTTACTTGCTCGCTCCAGTTGTCAATCTTATGCACCTCGTCGATAGCGAGTAGAAACTCTTTGCTACCAGAGAACCGCATACTCGACCGAGCTTCCTCCCACCGAGCGGCAATCCACTCGTTATCATCTGGAGTGACAGCGTCGGCATTAAAGTAAAGTGACGGCATCGAAACCTTCTCTAAGAGTTGTTTCACCACTGTTGTCTTTCCAATTTGACGGGGACCTGCAACCACTTGGATTGTCTTCCTCGGCTCTTGCAACCTGGAAATCAACTCGTTTATTTGTCCTCTTACTATCATAACCATCTGTATTTCCGATTGCAAAGATACAAAAAATCTTCAAATCTCCAACAAAAAATCTTCAAATCTTCAGAGAGAAATCTCCGATTCTTCATCTAAAAATCTTCAATTCTTCTTCATAAAATCTTCAAATTTCCGTCAGAAAATCTTCAAATCTTTCGAGAAAAATCTCCGATTCTTATTGCAACAACCATATATTTACCACTGCCAAAATACAACAACCTCTCGATAATCCGTCGACAATGTTTCGACGGTGATGACTCTTCAATGCTTCTTCATGGGGTCTATGTGGGTTCTCTTTTTCTCACATGAAACTAGTCTCCCCAAAATCCATTACTATTTTCAGCGTTTTCGGCTGTCCAACTATCGTGTGTTATATAACTTTCCACTCCTTCAGCACCAGGTTCTCCCATATAATAGTCTGCTGAAAAATCCCATAATGATGTGAGAGCGCTTTGTGAATAACCTCTTTCCATGATGAAACTTACTGATGTCAATTGAGGCGCAATATATGTCTTCTTACAAATTTTCATTGTTTTCTTGTTTTTTTCATTAAAAATAACAATTCATTTAATCTATATCGTAAAATGGCTCATTTGAAATAGTTGTATAGCTATTTGAACCCATTTCAACAGGAACATAGGCAAGTACTGCTCGATGCAGGGCTCCGGGTTGAGACTGAGTACGTTGATATTTGTAATATGTTGTTTCAATCAAATCATTTGTATGCCCAATTACGGTAATGGTGAATAGATTGTCGTCTCCAACAGTATGAACTGGGATAATATACGACCGAGATATGTCATCATTAGCGCTTATAACAGCAAACGCAGCATTTTCATCATGAAATTGCAAACTAACTTTATCTGATGTATTCATAAGACCTGGGGCACCATAAATTTCAGCTATTGGCCAGTCGATAACACCCCAATCTCCATGGATAAGACTAAGGCAATATTTGTTACTTTTGACAATTATACTATCCAATATTAAATTATGATGTAGCCGATTACTAATAGAAACTTCTAGCGCTCCCGCAAGATGCTGTAGTTCCATCCGTCCACCTGTACTGTATCCTTCCATTGGAGGTTTTAAAAGTTGGTTACCATTGCCATAATATTCGTATGTTCGTGGAAAAATTATCATGTCACTTGAATATTGAATGGTCGAAGGATATAATCCATGATATTCATCACTTAAAGGTACACCTTCAATATATGCATGACCATCAGCAGGGCCAAACCAACTACCAGTCCTAACTGTTGTCACTCGATAGATTACGTTATTAATAATAACGTAATCTAATGGTTCCCAAAAAAGATTATTTCCGCCAACTTCTAATTTTGTACCACCACCCATTGGTTCAGTTGTGATTTCTAGTCTACTTGTATCATCTTTTTTACAAGATACCAACATCGCACAACAAGTCAAAATTGCAATCAAATACTTTTTCTTCATTGTAGTGTTTTTTTATTTCGCCTACTCTGTAATGCAGTTTTCGGCCACCCTGCTTGTTTTCTTTATTAGCAAGAAGCTGTTGTCTGGTGAAATAAGGGGCATGAAGAAAGGCGTGATTCTTTCGTCAAAACTGCCTTATTAATACGCTGGGCGTCCGGAATTGCCCTGAAAGTTAATAAGTGCTACGAAAATTCACGCCCCTGACGTGAACTATCCGCAATCTTATTTCCACTTTCATTTAAGTTTTCCGGACTTAGAGCGTAAGGAAACAAGAGCGTTCAGCTCAATATATGTCTATGTTGTCTATTCTGTCTTTATCTCATTGTTTTGGTTTTATTTGCGACTGCAAATATACACATTTTTTTATATTGAGGCCTATTATGATATGGTTCAGATTGTAAATATGTATAAATAAAGGCCTTGGAGAGAGAAATCTTTAATTAATGATGTTGTTTTTTTGTAATTATGACATTTGCTTTTGGATAGAATTCTAAAAATTTGACGAGTTATTGACTAACTCTTCTCAAATACTTACCAAGCTATCCACGAGGACTTCACATACAAATCGTTCGTTTGAATGCATGTCAGATTAGTATACCTCCAAGAAACATCATGGAGCATAAAGAAATGCTGATTTGGCATGAATAGACCTAAAAACCAAGACGCAATGGGAATGATCTCAAGTGATAACACATTCATTTAGAAAAAACAATCTAATGACATCATCACAATAACAGTATCACAATTAAATAATGATACCAATACACCCCTTTATATACTATATAACTAATTAATAATTAATAATATATATAAGAATAGTAAAGATTGATACCCATCAAAAAAGAAACTGTGATACTGTTATTGTGATTCTGAAAAACACAATTATTCATCTAAAAAGCAAAGAATCAATAAACAGTCGGTGCCCAAGATGCCGAACCTCGTAAAAAGGATATGATTGTTGATGAATCAAGAGCCTGGTTTTTAATTGGTATGGGTAACCACAGATACACTATCGGAACCATAGCGCTACCATATACCGAGGCAAAAGGAAAACAGATGGATTACAATAGGGTGTGGGCAAAACCTAAAGAGCATTATTAAGCTCTTTCTCAAGGCTATCGTAAAGATAAGCTGGGCTTTGGAAGTAGAGACCGGTCTTCGTGTTGCTCAAAGCATCGTAGGTCTTGGATTTGTATACAATATCCATTGCCTCACGCATCGTCAGAGACCGTTCTTCCATTAGACGCGCAATCATTTCTCGCGTCAAGGTCTCAATCATAAAGGTTTCTTTTCCACTCATACTCGTTGCAATAGTTTATTTGCAGGAATTCTGCATTTGTACCGTGATAGAGTTTCATACCAATGCCCCTCCCATTCGTTTGCAGTAGGCAGTCAAGTCTTCTACGGTATTGTCAAATGAAAATGTGTGTTCCACATCGTAATACTTTTCCACAAAATCCAATCCTTTGTATTTTTGCAGATATTCGTAGGCTTGAGAGGTGGAGATATGATGAGCCGCAGCGAACTCTGTAATCAGAGCCACAAGATAATTAATCCTATCAATAACCGACTTGCTCATATTTTTTTACCTTTAACGCAATTATTCTGTTTGTATTGTGCAAAGCACACAAAAATTGACAAAAAAACCGAATCTGACAGTTGACAGTTCTGACAATTTAAAAATGGATGACAATAATCCTTTCTTATTATTATATAATTACTTAATATATAGATATATAGATAACAAATAAGGAAATTTGTCCTACTCAAAAAAACGTATCTTTGCATCGTGAATACAGCATGCGATGTAGTGAGCGATAGAGTCTAATGTAAGTCTAATGTAAGTCTAATGTAAGTCTAACTTTACTCTAACCTTAACCTTAGCGATAATCCCTAATGTAAGGCAATAAAAACGAACCATATTCGTTTCACATAATTATATATCTCAGCGTCGATGAAAAAGACTTTGATTTTTATTCTTCTTACCGCCATCCTGGCATCATGCAACAAGAACAAACCGACACGTATCGAACTGACCGGCTGGCAGTTCGAC
Source organism: uncultured Bacteroidota bacterium (assembly GCA_902784465.1). Classification (GTDB taxonomy): domain Bacteria; phylum Bacteroidota; class Bacteroidia; order Bacteroidales; family P3; genus Colimorpha. The sequence goes on from CACZUZ010000022.1 coordinate 26,635, forward strand.
TATGGCGGCAAGGAATACCCCGCCACGGTGCCTGGTTTCATCCATACCGACCTGATGGCCAACGGCATCATCCCCGACCCATACTATGGCACCAACGAGGACTCCGTTCGGTGGGTAGCTGAATGCAAGTGGACCTACACTCTCCACCTCGACCGCAGCAAACTGCCAAAGGGCGATACATTATGGGTGGTCTTCGAAGGTCTGGCAGGCGTGGCCGACGTGGTGTTCTACGATGACATAGCCAACGCACAGCAATTCAGCAGTTTCAGCACCGACAACATGTTTATCGAGTATCGTTTCCCTCTCCCAAGCTATGCCAACGACATCATGGTGCAGTTCTATCCGCTGTTCGACTCTGCGAGGGAGGCCGAATACGGCATTCCTCTCCCCGACCGTCGCGCCTTCACACGCATAGCCCCCTACCAGCAAGGCTGGGACTGGGGCCCCAAACTGCCCACCTGCGGCATCTGGAAACCAGCGTATGTTGTGAATTCTAGAGACTCTAGACAATCTAGAGACTCTAGACAATCTAGAGACTCTAGACAATCTAGAGACTCTAGACAATCTAGTGCTTCTAGCTCTTCTAGAGTCACCCTCCTTCAAACAACCGACTCTATCGGACAGAGCTTCACCTTCTGCCGCGACGGCAAGCCCATCTTCGTCAAAGGCGCCAACTGGATTCCCATCCACTCCTTCCCCGTCGACAACCCCGACAACCGTGCCCGCTACCGCCACCTGCTCTGCTCCGCCAAGGAGGCAGGCTTCAACATGCTTCGCGTGTGGGGCGGCGGCATCTACGAGCACGACTACTTCTTCGACCTCTGCGACTCGCTCGGCATCATGGTCTGGATGGACTTCAATTTCAGCACCATGCTCTACCCCGACAACCCCGAGATGCTGGAAAGCATCAGAGAAGAGGCCTACCAGAACGTCACCCGCATCGCCAAGCACCCCTGCGTGGTGCTCTGGTGCGGCAACAACGAGGTGAAGAACGGCTGGGAAGACTGGGGCTGGCAGGGAGTGTACAACTGGACGCCAGAGCAGCGCACCCGCCTAGAGAAAGCCATAGACACCATCTTTGGCTATTCTAGAGATTCTAGAGACTCTAGAGATTCTAGAGACTCTAGACAATCTAGAGCTTCTAGAGCTTCTAGATCCTCTAGCTCTTCTAGCTCTACCAGCATCCTCTCCCATGCTGTCCGCGACTGCGACCCCTTCCATCGCCCCTACATCACCACCTCTCCCCTCTTCGGCTGGGGCCACCCCGAATGCGTCACCCACGGCGACAGCCACTACTGGGGCGTCTGGTGGGGCGAAGAGCCTTTCGAGAAATATGCCGAGAAGACCGGCCGCTTCATGTCGGAGTTCGGTTTCCAGAGCTATCCCATGATGAGCACCATCTGCAAGTACGCTCCGGAAGTAAACAAAAAAGAATGGAAAACAAAGAGCTTCCACGATGCCGTTGAGGCGATACCGGCCCTAAGAAGTCATCAGAAACATCCACGGGGATTGCAGATTATCGACAAAGCCATGATGCAATACTATGGTTTCGACAGCAAAACACTTCCTATAGAGGATTATGTATACGTCAGCCAACTGCTACAGGCTTGGGGCACTGGCTACGGCATCTTCCAGCATATCAAGCAGCAGCCCCACTGCATGGGCACCCTCTACTGGCAGTTCAACGACTGCTGGCCCGTGGCGTCGTGGTCTTCCATCGACTACTACGGCAACTGGAAAGCTCTCCACTACAGAGTACAAGCACTGTATGGAGCGGAGAACGGAGAACGGAGAACGGAGAACGGAGAGCGGAGAGCGGAGAACGGAGAGCGGAGAGCGGAGAACGGAGAGCGGAGAGCGGAGAACGGAGAGCGGAGAGCGGAGAATTTGAAGAAATGGGAGGACTATTACAGCGTTTATCCTAAGAACCGCCATTATGACAAGCCTCTATTCCATTACTCAACAGAGATAAAAGACGGCTCTCTGATTGTGCATTTCCAGGCACTAAGCAGCCTCTACGATGTCTTTGTCGACACCGAGCCGCATATCGACGGCCATTTCACCAACAACTTCTTCGACCTCAAAGAGGGTGAAAAGAAGACCGTCACCTTCGTCCCCGTCGACCCCAAGGCCGGCATAAAGGATGTCAAGGTGACAGTCCGCACACTCAACGAGTTGTATCAGTGAGCCATACTCCGGAGCATGGCTGTTACTTCATCGGCATATAGATTACCTTCTTGGTCTCGAAATACTCCTCCTCGAAGAAGTCGCTGATGTCGAACAGACGTACCTTCTTCTTGAAAGGTGCTATCTCCTCCGTCAGGTCGCCGCCCTTGAGGTAGATAATGCCGTTGCGTAGCTTATGGTAGTGGATGTCGGAGACTTTGCCCCTCACCCAGCCCACAAACTGCGACAGGTCGGTGACGGCGCGCGACACTATGAAGTCGAAATCGCGCGTCACCTGCTCGGCACGTATCTGCTCGGCCTTGACATTCTTGAGCTGAAGCGACTCGGCAACATTCTGCACCACCTTTATCTTCTTGCCTATCGAGTCAACGAGGTAGAAATTGGCGTCGGGGAACATGATGGCCAGAGGGATTCCCGGGAAACCGCCGCCGGTACCGAGGTCCATGATGTCGGCCATCGTCTTGAACTGTATTATCTTGGCTATGGCCAACGAATGGAGCACATGATGCTCCACGAAGTTGTCCATGTCCTTGCGCGAGATGACGTTGATTTTCGAGTTCCAGTCGCCATACAGTTCCGGCAACGCCGCGAACTGCTCTTTCTGACGCTCACTCAACTTTGGGAAATATTTAAGTATCAAATCCATACAATACAACTAAAAAAACTAACCTTTTTTGTCAGACCGCGGTCTTATTGCCAGACGGGTGTCTGGATGGCAATCCTATCTGAAGTACTCGACACCGCTTTCGAAAATCTGCTGGTCGTCTTGGAAGTTGATATTGAATGCGCTCCACTCGGTGCGGCGCTCGCTATGGGCCATCTTGCCGAAGACACGCCCGTCGGGGCTGGTGATGCCCTCTATGGCCATAAAGCTGCCGTTCATGTTGTACTCCTCATCCATCGTAGGCACACCGTCGAGGTCGCAGTACTGCGTAGCCACCTGACCGTTGGCGATGAGGCGGTCGAGCCACTCCTGCGGAGCCACAAAACGTCCCTCGCCGTGCGAGATGGGTATGGCATAAACACCGCCCAGCTCTGCCTGACGCAGCCACGGACTGAGGTTGCTGCTGACACGCGTGTAGGCCATCTTGCTCTGGTGGCGTCCGATAGTGTTGAAAGTCAGCGTGGGGGCATCCGCCGTCTGAGGACGTATCTCGCCGTAAGGCACCAGCCCCAGCTTGACGAGGGCCTGGAAGCCGTTGCAGATACCCAGCATCAAGCCGTCGCGCTTGCCGAGCATCTCCATCACGGCATCAGCTATCTCCGGGTTGCGGAAGACGCTGGTGATGAACTTGGCGCTGCCTTCCGGCTCGTCGCCGGCACTGAATCCGCCGGGTATCATGACAATCTGACTGCGCTTAATAGCATCGACGTAGGCATCCACGCTCTCGCGTATCTGCTGACCGTTCTGGTTGCGGAAGACGATAATCTCGCTCTCGGCACCGGCACGGTTGAAAGCACGGGCACTGTCGTACTCGCAGTTGGTTCCCGGGAATGCCGGAATGAAGACATGGGGCTTGGCCACCTTGTGCTTGCACTGATAGATGTCCTTATAGTCTTTGGTGTCGGCAGACACCTTGAGGTCTTCGAGTTTGTCGGCACCGGCGGTGCGGGTGGGGAAGACACCCTCTAGGGTTCCCTGCCATGCGGCTATGGCCTCTTCGAGGTCGATGCGCTCGTTGCCGACATAGATCACAGCCTCTTCGATGACAGTGCCTATCTCGCGACAGCGGAAAGGCAGCTGCTCTATCTCTACGCCCTTCTCTACCTCGATGACGATGTTGCCATAATGGCGGGCGGTGAGCTCGTCGAGATTAGCACTCACCTCATCGTTAAGCTTGACGCCACGCTTGTTGCCGAAGGCCATCTTGCTGACAGCCTCGACAAGTCCGCCATAGCCGACGACGAAGGCGCTCAACAGCTGACCTTTGCAGATGGAGGCGCGGAGAGCCGCATACTGGGCCATCACGTCGTCGTAGACCGGCATGCCATATTCATCCTCCTTGACGTCGAGCAGCACAAGGGTGCTGTTGATGCTCTTGAGCTCGGTGCTGAGCAGATGATGGACGTCGCCCAAGCCCACGGCGAAAGAGCATAGAGTCGGCGGCACATCGATGTCGTTGAAGGTGCCCGACATCGAGTCCTTGCCTCCTATGGCTGGCAGCTTGAGGCCCATCTGGGCGTTGTAGGCTCCCAGCAGGGCAGCGAAAGGCTCGCCCCAGCGGTATGGGTCGTTGCCAAGCTTCTTGAAATATTCCTGGAAGGTGAGGCGTACACGGCTGGCGTCGCCGCCGGCAGCGGCAATCTTGGCCACGCTGTTGACGACATTCCATGCGGCGCCGTGGAAAGGACTCCACGACATGAGGTAGGGGTCGAGACCGTAGGACATGAAAGTGACGAGGTCGCAATGTCCGTCGAGCAGGGGCAGTGTGGCAGCCATCACCTGCGAGGGTGAGAGCTGGTAGTAGCCGCCGTAAGGCATGAAGACGCTGCGTGCGCCTATCGAGCTGTCGAACATCTCGACGAGGCCTTTCTGGGAGCAGACATTGAGGTCGGAAAGAGTCTTGAACCAGAGGGCTTTCAGGTCGGAAAGACTGTGCGGATTGGACGGACTGGACGGACTGGGCATCGCCACGCTCACCGTGGTCTCCTGATGGGCACCGTTGGTGTCGATGAAGCGGCGGCTGAGGTTGACAATCTCCTTGCCGCGCCAGCTGATGACCATGCGCGGCTCCTCGGTGACGGTGGCCACAACGGTGGCCTCGAGGTTCTCCTCGTCGGCATATTTCAGCATCTGCTCCACATCCTTGGGGTCGACGACGACAGCCATACGCTCCTGGCTCTCGCTGATGGCCAGCTCTGTGCCGTCGAGGCCGGCATATTTCTTGGGCACGCGGTCGAGGTTGATCTGAAGGCCGTCGGCCAACTCGCCGATGGCGACACTGACACCGCCGGCGCCGAAGTCGTTGCATTTCTTGATGAGGCTTGATACCTCCTCGCGACGGAACAGACGCTGGATTTTGCGTTCGGTGGGGGCGTTGCCCTTCTGCACCTCGGCGCCGCAGGTGGTCAGCGACTTGGTAGTGTGCGACTTGGAGGCGCCGGTGGCACCGCCTATACCGTCACGGCCAGTGCGGCCACCAAGCAGGATGATGATATCGCCGGGGTCGGAGGTGAGACGTTTCACGGCACGGCGTGGAGCGGCGGCGATAACGGCGCCTATCTCCATGCGTTTGGCCACATAGTTGGGATGATATACCTCGTTGACCAACCCGGTGGCGAGACCTATCTGGTTGCCGTAGCTGCTATATCCGCGTGCGGCAGTGGTGACAATCTTGCGCTGCGGCAGCTTGCCGGGGAGTGTATCGCTGAGAGGCTTCGTGGGGTCGGCGGCACCGGTGACACGCATGGCCTGGTAGACGTAGGTGCGGCCAGAGAGCGGGTCGCGGATGCAGCCACCAAGACAGGTGGCGGCACCACCGAAAGGCTCAATCTCGGTCGGGTGGTTGTGGGTCTCGTTCTTGAAGTTGATGAGCCACTCCTCCTCGTTGCCGTCGATGACGACAGGGACAACGATGGAGCAGGCGTTGATTTCGTCGCTGGGCTCCTGGTCGTCGAGGATGCCGGCTTTCTTGAGCCGCTTGGCGGCGAGGGTACCGATGTCCATAAGGCACACATACTTGTCGTTGCGACCGGCATATTGCTCCTTATGGTCGGCGAGATACTGCTGGAAAGCCCCTTCGATGAGTGGACGATAGTAGCCATCGTCGAACTTCACATCCTTCAGCTCGGTGGCGAAAGTGGTGTGGCGGCAGTGGTCGCTCCAGTAGGTGTCGAGGACACGTATCTCCGTCATCGTCGGGTCGCGGTGTTCCTCGTCGTGGAAATAGCGCTGGATATGCTTGAAGTCGGCAAAGGTCATGGCCAAACCGAGACTGTCGTAGAGTTCTTTCAGCTGCGCCTCGGCCATATCCTTGAAGCCGTCAAAGACGATGACATCGGCAGGTTCGTCGAAATGGTCGACAAGAGTTTCGGGCTTCACCTCGTCGGTGAGACGGCTGTCGACAGGGTTGATGCAGTGTTTCATCATCTCTGCCTTCTGAGTCTCAGTGAGGTTGCCACTGATGACATAAGTTGTCGCCGACTTGATGATGGGGCTCTCGTCGGAACGCAGTAGGCAGCAGCACTGCTCTGCCGAGTCGGCACGCTGGTCGAACTGCCCTGGCAGGTACTCTACAGAGAAGACAAAATCATTCTCTTCGTGAGGAAACTGCTCCTCATAGACGTTGTCGACAGGAGGTTCAGAGAAGACGGTGACGAGAGCCTTTTTATAGGTCTCGTCAGTAAGATTTTCGATATCATAGCGTATCAGTACGCGGACTTTATCTACTTTGATATTGAGATAGTTGAGCAGCTCCTCATGGAGTTCTTTGGCTTTAATGCTGTACTCGGGCTTTTTCTCAACATAGATTCGACGAACAGGATTCATGATATGGATATTTGGATGTTTGGATTTTCGGATGAACGGATTTTCGGATGTTCGGATTTTCGGATGTTCGGATGTTCGGATGTTTGGATGTTCGGATGTTTGGATTTTCGGATTTTCGGATGTTCGGATGTTCGGATGAACGGATTTTCGGATTAACACATTAACACATTCACTCATTTACACATTAACACATTTACACATTAACACATTAACACATTAACACATTTACACATTAACACATTTACACATTTACACATTTACACATTTACACATTAACACTCTTATTATAGGTTTCTTTCAGGGCTTTGATATTCCAGCCTTCGGCGTTGCGGGGGGCTATATCGCTGTAAAAATCAAGTATCTTGCACATGTCGGAGTTGAAATCACCCGAAGGCTCTATCACTGGTCCGATGCCCATGTGGCGTGTCTTGTAGTTGATGTAGGTCACTGCTATTGGGACACCGGCCTTTGTGGCAATCTCATAGAAGCCATGCTTGAAGCGGCGTACTGGCTTGCGTGTACCCTCCGGGGTTATGATGATAGTGATGTCCTCATTCTTCTTCAGTGCCTCCACGGCATGGTCGACGATGTGGTTGGCGCGGTTGCCCCGGTCGATAGGCAAGGCGCCGCAACGTTTCAGGAAACCTCGTATTGGGAAGAAGAAGAACTCCTTCTTGATGAAGAAACGTCCGTTGAGCCCCATCTTCCACACACAGGCAGCACCCAGCAGGAAGTCGTAGATGCTGGTGTGCGGAGCCTCGATAAGGACGCAATGGTGGACTCTCCTGAGGACTTCCTCGTCTGGCAAGTCGAACTTCCAGCCGAAGAGTCTTGCTATAGCTATCCATAGCCGTTTCATGCTACCGTCCTCCTCTCATCTGTTTGCGCAGATTTTCTGCCGCCGCCTTGTCGCCGCTCTTCTCCAAGCCGTTGGCATAGGCGTTATAGAAGGCGTAGGTGGCGGTGTTCTGGTCGACACCATTTCTTGCACTTATCTGAACGTAGAGCTGCAGCGACTCCTGATCCATAAGGCCATGAGAGAGCATGTTGTTGATCTCTGCCAGTGCCGACGAGAGGTCACCCTGTCTGGCATACAGCTGTGCCGTGATGGTGAATGGGAAGGCAAACCGAGCCTCTTTCTTCAGCTTGTCGAGCAGAGCGGTGGCTTCCTGCTGGTGTCCGCCCTCGAGATAGGCATATACGAGGAACTGGTTTGCCATCTGGTCGTCGGGGTCGACCTCGAGCATCTTGCCGCAATAGGCGATGACATCATCATACTGTCTGCGTTGCAGGCCGATGTTGGCAAGGTTGGAGAGGGCCGTGACGTTGTAGGGGTTGTCAACCAGCACCCTGTTGAACAGCACGACGGCACTGTCGGCATTGCCGCTCTTGAGCAGCTGGATGGCAGCGTAGTCATCCTTGGTCTGGCGTTTGAGTATCAACGCTATGGGCTTCCCGTCGACATCGATAGTGTGTACACAGTCCTTGGGTGGGAACTGCTTGCCGAGCAGGTAATCGCCGCTGATGCCGGTGAGGGGGAACACCAGGTAGTCCCAGTCGTACTCATAACGCTGTCCCCAGCGGACGAAACGCACCTGGAAGCGGTTGGTGTCGCCATGAAGGAAATACTTGGTCGACTCGATATGCCATGAGCCGATGATGGTCTTGTCGCCGTTGGCGGGAGCCTCGGCATTGGCCATGACCCACTCGGTGGCTTCGCGCATGGAATGGTAGTAGTAGTCCAGCTCATAATGGCCGAAGGCTTTCTTCACGCCACCGCTCAACTCATTGAAATAGACATACTCGTATGGGTGATTCCTGACGGTGTGCAGTGCCGGCGGCAGCATCAGCAGCAGTGGCAGGGCAACACCCACAGCCTCCATCCAGCGTTTCTTGCTCTTCTCGCCCAGCCACGACGCAAAGACGTCGAATCCCAAGCCTGCGGCAATAGCCATCGGCGGATAGGTGAAGAGCGAATGACGCCAGCCTCCATAGACGTTGGCACCAGTGATGACAATCCAGCAGACGGGGAAGATGAAGCAGAAATAGAGCATGATGCCTTCCATGCGACGCTCCTTCTTGAAACCGCCGAAGAAAGGATAGAGAAGCCATCCAATGATAACAGCAACGGGTATAGTCATCAGCATGAACTTGGGCGTGTAGTACCACGGCAGCGCACCCGACATCACCATCTCGCCCTCGAAGAGCTGACGCAGCTGCACGTCGAACTGCGACATCAGCTTGAAGCTCTCGATGCTGTTGGCAACGGGGTCCTGCATGGCGAAAGGCCACAATACCAGACCTGCAAAGAAACCCGACAGGCAGACGGCTATGGCGGCAGCGACAGCCTTGCCGACAACGGCTCCGCTGAGCTGCTTGAAATAGCGTATCAGCCACAACAGTCCCCACAACCCCATGTAGCCTACAACGATAAGGCCACCGATACGGTTGCTCACAGCGACGGCAAGCGATAGTGCCAGCATGGCAAGGGTCAATGGGTTGAATTTGGGTGTGTTCTTTATAAACATCGTCACCACCCACATCGCTACAATTATCAGTGTAAAGCCGATGCCGGCGGTCTTGAACATCAGTGGCAACGACAACACTATCAATACTATCGACAGAATGCGAGTGGTCTTTTCTGAAAAAGCAGGCTCAGGGAACACCGCTTTAGCCACTGACTTCTTGCCCTTTTCGGACACCTCCTCGACAACAGGTGTCAGCTGGCGGAAGAACATCATTATATAATAGATACACATAGTGATGCCGGCGGCAAGCGGAATATCTTTGGGGTTGTTGAACGAATGGCCCAGCAGTCGTGGTGAGAGGAAGAGCAGCAGCATGGCGAAGACTCCGGCACGCCAACCGCCGATGCGGTAGGCTATGAGTCCGCCAAACAGCACTATTATCCAACCCAGGAACGCGTTGCATATATGACGTGTACGTGCGATG
>CACZUZ010000023.1 GCA_902784465.1 uncultured Bacteroidota bacterium
GACGTCTGAAAACTGGTTGAGTGGGCTGAAAAATGCGGTGTCTTTGTGCTTACTTGAAAACATTTGCAAAGATACTCATTTTCAGCCACTTGACCAAATTTTTAAAGTTAAAAATCATAAATAAATTATTAAAAATCAAATATATAAATTAAAAATTACCGAAGTATTGTACTAATATTATGATTGAAAATCGAAACATATCGTTTTTGATTTGACTTGTACCAAAATCATTGACAATAATATACAAAAAATAAACATTATGCGCCATTTATTATTAATTCTTATTTTGTTTATTGTATCGTCGACTGGGACGATGTTTGCCCAAACGACAGGAAACAGCGATACTATTGACTGGGACGAACTCGTCATCTATGGAGATGGGGTCTACTACTGGACTGTGCCGAGCGGCAGTAACTGGGAACTAAATCCCTATGGCCAGATTACCAGTGACTACGATTCGACAGCAGACCATCAGTTGGTCTCGTCGTGGATACGCATACCCACAACGGCTGTCAACGACTCTCTGTCACTTGTCTACTATGTTGGTTCTTTTTGCAGGGCAGACTACAGTGTATGTGTCACCCCAGACGGTGTAAGTTACGACACCCTCTTTAGAGGCTTGACCAACAATATGGGTTATGGCTTAGACAGCCTCTATATGGGAGACTACGCCGGGCAGACGGTCCAGATTGTGATTTGTCACTATGGTCTTACCACTCCCTATAGTGGTTCAGACTTGGGCTGCGACGTGAATGACCCGTATGCGAATGGGAATATATATATTAATAATTTGAGCCTAAAGCCCTTGACGCAGCCTAAGCTCTCTCTCATGCTGCCACAGAAAGTTTTTGTCGGGGATACAGCCCATTACGAGGCGACACTCTACGAGGGGTCGCATACTGGACTATCGATAATGTGGAGTTCGTCATTGAGCGGGCAGGTCTGGACGGGGAGTCAGGTGGACTATGTATATACAACGGGAGGTGTTGACACTATCACCATTGTAGCCGTCAATGCGTATGGTACAGATACTGTCATGCAGACAGTCAAAGTGATAGAGTGTGGCACGGTGACACAGATGCCGTGGCTTAATGATTTCAGTAGCGACTTTGACTGCTGGCGTAATCTGGGAGATGCCGACTGGATATACGGAACAGAGAATGAGACACTCTCTTATGTCGTGGCTAGGGAGTATTACAAGCATTACACACTCGTTTCGCCAGCCATCACGCTGGCCACTGACAGTGCTGGACTTCGGCTATACTGGCGCGACAGGCGCTACAGCCTCTCAGGACAGACCTTCCGCGTGTTGGTCACCACGGGTGACAGTGACAGCCTGTCGGCATACGACACACTCTATAGTTCAACACTGAACACGAGCTGGACGCAACGCAGTGTGTCGCTGGCTGCATACGCAGGTCAGACGGTACATATAGCCTTCGATTTAGTGCATGGCTACAATTATGGCTCTGTCTACATCAGCGATGTGATGGTATACAGTGACAGGATGCCGTTGGGTACGCTGACAGCTCCTATTGTGGCACAAGTAGGCAACAATATAGGCATCAGCTTCGACCTTACGCAGGGTGACACAACTGGACTCAGCCTTAGCTGGCACTCCGCACTGCTGAATACCTCGGGTGTATTGAACGGAAGTAACGGCAGTTATTGGGCTGATTATGTTTGTCCTGTGGCAGGTATGGAAACTGTCACAGTTACGGCCAGCAATGCCTTTGGCACGATAGAACTGAGCAAGAGCTTTGGCGTTTTTGGATGCGACACCATAAGAAACTTCCCGTGGGAGGAGGAGTTTGTGGAGATGGGCAGTGAGGCTTCGTACAATGCCTGCTGGCAGATGGTGGGAGTGTCGCACTTGTCTCCCGACAATTATCGTGGTTTCAGCGATGAGGATGGTACCTATATAAGCAAAAACGACCTAATTATTGCCAATGTCTCAGGAGCATACGTGATTACGCCGCCCATAGCGGTGCCAACTATGGGTGTAGAGCACTTGGCCCTCTGGGTACACCACTACGGTTCCGTCACCGTGGTTGCCTCGACACAGGGTGACAGTGCATTGTCGCTGTTCAACGACACACTTTTGGCATACACAGGCAAAAATAAGTATATAAAGAGTACTGTTGCACTGGCTCCTTACGCGGGCCAGACTATCCATGTGTTGCTCACGGTCGGAACTCTTGACCGCGTGGCCGTTGATTATGACACTCTGCCGAAGCTCAACGACATACAATCGGTAAGGCAGGGAAGCCAGACTCCCTTTGAGACTAGGACTGACTCGACCGAGGTATATAGAGCTACGCTGAGACGCGGAAGAACTACAGTGACTACTTTCTCTTGGCACAGCTCGCTGATGAACACCAGCTATACGGAAAGCACAAACGACAATTCCCAATTCTCGCTTACCTATGACCGTGGCGGCGTAGACACTATCACTGTCATTGTATTCAACGGCTATGGCAGCGATACCACAACGACTACCGTCAGAGTGATAGACTGCACACCGTCAGTCCTGTTGCCTTGGAGCGACAACTTTGCCGATGGCCTCATCTGTTGGTACAAGCCTTATGGCAGCAATTGGCAGGTCGGCGTACCCAGCTACTATCCTAATGAAGGGCGCTACCGGGCCATTTTTTCGTCGACACCTGCCGACTCGTCGGAGCACTGGATTGTCTCTAAGGCTATCGTCCTGCCAGCCGACCCCGGCAGTTTGCCGACACTCTTTTGGGATGTGGCATCGACCAACAACAACCAGCCGCGATACAGTGTGTTTGTAAGTACCGCCACAGACCCCACCAACCTTGCTTCATTTAGTCTTATCTACACTGATACTACAGGCATTGTGAACGGTGGATATAGCTGGAATAACCATACAAGTCGAAACATCGATCTGTCGGCATACGCAGGAGAGACTATTCACGTAGCCTTTTGCAACCAGCCAGCTACTGGTGGTACATGCAATTTGTTGATAGACAATGTGAAGATTCGTTCTGTCGCCGAGCCAATGCTCACGATGACCACTCCGAGTGTGGTCAACAGCCATGAGACGGTACTCTATGATGTTGCACTTGTCGAAGGGAGCAATAATGGACTGGCTGTAACATTGCATTCTTCGCTTCTTGACACCACATTGTCCATTCAGGATGGCCAGAGCCACTATGACACAGTTACTTCAATCCTAAATCTCCAATTCCCGATATATTACACTACAGGAGGGACAGACACCCTAACGGTGATTGCCACAAATGCTTACGGGACTGATACAGTCACCAAGGTTGTGACGGTGAACAATTGCCTCATCAGCGAGTTGCCTTGGATGGAAGAGTTCAGCAGCACTACGGCTGTGGCGTATAACGCTGCCAATGGGAAGACACCTACCTGTTGGCGTAGATACTGGAACGGATCCAATGCCAACTATGCGCCGCATGTGATTGGCAACTATCTGTCGAATACGGCAATACGTACATACTGCCAGAGCAACCAAGCCCTGTTGCTTATGGCTGGCAGCAGTAATGGCTGGGACTCTGTGGCCACTGTGGAAAGCCCCATCTTTGATTATAATATCAATGGCAAGTTGCTCTCGTTCTACTATATGTACGAGGATGCCAACTATGGTTTGCTGAGTGTGGGTTATATGCAGGACAGTACCTTTGTCGCTATTGCCGATATGGAGCCACAGGCAGCAGGACGCACCGAGGCGGTATGCTTTGCTGGAATCCCAGTTGATGTGAACCGCTTCGCTCTGCGATGGGAGAAAGGTGGCAATTGGTATGGTGTCATCGTCGACAGCATCCAGGTTATTGCACCCGACACGCTGCCGTCAGTGCGTATCAATGCACCGGAAACAGCTTTTGTTGGCGACAATAATCTTTATAAAGCTGTGTTGACCAATGGACTGACAGACAACCTAACATTCACTTGGCACAGCACGATGCTCGACACGACAATAACACTCAATACCCAAAGGATGATTCTTAACTATCAATCTGAAGGAGTGGATACTGTCACTCTTGTGGCCTCCACAGCATACGGCAGTGACAGCGCAATGGTTGTGGTCACCGTCGCAAGCCATCCGCTGCCTCAGATTGCCCTTGCAGTGCCGTCAGAGGTCTATGTTGATGAGGTCGTCGCCATCGGGGTGTCAATCAATTCCTGTTCGGGCAATGGACTGGGCTACACCTGGCACAGCACGCTGCTTGACAGTACATGGAGCGGCAATATGTCTCCCTCGTCATCACCTAGCTGGAATATCATGTACACAGATGGCGGCATCGACACCCTCGTCATGGTCGTAACAAACATATTTGGCAGCGATACGGATACGGCCATTGTCAGAGTCTATAATTGCCAGGGTTACAGCCTTCCATACCATGAGGATTTCAGCACTGTGTCGAGTACGTTCCCATATTGCTGGTCATACCAATGGGATGGTGGCAGCCAGACGGCACCGCATATTGTGAGCAGTGGCAACATTAAATACCTTCAGATGCAAGCCGGAGGTTACGAAGGCTATTCACCTATGTACTACACCAACACCAGTATTGTCACACTGCCAGGATTCAACGAAACGCTCAACCATTATGTCTTGGCACTCAGCTTCCGCACCTCCAGCAGCGATTACGGGAGCCTCAGTCTGGGATATATGAGTGGTGACGCATTTGTGACATACGCTGTGTTGACAAATACAGCAAATGTGATTGCCACCGATACTATAATCCTCGACGAACTGCCAGACAGCGTGAATCAATTGGCAATACGCTGGCATCAGGCAAACTCATATAGTTCGTATACTTTGTCCATATATGAGATTGACATTTTCGACCAGAGTTATCTCCTGGGACCGAACAACCTGCATGTAGACAGTCTTGGAGCCCAATGTGTAAAGCTTGCCTGGAACCCCGTGTTGGACGCAACAGCATATAGCGTGAAGATTGAAGGAGTGGGTGAAACAGTGGTGACAAACACCTTTGCCGAGATATGCGGTCTTGCCCCCAACACCCAGTACACAGCCCGTGTTGCATGCCTCAATGGCAACGATACCGGCAATTATGTTGCAATACAGTTCACCACGCTTTGCAATATCGTAGAACTCCCATGGTTTGAAAATTTTGAGGGTACAAGTCCACTGCAGTGCTGGTCGCAGCAAGGTGGCGGCTACATCAGTCTTCCTTCGTCGGACTTCGGATTCTACTATAATGCTTTCGCCCATAGTGGCACCAATTTTTTGATTTTTGATAACAATTCTCATGAACGGTCTGGTTTTGCTGTCTCTCCACAGATTGATTTTCCGGGTAATCAGCTAATTGTCAGTTTCTGGGCTTGTAGTTCTGGGCAGGACAGTGTTGAGGTTGGTGTGTTCACCGTGCAGGGCGACACTAGCTCATTTGTCCCCTTGCTCAACTGTCAGCTCACCTCAACACCTACCCGCTTTGAGTTTGACACACGCAATCTCACTGAGGACTATCTGTCGCTTGCTTTCTGCTTGCGTGGCCATTCTTACGGTGTCTTTATAGATGATATCACTGTTGAGAGGATTCAGGAGTGTGCACGCCTCCGTGCTGTCTCGTCCTATCCTGTAGGGGCAACCAGCGCTGTTGTGGAATGGCAGTACGACACCGCTTCGACTATACCCAACACCGGCGCTTTGGTGACCCTCACAGACCTCAGCGACACTGTAGCGACGCCTACCGTTGTCACGGTGACAGGCTGTAGACACACCTTCACAGGCCTTGGTCTCAGCCACCGCTATTTGGCCAGTGTGCAGGCACTATGCGCTAACGATACCACTGCCGCGCTAACCACTCTGGTGGTTCCATCGGGCAATGTCTGTGCAGAGCGAAGTGGCACGTACAGCCACTGGTGGTCGATGATTAACTGCGACCGCCCATACTCCTATTCGCAGACTCTGTATCCCGCTGTGTTGGCTGCAACCATCGATACCCTTTACGGTATTGCTTATCACATTACCTCATCCAGTGTAGAACAGTATCCAAACAGTTATAATACCTACTCAGATGGACCTAGAATAATCGATGTCTTTATTGGTCAGACCTCTTTCGACACACTCACATCTCCTGTCAGTGCCTCCAACCTGACTCTCGCGGTGCAGAACTATGAACTTTCGGTTGCCGACACAGGCTGGGTGCGTATCAACTTCACCAATCCCATACCTCTCGACGGAGTGAGCAACCTCATTGTCACTGTCGACGACAACACCGGCGCTCTGTATGGTGATGTCGACTTCAGCCACCACACCGATTCTCCTGGTGTCCGTTTCCATACCAGTTCGGCTAATTACTCTTATACTCAGACTTATGACCCGTACAACCCTGGTTCGTTCAATCCATTGGCAAATATGCAGATTCCTGATATTCAGTTGTTGGGCGGATGTTCTGGCGACCGTTGCCTGCAACCGCTGGTCACCGTCACCGACGAGGACACCCACAGTGTCAGCTTGGCATGGCAGCAGCGAGGCAGCGAAAGCCTTTGGAGGATAGAATATCATGTGGAGGGCGACAGCATATGGATTGTGGCCGGCACAACCATCGATACCTTCTACACAATTGGAGGGCTCAATGCCTCTACCGGTTATAAGGTGCGTGTGGCTTCGCTTTGCTCGGGAGATACTATATATAGCGACGTGCATCGTGTACACACCGCTTGCGGAGTCGTAAGCCTGCCATACCATCAGACTTTCCGCGCTGACTATATGCCCAACACTCAGAGCAGCATCGACGAAAACGGGACACCATGCTGGCAGACGGGCAATATCAGTCTCCTCTCGCAGGAACGAGGTCTTTGGAACACAAACCAGAATGGCGACTACATCATCTCGCCAGAGATTGGAAGCGACCTCAATGGGGTAATGGTAAGTCTTACTGCCAGTGGAAGCACGTTCTTCCTTGCCGGTCTGAAGGTGGGTGTCTGCGCCGCCGATGGTTCCAACCTGCAGTGGATCGACACCATCACCCTTGACAACAATGCGCAGGAGTACACTGTATATATGAACAACTACTACGGCACCGAACGCCATATAGCCATTGGCGGCAGCTATGAGAGTTGGACGCTCTACGATGTCGTTGTCGATTACAGCAGCAGTTGTATTCCTGTTCACCATGTATCTCTTGGTTATGTCGACGACACAAGCGCCATTGTCCAATGGCCTGCCGTATATGAGTACAGTCAATGGGCCGTCTATTTGGATTCCATGCTGGTGGGTGTTACCTACGACACCTTTTTCGCTATTGGCAACTTGATACCATCCTCTTTCCATACTGTTGGGGTGAGCGAGATATGCTATTCCGGTGACACTGCTGTGGCTACCACTCTTTCTTTCTCCACTCTCTGCTCAACCAACCTACCTTGGAACGAGTCGTTTGACGGTGGTGTCAACAACCAAGTGCCCTATTGTTGGTATCCGTTATTCCGTCCCAGCGTTGGCAATACCAATAAAGCTTATATCTTGGGCGATAACAACAATCCTTACCTTTACTTTTATGATCACTATTATTCTTATCATGACTTCGATACGGTGGCCAATTTCATCTGCTCACCCGTGCTCAATCCTAATGACAGAAGTGTCACAGTCAGCTTCTATGCTCAAAAAATCAGTAGCATTGGCCTGTTCCAAGCTGGTGTTATGACCAATCCGGTCGATACCTCGTCATTCATTCCTATGATTTCCCTGACAAGCTATAGCCAATCCATGAATGTTTACCAGTTCTCTACCGATAGCATGGACCTCCCAGCCAAATATTGTATTGCTTTCCGCTCTTGGGGAGAGAACTTGAGTAGTGTTGACGATATTAGTGTTAGCCTTGTACCGTTGCCTTCCTATAATGTCGCTACCGCTGTCAACGACACCACGATGGGTTATGTCACAGGTGAGGGCACCTATGAGGAGGGTACAGACGTTACTATCACAGCCATCCCCAACGAGGGCTACCATTTTGTGACTTGGGACGACGGCGTTACTACTGCCTCTCGTACAGTGAGGGTTGTTGCCGACATTATGTTCACCGCTATCTTTGAGGCTGACAGTGTTCCACCGGTCATTCCCGACACGGTGTGGTATACTGTCACTATTACTGTCAATGACTCCACGATGGGTTATGTCACTGGTGAGGGATCTTACGAGGAGGGCTCTGTTGCTACAATCACAGCTATTCCCAACGAGGGATACCATTTTGTGACGTGGAACGACGGCATCACTGATTCTTCTCGTACTGTAAATGTTATAGCCGATATGATGTTCACTGCTTTCTTTGATGCCGACAGTGTTCCGCCAGTCATTCCTGACACGGTGTGGTATACCGTCACGGTCAATGCTGTGATGGATGACGGTACCGATGAAAATCTCACCGATATGGTCAGTGGAGCCGGTGTCTATGCCGAGGGCTCTACTGTCACCCTTGAAGGTGTCGTTCAAGGCTGCTCCATCAGTTTCATTTATTGGCTAACCGAGACAGGAGATACTATCTGGGACAACCCATACACTTTTGTCATAAGTTCAGACGTTAACATTACAGCTGTCTTCGGTCACTTTGGCGGTATCGATAGCCCTTGGCGCACTGATTCCGCTACCCCGCTCACTATCTATCCTAATCCTGCGGTCTCTGCGGTCACTGTTGGTGGTCTGCAGCCAGGTACCCGTTTGACTGTAATAGATATGAATGGTCGTATTGTGGATGAGTTCGAAACAGACAGCACCAAAATTGAGTTTGATGTCAGCAGTCTGCCCCAAGGTGTTTATTTCATCCGCTCGTCATCAGAGACATCGATCCGTTTGGGGAAATTCATCCGCAAGTGATTGACATTAATTAGCGGTTAATATGTGATAGGGGGTCAGGCAGGAAAGCCTGACCCCCTATTGTTTCACAATGAGCAGAATGTATTGTGAAAGTTTTATCTAGTTCAATTAGCAAGAGGGGACAAGTCCAAGAGACTTCTTGAGGGCTTCGATTTTTGCGTCGAGGTTGGCGTTGGTTGTGTCGAAATACTCTTTTTTGCTGAGGTTCTCTTTCACGCCGAAGTAGAACTTGATTTTGGGCTCGGTGCCGCTGGGGCGCACGGTGACCTTGTTGCCGTTGGCGGTGAAGAACTGGAGGACGTTGCTGGAGGGGAGGTCGATCTTGGTCACCTCGCCGGTCTTCATATTCTTCTCTTCGAGGGTCTTGATGTCGCGTATGCAGACCACGGGGCTGCCGTCGATTTCCTTGGGTGGGTTCTCGCGGTAGTCCTTCATCATCTGCTGGATTTCTTCGGCGCCGCTCTTGCCCTTGCGGACTACGTTGTGCAGACCCTCCTTGTAGAACCCGTACTCCTTGTAGAGGTCGACGAGGACATCGAAGAAGGTCTTGCCCTGCGATTTGGCCCAGGCGGCAATCTCGGCAATCATGGAGCAGGCGCCCACGGCATCCTTGTCGCGCACGAAGTCGCCAATCATGTAGCCGTAGCTCTCCTCGCCACCGCCGATGAAAGTCTCTTTACCTTCCATCTCAAGAATCTTGGCACCTATCCATTTGAAGCCGGTAAGCACGTCGTAGACTTTCACGCCCACCTTTTTGGCGATGTCGGCTGGCAGCTCGCTTGTGACGATGGTCTTGACGATGAACTCCTTGCCAGTGAGTTTGCCCTTCTCTTTCCATTCCTTGAGGAGGTAGTAGATGAGTACGCTCATGGTCTGGTTGCCGTTGAGGAGCATCCATTCGCCGTTGGGTTTCTTGACGGCCACACCTACGCGGTCGGCGTCGGGGTCGGAAGCGAAGACGATGTCGGCGTCGATGTCCTTGGCCAGGTCGACAGCCATCTTCATGGCGGCATGCTCTTCGGGGTTGGGAGATGGTGTTGTGGGGAAGTTGCCGTCAGGCACAGCCTGAGCCTTGACGACGTTGACGTTGGTGAAGCCCAGACGCTCCAGCATGGTGGGTATCAGCTTGATGCCAGTGCCGTGGAGAGGAGTGTAGACAATCTTGATGTCGTGGTTCTGCTTGATGCACTCGGGGTGGAGGACATTCTTTTCGATCTCCTGCATGAAGGCCTCGTCGACATCGGCACCGATGGTGATGATGCGACTCTCGCCGCCGTTCCATTTCACGTCGCTGAGGGACTTGATTTTTTCAACCTCGTCGATGACGCTGGTGTCGTGGGGCGGCACCAGCTGGCAGCCGTCGTTCCAGTAGGCCTTGTAGCCGTTATACTCTTTGGGGTTGTGTGAGGCGGTGAGCATCACGCCAGTCTGGCATTTGAAGTGGCGCACGGCGAAGCTGAGCTCGGGGGTGGGACGCATGTCGTCGAAGAGGTAGACGGTGAAGCCGTTGGCGGCAAGCACGTTGGCGGTGATCTCGGCAAATTCGCGGCTGTGGTTGCGGCTGTCGTGCGAGATAGCAGCTTTCAGTTCTTCGCCAGGGAAGCATCCTTTGACGTAGTTGGCCAGACCCTGTGTTGCCATGCCGACGGTGTAGCGGTTCATGCGGTTGGTGCCCACGCCCATGATGCCGCGGAGTCCTCCGGTGCCAAATTCGAGGCTGCGGTAGAAACTCTCGTTAAGTTCTTCGGGGTTTTCGGCCTGCATCTTGCGGATGGCGGCCTTGGTATCTTCATCGTATGCTCCTTCGAGCCATGTTTTTACATTTGCCACTGTGGTGGCATCGAGTGTGCATTGTGTCATGGTGTTTTATGGGGTTAAAGGTTTGTTGCGTAGGAGGAGAGAGGATGGAGTGAGGGAAGTGGGGGAGATGAGTAAAAACGTGGAAATAATAGCAATTAACTAAAAAATTATTAAAATATTGTGGAGATAATAGCAAACAATGAAAAAAGATGTAAATTTGCAATTTGAAATGGAAACGAAAGAGTCAGACATAAACTACATGCGCCGATGCCTGCAGCTTGCCGCCAACGGGTTGGGACGTACCTACCCTAATCCTTTGGTGGGCTGTGTTATAGTCAAGGACGGCAAGGTCCTGTCGGAAGGCTATCACCAGCAGTATGGCGGCTGGCATGCTGAACGCAACGCCATCCTCAATTACCGGTCACGGAAGTTGAATTCCGACAGTAGTCTCAGCCCAGAACTCCGAAATGCCACGTTGTATGTCAACCTGGAGCCCTGCTCGCATTACGGAAAGACACCGCCATGCGCCGACCTTATCGTCGAGAGCGGCATAAAAAGAGTGGTGTGCTGCAATGACGACCCCAACCCGCTTGTCGCGGGCCGTGGTTTTGCCAAACTCGAGGCTGCAGGCATAGAGGTGGTTCGTCATCTCCTTGAGGATGAGGGAAGAGAGCTGAACCGCAGGTTCTTCACCTTCATGGAGAAAAGGAGGCCGTACAT
Organism: uncultured Bacteroidota bacterium; assembly: GCA_902784465.1. Lineage (GTDB taxonomy): Bacteria > Bacteroidota > Bacteroidia > Bacteroidales > P3 > Colimorpha. Next base: position 11,348 of record CACZUZ010000023.1, read on the forward strand.
CATACTCAAATGGGCAGAGAGTGCCGATGGCTACATGGCACCGGATGCGAAAGGCAGTTACTGGATAAGCGATGCACACCAGACCCGCATGAGCCACCGTTTGCGCGCCACGGAGGCAGCCATCCTGGTGGGGTCGCAGACCTACCTTGACGACAGGCCCCAGCTGACTCCGCGCCACTATGCAGGACGCCAGCCGTTGCGTATCGTCCTCGACCGTCGCGGGCGGCTGGAAGGATTGCCCGAGGGATGGCTGCGACTGCGATGCCAGACACTGGGCGAGGTGATGGACGAGCTGTTTGAACGCAAGGTTCAGTCGCTAATCGTAGAGGGTGGAAGACAGATCCTTGATGCTTTCATCGCCGAGGGGCTCTATGATGAGGTCGTTGTCTTCCGTGGCAAGACGGCATACGGGGCGGGGCTCCGGGCCCCAAAGATTCCCGAATGCAGGAATGTGTCTTTGTTTTAGTGAAAAAAAACGCCGCGTGTACAACAATTATGAACCCTGTGCGTTTCTTTACAAATCTTAACCCCTTAAACCTTTATACCTATGACTGAGAATCAAGTTCAATCGAAGAAAAACATCGTCCTCGGTGTGAGCATAGTCCTCGCAGCTTTTGTGCTGGGTCTCATGCTTATATGCACCGTCCGCACCCTCAAGTCGTTCGACGACACCGTGACTGTCCGCGGTCTCTGTGAACGCGAGATGCCCGCCGACCGCGTGGTGCTTCGCATCAGCTATACGGCGCAGGACAACTCGCTGGTAGACCTCCGTTCCACCGTTGAGCGCAACGACCGCATCATCGTCGACCTGCTCAAAAAAGGCGGCATCAGCGACGACGAGATCAAATACACCACTGCCAACTTCAACGACCGTTACGAAGACTACTATGTGAGCAACGAAATCAAGTTCCGCTACAATGCCCATCAGACCATCAACGTTTTCAGCTCAGACCTCGAGAAGGTCCGCGGGCTGCAGAACAGCATCGACGGCGAGTTGCTGAAGAATGACATCATCTCCAGCACCTACGCCAGCTACGAGTACAACGGACTCAACGACATCAAGCCTTCGATGATAGCAGAGAGCCTCGAGAAAGCCCGCGAGAGCGCTGAGGAGTTTGCCAAGAACAGCCACAGCAAGATAGGCAAGATGCGTACCGCCTCGCAGGGCTACTTTGAGATCAACGACCTTGATGAGAACACTCCGCAAGTCAAGAAGATACGTGTTGTTACCACCGTTGAATACTACCTCAAATAATAGTCTGTTGTTTGACGTTCAAAGACCGACGTTACCCTGTTGATGCCATTCAGAAGCCGATATTCAAAAACCATAATAGCCCTACTGCTCGCCATCTACTGCTCGCCCTTGCTTGCGCAGCAATCTGGCGAGCAGATGGCATCGTACTACTACCAAAACAAGGAGTACGACAAGGCCATCGAGCTTTACGAGCCACTCTACAACAAGACGCAGAGCCAGTTCTACTACCAGATGCTCTACTCATGCTACACGAATACCATGCAGTGGAAGGAGGTGGAGAAGCTGGTAGAGAGACGCATAAAAAAACAGCAGCGCGACCTGACGCTCTATGTGGATTTGGGCAAGGTTTTTGTCGCCAAGGGCGACAAGAAGAAGGCAGAGAAACAGTTTGCTGCGGCGATAGATAAGCTGGGGCGCGACACCAAGCAAACAGCCGACCTGGCTATGGCTTTCGAGAATGCGGGTCGCTATGACTACGCCACGGCAACATACTTGAAAGCGCGTGAGAATCTCCAGAATGACTACCTTTTTGTCATGGAACTTGCCACGCTCTATGGCAAGGCGGGCAACTACGAGAAGATGATGGATGAATACTTCAATCTCCTCGACAAGTCGCCCGGCAATATGGGGAGCATACAGCTGGCCCTCAGCCGTTCGCTTAACGAGTCGTCGTCCACGCAGCTCGCCGACGGCTTGCGGCGTACCCTTGTGAGTCGCATACGCCAGAACCCTGACAACAGGAGCTACCTCGAGATGATGCTCTGGTTCTCGTTGCAGCAGAAGGACTTCGACTTCGCCCTCACACAGGCCCAGGCTGTTGACGCGCGCTTCCCCGACCTCGGTGGGGAGCAGGTTATGCGCGTAGCCAAGATAGCCCAAAACAACGAGGACTGGGCGACGGCCGACAAAGCCTATCGCCATCTGGTGGCGAAAGGCAAGGAGCATCCTTACTATTTCGAGAGCAGGGTAGGGTTGCTCGACGTTGGCTATCGCCGTATCAGTCAGGGCTATGCCGCCGACGGCAAGACGCTGGCTGCACTGATGGCCGATTATGATGCCGCCCTCGATGAGCTGGGCAAGAATGAACACACCGTCCAGCTGATGCGCAACTATTCCCACTTGCTTGCCTATTCGGGAACGACAACAACGACAGAGAATCTGCAGCGTGCTGCCGACCTGCTGCAGGATATTATTGAGATGCCCCGCATCTCGTCCGCCACCCTCGCCGAGGTGAAGCTCGAGCTGGGCGACCTGTTGCTCTTTGCCGGCGAGATATGGGATGCTTCGCTCCTCTATAGCCAGGTCGAGAAGTCGAACAAGAATGACATTGTTGGTGCGATGGCAAAGTTCAAGAATGCCAAGTTGAGCTATTATAACAATGATTTCCAGTGGGCCAAGTCGCAGCTTGATGTGCTGAGGGCCTCCACCTCAAAGCTTATAGCCAACGATGCCATGCAGCTCTCGCTGCTCATCAGCGACAATATGGAGGAGGACAGCACCTACGACATGCTTGAGCTCTATGCCGCTGCCGACCTTATGCTCTATCAGGGCAAGCTCGACTCTGCCTGGACGTTGTTGGACGACATCACGCACCGTACCCTCGACCATCCCCTTTTCGACGAAATCCTTGTGCAGAAGGCCCGTATACGCATGCGTCAGGGACGCTACGGCGAGGCCGACACCCTGTTGCAGTTTGTCGTCGACCACTATGGTTCCGACATCCTTGCCGACGATGCGCTGTTCATGCTCGCCGAGCTCAACGAGCAGCAGCTAGGCAATGCGGAAAAAGCGAAGCAATGCTATGAAAAACTGGTTATTGACTATCCTTCGAGTCTGTTTGTAGACAGGGCGAGGAAGAAGCTATCGCGTACCACATCGGGACGATGAACATCAGTCCCATCTGACGGGACAGTATCGATTCGAACATGCCGCATATCGCGATGGTAAGCATCAGGGTCAACAGTTCGAAGTCACGCCGGCGGTAGCCGTCGACAGCAGGCAACGTGAACATGGCTAATAGCAACAACAGTCCTGGCAATCCCAATGCCAGTAACGAATCGAGGAAAATATTATGTGTGTTGAGTTCGGTCCAGTCACGTCCTTCTTTGGAATAGTATATCTCCAGTTCGTCAAGACTGTCGCCTATGCCGACACCGAAAGGCAGGTTGTTTATGGCGGCGCGGACTGAACATTCATATATGTCGATGCGCTCGTCGCTTCTCGTGGTTTGGATGTTTTCAACGGTTTTTGTGATGCGTCTGTCATTTTCTGGCACGGCGAAGTAGGTTATGCAGATTGTGGCAAGGCCTCCCGACAGGATGATTAGTCCAAGTTTCCGGTTACGAAGTCTCACAATCTGGTGAAGCACTATGCACAAGAAGATGATTATAGCCCCTATTTCGCCAACGCGGGATGAAACAGCCAGGTCGTACAATAACAAGACCAAAGCCGCGACGCCGAGTCCGATTTTTTGTCCTTGTGGCATCTTGTCGCGGTGGTTGGCCCATTCACTGTAAAGGAATCCAAGTGCCATAACCAGATAGAGAGCCATATAGGTATGATGCACAGTGTCAAAAAAGCCGCCAAATTTGAATTTTTTGCCCTCGATGATAAGTATTATCACTCGTACAAGGAATTTTATCATCAGGCTTGCGGTGAAAGCGTACAGTATCCCTCGTCGGCGCAGTGGTGTGATGTATGAGGTGTTGGCGCAGAGTAGGAGCAAAGGCATAATGAGTAGCGGCAAGCGGTTCTTCATAAATCCCCAACCATAATCCAAGTTGCTGGACCATAGTAAGGTGACGCCTTGCCAAAGGTAGAATCCCATCATCATATACAAAGCCCAGCGATTCAATTTCGAAAGAGAGGGGTTGCCTACGTGTTTGTTGTAGATGATGCGAACTGTGACCACAAAGACCAAGGGAGTGAAGAGATTCAAGGCAAGTTCCCAACTCCAAGGTATGACTATACTGATGGCCGCGAGGATGAGATATTCGGTCACCTCGAGCTTGCTCATGCTTTTGAAATAATCAGTTATATTTTTTTTCATATAAGGGAATAACCATCGTATCCTTTTTTTATTGTGAATGGGACAATAAAAAAAAGTGCCATGCGTTTCATTTTAAAATGGAACCAGTAAAAGCTAAGAAACAGTTAGGACAGCATTTCCTGAAGGACGAGAGCATTGCCGAGCGCATAGCCCACAGCCTTACAGGCCAGAGCCGCTGTCTTCTCGAGATAGGCCCTGGGATGGGCGTACTGACCAAATACCTTATCGGTGACGAGCGCTACCATTTTGCCGCCATCGAGCTTGACCGGGAGTCGGTCGACTACCTCGCGGTACATTATCCGGAGCTGCGTGTCATCGAGGGCGACTTTCTGCGTAACGACATGGCATCCCTTTTCAGTCCTGTAGAGCAGGCTGAAGGCATCTCCATTATCGGCAACTTCCCCTATAATATCTCTTCGCAGATACTGTTCCGTGTCTTCGAGCATCGCGACATGGTGCCGGAGGTCGTCGGGATGTTCCAGAAGGAGGTGGCAGAGCGTGTGGCGGCGGCACCTGGGAGCAAGACCTACGGAATACTCAGTGTGTTGCTTTCGGCATTCTACGATATAGAGTACCTTTTCACCGTCCACGAGCATGTGTTTAATCCGCCGCCCAAGGTGAAGTCTGCTGTCATCCGTCTGAGACGCAACAGTGTTGAAAGGTTGGACTGCGATGAGAAGCTCTTTGTGCAGGTTGTGAAGACGGCTTTCAACCAGCGTCGCAAGACACTGCGCAACGCCTTGAAGCCGCTGAACTGTTCGCTGGAAGCCATAGATGAGACTATTCTCGCCAGGCGTGCGGAGCAACTGTCGGTTGCTGATTTTGTTAGGATAACGAGGACGTTGGAAGGAGGGAGGTTGTAGACGGGGTAGACGGGGTAGGCGTGGTAGGCGGAGTGGACGAGGAATCAGAAAACCTATACAATTATATTTTATCGTAAAAAAATCATTCTCATGTCGCTAATTGAATTTATTATACTTGCCATAGCACTTTCCTTCGAGGCACTTGTTGTTATGCACGGCTGTGCGCTCAAGAATAAGATAACACTCACCAAAGGCCTTGCAGAATCGGCTATTGTGGCACTCGTCAACGCATTGCTTCTTGCCGCCGGCATCTGGATTGGCTCGATGCTCAAGTTCACGCCTGCAGGCATCGACCCCGATGCGTCGCAGACGGGGAGCTTGTTGGCCGACACAGACGGTCTTGTCTATCTGGGCCTTCTGCTGCTTGTCGCTGTTCGCCTGTTGTTCCGTAGTGGCAAGAAGAGCCGTCAGGTGCAGCCGTACGACATCAGCCGCTATGGTACTGCACTCCTTCTAGGTGTAGCCATAGGCATCAATACCCTCATCGTCGGCATTGGTGTCGGGTTCCGACCTGTGATGTCGAACCTATGGGCTGCTGCGGTTCCGCTGTTCGTGGTGATGACGCTCTTCGCATTCCTCGGCGTGATGCTGGGTCGCAAGGGCAAGGAGATCCGTGCCCGCCGCTACACATTGTTCGCAGTGCTCTTCCTTCTCGCGTTTGCCCTCAAAGGTGCCTTTTGGGGTTAGAATTTCCAGCTCACTCCACCAGTCATTTCGGCAGTGGCGCTATATTGACCAAAATCGTCCAACGCCCCACCGACCTGGAGGTTGCCTCGCAATGAGAGTTGCACCTTAGGTGTTGCCTGATAAACGAGAGTTATGTCAGCTTTGTTTGAAAGTATGGTCGCAGTATTAGATATGCTCCCTCCTCCATCGTTGATGGCATGGAAGTTGCCCTTACCAAATGCCACTCCCAAGGCAAGGCGGTCGGTGATGAGCGCGTTGAAGGCGAGAGAATAGCGCAATCCGTCATCCCAAGTGGCATATCCATAGCTGTGCCAACTGTATCCGAGCGAATAGTCGATGGTGAAGCGACTGCCTATCCTGTTGCGGAACTCAAGTCCTACAGTCGGTTGCGGGCGCCAAAACCTGGCATCGCTGTTCTCTCCAAAATACAATGCTATAGGCAACGCCACATCGGTGCGGAAAGCAACCTGCGGCAGTACCCCTTTGCCCTCATACAAACCCACTTTCACTCCCACTGACGGCACAAGCATCTCCGAGTGCGTCTTTATTGAACTGGCGTTCGTTGCTTCGATATGGCCTGCTGCAAGGCTGAAATCCAGCTCGGTATTAAGACCTAACCCTATTCTGAAAATTGAGCCGAAGCCATAGATGCTTTCCGTTGTCTCCAATGCCCCCAAATCCAGGTATTCATACGACAACTCGTTGTGCCACAGCTTGCCACCTTTTTCAAGTACGTTTGGCCCCGAAGTAGCAAGGATTGGGTTCTCGTTGTTGACTTGTGCATGGGCGACAGAGATGCTGACAATAGTGATGACGGCAAAAAAAGTGACTGCCAAAATTGTTGATTTGCAATTTGATGAAATCTTCATGATAAACAGATTTTGAAGTATTTAAAGAAATAAAGTGATTCCTACAGTGCGTATTTTTTCATTAGTGAGAGGATCCTTATATCGAGGCAGCAGGTCGAGGAAAAACCTTGCTCCGTGAACGAGTCCTAAATAGTCGGTTGAGAGAGTAAGTCCGAGCTCCATGCGCCAGGGTAGGAGAGTAGGGCTTCCGCCCTCCGTCATATCACCTGAAGCGTTATACGACTGTGTTGCAGCGTCAGTAAGTCTAATCTCTGTTGTCGAGATTTGGTAAATGTTTTTCACTGCGTACCCCACATAGTAGTCAAGTCCTATTCCAAGCAGACGCTTGTCATCAGCTTTAGGGAACCACGTTATTTTCACGGGAATACCGATAAAACCGCTATGAATATAACCTGTCTGCTTGCCAAGTGTCGGTGTCGTATTGTGAGCAAGGCCATTCTCCTCACCGTTATCGATCCAAACCTCTTCGACGGCATTCGTCAAGGGATCCCAGTTGAAGTCATAGCGCAATCCCGTTGCAAATTGCCAATGTGGGGCGAAATTGTATTCATAAAGTATGGGTATTTGCAGTGTGAAACCATACTTCGAATAATAGGGCGAGAAATTGTTGCCGTTGCCGTAGAGTGTAGCTCCCGCCGAAAGTCCCACTTTGAGGGCTGAATTGTCGTTGGCTGTGGCGGTATCTTGTGCCGATATGCTACTGATAACCAATAGTATTGCTGTAATTATTACGATTGTCCGTTTCATGATATATCTGTTTTCGATTACATTATTCTTAATGCCAGCATTGTACCGTCCATCTTGCTGGGTTTGGAGCGACGAATTCGGATGAGGAGGCGCTGATTCTTGGCGGGTTCCTGTTTTTCCCGAACGGTCACATTATCGTTGTTTCCAACGCATGTGACTGGTGCTGCGATGATGTCAATGGATTCTGTCTCATTGTTGGCTTCTTCAATATCCTCAGCTATAAGTATTTCGGGTTCAAGGATGTCTATGATTGTGTCTTCAATTGAGGTATTCTCTTCTGTCTCTTGCGAGGGGTCGTCATTGCTGACCTTGTTGTATGCTATCATGAGAGTCTCCCGTTTTCTTACGGTATGCTGGGGTATCGTCGGCAGAGAGTCGCTGTTTTCTGTATTCTCGATAAGGGTATCATTCACAACGCTTGCCATTGATGTATATCCTGCTGGCAATACTGTTGCTGTTGTACTTGTGAGCCTAACTAATGTGGTTACAAACAATATGATGCAAGCTGCTGCTGAGATTGCTAAAGTCCATCGCTTTCTGTTACGTTGACTTGCAACAACGGCTTCCTCCGTGGCCAGTTGGTCGATAAGAATTGAGAGCTGCTGTTGACGGCGTTTGTCGCGACCTGCATGTTCGATGGCGTGCAGCATTTCGGCAAGGCGTTTGTCGGCCAGCTGACTCTTGTCGTTATGTATGTTGTTATTCTTCATGTTCGAGAATCATTTTTTTCAGTGACTGGTAAGCTCGTGAAAGCAGGGTGTAAACGTTCCCTTCGTTGATTTGCATCGCTTCTGCTATGCCGTTTGTGTCTAATGCGTCGAAGTGTTTGAGTCGGATAATCATTGCTTGTCTTTCAGGGAGTTTTTTTATCATTTCCAGGGCTTTCTGTAACGTGTCTTCCTCGTCGAGTGGCTGTTCTGCAGGAAGGCTCTGTTCGTCAATCGCTACTGTCGGTCGTCGTCGTCGCAAAAGGTCAATGCTTTTTCGTCTCACAAGTGTGATGCACCAGGCCTCGATGTTTAGCACGTTGCGGATTTTTTTTGCGTTCATTCCAGAGCGACACAAAGCAGTCCTGCACCACATCGGCGGCGTCATCCTCGTTGCCTAATAGGCTTTCTGCCATTCGTTGCATGGCTGGCTGTAGGGGCAGTATATGTCGTTTGAATATCTCTGTGTCGTTCATTCTACCATGTAGTCGGAAGAAATGTCGAAATCTTACACTTGGACAGAAAAAAAACTGCAAAAATGTTTGATTTCATTTTTGCAGTTTTTTAGTGTTTGATTAGGAGTTGATTACTTGTTCTTGCGCTGGCAATCTTTTGGGGTTACACAGGTACCGCTGGCGCGGCATACAAGAATCTTTTCCTCCAGCACGTCGGCGGCGCTGTCGCTGATGTCGGGGCGGGTCTTGATGACCTTGTATGCCTCGAAGCTCATCTTGCGGCTGGTGTTGCCGACATGGGTAATCTCGCCGTAAGCCTCGATGTAGTCGCCGGCATAGACGGGGGCTTTGAATTCCACCATGTCGTAGGCGCAGAAGAGACCTTCGTCACCGTCCTGGATGATAAGGAGTTCGGTGGCGACGTCGCCAAAGAGGTGAAGCATGTGTGCGCCGTCTACGAGGTTTCCGCCGTAGTGTGCGTCCTTGGCGCTCATGCGGACGCGGAGCATTGATTTTACTGCCATGATAAATTGTTGTTTAATAGTTGATTGTGTTTTTTTAATTGTTGATTATCAGATTATATATTAGGCATCGGCCATTAGGTCTTTGCGACCTATAAGGCTGAAAATAGCAATGTCGTTATCTTCATTGAGGATGCGTAGTGTGCGCAGAATCTCGTTGATAGTTGAGCCACTGGTGGCCACATCGTCGATTATCAAGACATTCTGCTTGCGGATGCAGGAACACAGTTCCTTGTCGGCTTCGTTGGCGAACTTGAGGAATTGCATCATGTATGGACGGAAACGACTTTTCTTCACATCCTTTGCTATAGTGAAGTAATCTTTCTTGTGGATAAGGTCAAGCATTTGGCTGATGGACTGCCGTACCTCCTTTTTTTGTGCCTCGGTGTAGCGTGCGCGGCCATTTTCCAGAACATCGTCGAGATACTGCTGCTCAAAGGCATCCATGTCGAACGATATGTTTGCAGGCAGAGTCTTCACTAATTCCATCTTACGTAGTGTGGGTTGGGCAAAACGGTATATGTAGCGCAACATATACTGATTCACTTTGCTTGTTGATTCGGGCATAACCACCAAGTTGTAATCATATAGGTTGATTTGGTGGCTGAGGTTGTCTACTGCGTTTCTGATGAATTTCGACAGGTCTGGGTTATCGTTTATGGGTTCGGAGAATTTGACGTGTTTGATGAAAGCAGTGCGGGTGGCACCATCCACTTGTTCGGCAAACTCATAGCCATAATAGAAGCAACGTCCAAATGCTTCCACTTGATAGCCAGAGCCCGTCAGGCTGACAATATCTTCGTCTCCGTCGTGTTCAAAATCAAACACAAACCTCTGCAACACGCTGTCGTATGTGATACCCATAATCTATTTTTTGATTTTGCAAAATTACATCTTTTCTTTGGATTGGGAAAAGATATTTTTCTTATATCCGAGCCATTCAATGATTTCCTGTATCATCAGATGCACGAATGCATGTCCGAAATCATCGCTGCTGGGAGTCATGTTCTTACGATGGAGCATGTGGTTTTGAAGCAAAACATCGAAATCCCCGTCTGACGTGCACCAAAAAGGAATACGCTCTCTGTTTGTGCGTCATTTAATTTTAAAAAGCGGTTTGTCATTGTTTTAATGTTATAAAATCAGGAGTTGTACTCCGAATTATTCATGAAAATTCGGAGTACAACTCCGAATTTTCACGATGCAAAAGTACAATTATTATTCAAAATGACAAAATTGATTTCTTTCATTTGAAAAAAATGTGTACTTCTGCAACCGCAAATGCCTCGAGAGAGTGAGGCAATATAAATGATTATATAACAGCATTACTATTATTCAACGCTACGGAGACTGTCACACATCTGCCATCAGGTCTTTGCGGCCGATAAGGCTGAAGATGGTGATATAGTTGTCTTCGTTGATGATGCGGAGTGTCCGCAGAATCTCGTTGATGGTCGAGCCACTCGTGGTCACATCGTCAATGACGAGAATATTCTGTTGTCGTATCTTGGCACAGAGTTCTTCGTCAGCTTTGTTGGCGAATTTGAGGAACTGCATCATATAGGGGCGGAAGCGGTTTTTTTTCACATCCTTGGCTATGGTGAAGTAGTCCTTTTTGTGGATAAGGTCAAGCATCTGGTATATGGAATGCCGCACCTCCTCTTTCTGCACTTCAGTATAACGGGCGCGACCGTTCTCCAGCACATCGTCGAGGTACTGCTGCTCGAAGGCATCCATGTCGAACGAGATACTTGCGGGCAGAGCCTTCACAAGCTCCATCTTGCGCAGCGTTGGCTGGGCGAAACGGTAGATGTAGCGCAACATATACTGGTTCACTTTGCTGGAAGACTCTGGCATCACCACCAGGTCGTAGTTGTAGAGATTAATCTGGCGACTGAGGTTATCAACTGCTTTCTGGATAAACTTTGACAGATTGGGATTCTCTTGAATCGGTTCGGTGAACTTCACATGTTTGATGAAGGCACTGCGAGTGCTACCATCGACCTGATCGGTGAACTCGTAGCCATAGTAAAAGCATTTGCCGAAAGCTTCTACCTGATAACCAGAGCCTGTCAGGCTGACAATATCTTCGTCTCCGTCGTGTTCAAAATCAAACACAAACCTCTGCAGCACGTTGTCGTAAGTAATACCCATAGTCTTTTTTTTGTATAAGTAACGCATCAGTACAATAAATATTGTCCTCGCAACTAGGTAAAACGGCTGTCGTTGATTGGTTAGCCGAACTGGAGGATTCCGGTATCACTACCGGGTCGAAAACAAAAAATGCTCTCGGTATGATTACTTTGGTGGCGACAATCTACTGAGACTTGGCGATGACCATGTCTGCCACGGTGTTCATTAAGGGAACAGTATAAAGACTGCCACAGTGCGTATGTTCTCCCCTGCGCCAGTTGTAGAAAAAACTCTTTGTCGGTTTGGAGATTATTTGTATTTTTGCATTTCGTAAATTACGTTACGGATTTTACGTAATGACTTATAACCAATACTATAAGATATAGGTATGAAAAAACAGTTGATAAATCCCTTTATTTGTCAGGGTTACGAAAGTCCAGAATATTTCTGCGACCGACAAAAGGAGACGAAAACGATGATTTCGACACTCTATAATGGTAGAAATATTACATTAATATCCCCAAGAAGATTGGGGAAAACAGGTCTTATTTGGAACGCTTTTCACCGGATTCAATCTGAGAACAAAGATGCAATATGCATATACATTGATATCTTCCCAACAAAGAACCAGCATGAGATGGTCAATATGCTCGGCTCGACTGTAATCAATGCCGCCATTTCGAAAGGAAAAGCTTTTGGCAAAAAGATTCTTGATGTGTTGGGTGCGCTAAGACCTATGGTAGGTATCGATAGCTTGACAGGCATGCCGAACGTGACGGTGAACATAGACCCCACACAGGCAGAAATGTCAATAAAGAGCATATTCAGCCACTTGAACCGTATTGAGAAAGAGGTTTTTATCGCGATTGACGAGTTTCAGCAAATTGCCACCTATCCCGAGACGGGGACGGAGGCCATGCTTAGGTCGCATATACAATTTCAGCAGAATATCCACTTTGTCTTTTCCGGCAGCAAGCAGCACCTGATGTCAGAAATGTTTGTCTCTCCGAAAAGACCCTTCTATCAAAGCACAGATATCATGAATCTTATGCCTTTGGATGAAGGGGTATACTATGAGTTTTCCAATGGGTTCTTCAAGGACAGGGGAGGCACTCTGAGCGAAGAGGTATTCCACGAACTCTACAATATGTTCGACGGATATACCTGGTATGTCCAGTCGGTATTAAACAGATTGTATGAGAATTACAGAAAGGTGGAAAGCATCGAACAGTTACATGGCACTGTCCTCGCCGTAATAGAAAGTAAAGCTCCTCAATATGAAAGTCTGACGCAGCTCTTGACCGGAAACCAGTTTGGCCTGCTTAAAGCCATTGCAAAGGAGGGTGTGGTCAAGGAACCGACAGGGAAAGAATTCTTAAAGAAATATAAGCTCTCCAGTGCCAGCAGTGTGAAAACGGCTCTCGAGTCGCTTTGGGACAAAGAGCTGATATACAGGCAAAGTGATGGCTATATTGTATACGACCGGTTCCTTGGTATATGGCTCAGCAGACTATAGATTAGTAAGCGGTTTATTAGTAATAAATTTATTACATCAATAAGCAATCAGCGGGTCTCTGACGCAAAGGCAGAGACCCGCTGATTTTGGTGATTGGGAAGGTGGCTCCCGCTTATTTCTTGATGATGAAGTCGACGAAGATGCCAGGGGTCTTGACGTTCTCGGGGGCGATGGCGCCGGCGGGGACGATTTCCTGAGGCTCGACGATGACCATGTCGGCTGCGGTAGCCATCATGGGGCTGAAGTTCTGCGAGGTGCCTTTGTAGACCAGGTTGCCGGTCTCGTCGGCGATGTTGGCGCCGATGATGGCGACGTCAGCGCGGACGGGTTTCTCGAGGAGGTATTCCTTGCCATCGATGGTGATTTTCTGCTTGCCATTCTCGACGATGGTGCCGAGGCCGGTCTGTGTCAGCACGCCGCCAAGGCCTGCGCCGGCGGCGCGGATTTGCTCGGCGAGGGTGCCCTGTGGCTGGAGGGTGACGTCGAGTTCGCCGGCGTTCATCTGGTCGATGGTGTTGTTGTTGGTGCCGATATGGGTGGCGATGAGTTTCTTGACCTGGTGGTTGGTGATGAGTTTGCCAACGCCCACTTCGGGATAGGCGGTGTCGTTGCAGATGATGGTCAGGTCTTTAACACCCTTCTCTACCAATGCGTCGATGAGGGCGATGGGATTGCCTACGCCGAGGAAGCCGCCGACCATTACGGTCATTCCGTCCTTGATTTTTTCAGCAGCCTGCTGAACGGTAACGAATTTGTTCATAATTATTATTGTTTGTATTGTTATTTGCAAATCAAAAACGGGTGAATATCAATGGTTTCTTGCAGCAAAGCAGACATTGTTATTCACATCGTTTGCAACTGCAAAAATATGTTTTTTTTTTCAGATGTAAAAATAATTTTTGAGGTATGGCGTTAATTAAGTACTTTTGCAATGCGAAATAACATTTTTTATATGAAAAGAATTGCGATACTTGCAGGGCTTCTACTTCTCAATATCAGTGTTTTAAAAGCTCAGGACTATGTTGTTCCCGAGGAGACTTGGTACCATACGGAAGTGCTTGGGAGCAACTATCATGGCTATGTGTTCAACAAAGACTGGGGTGTCGACATAATGGTCGAGAACCAGGACGGCCGTTTTACGCCGGAGGATATTGATATTGCCAAAGCCGAGAAGCTGATGCAGAAGAAGCTGGCTTTCCTGAACCGCAACCATGAGAACCAGGAGGGCATGTGCCCCATCATCGACGAGCATATTCGCAAATATACACGCCAGTATGTTGGCTTTACCGATGTCAACGGTGCCAAGATAGTGTGGATTAACGCTGTATGGGACGAGAAGGCTGAGAACTGGCTGTCGAAAGACATTGTCCGCGCAACCGGTGGTTGTGGACGCTACTGGAGCATCAAGGTCAATCTCGACACCGAGAAGGTCTATGGCCTCGAAGTCAACGAAGAGGGCGAGATCAAGTATATCCCGCGTGTCAAGAAACCCGGGCCCCGTATCAGCAAACCAAAGAACGAGCGCAAGGTTGTACGTATACGTAAAACTGGTATCATGCACAATCCAGCCGACGTGACTTTTTGATTGCGTAGGTGAGTGTCAGTGCTACGCGGTTGATGTATATGCTATTTGTGATGAGTAAGCTCAATTTTACAGTACTAAGTTTTCAGATATCCTCATTTTTTGAGAAGGCATTTATCTTCAAATTCTTGCGCTTCTGTGTCGTCGGCGTGTCGGGGACGGTTATCGACTTTGGCCTCACATGGCTCTGCAAGGAGAAGTTCCATATCCCCAAGTTTATTGCCAATGCCATAGGGTTCGTTGTCGCAGCCACAACCAACTATATCCTCAACCGTATCTGGACGTGGCAAAGCACCAACGAACAGGTGGGTGTCGAGTATGTCAAGTTTTTTGCTGTCTCGCTGATAGGCCTAGGGCTGAACACGCTGATACTCTATCTCCTGCATGAGAAGATGAAATTCGGCTTCTATTTGTCGAAAGTCTTCGCCACAGGAGTCGTGATGCTCTGGAACTTCTTTGCAAACAATTTCTTCACTTTTGCCGCATTATAGCGTCATTCCCATTTCTTTACATTTTACCTTATCATGAAGACATTCAAGTTGCTTCTCCTCTTACAGGTCTTATTTTTCTCGACCTCTGTTTCTCTGGCACAGCCTTTGAAACCACGCCCTGACGCCTTTCCTCCGGTCCCCGAAAGCAAGGATGCGAAAGCCGTTCAGATGGCCACAACAATAGCCGAGATGGCCGGATGGGACCGTTATCCTACCTACGACACATACGTCGCCATGATGAATCGCTGGGTGGAACAATACCCGTCTCTCTGTCGTCTTGACACCATCGGCACGTCTGTCAATGGCCGCCTTATCCTCTGCATGGTAATCAGGGGTGGAAATGCCGGTAACAATCCCGAGTTTTTCTATTCCTCCACGATGCATGGAGACGAGGTCACAGGCTATGCCATGATGCTGCATCTCATTGATACCCTCCTCAGCGGCTATGGTTCAAACCAGCAGTATACCGACCTGATAAACAGCGTTGACATATATATCAACCCCCTTTCCAACCCTGATGGCACTTATTTCCTGGGCGACAACACTGTTCGTGGCTCTATCCGCTACAATGCCCGTTTTGTAGACCTCAACCGAAACTATCCGGATCCGTTCGGGACAGAGCCCCTTGACGAAGAACAGCCGGAGAACACGGCAATGATTGCGTATTTCACCAATCATAGTTTTCTCCTCAGTGCCAACCTTCATGGCGGCAGCGAGGTGATGAACTACCCGTGGGACAGTTTTTCCAGCAGTCAAAGGCCTCATCCTGACCGCGAATGGTGGATTGACGTGTGCAAACGCTTTGTCGACACCTGCCGGATGTATAGCAGTAATTGTTTCAGGGATGTCAACAGCGAAGGTTATATAGCTGGTGGCGACTGGTATGTAATCCCTAACGGTCGTCAGGATTATGTCAACTATTATCACAATTGTCGCGAGATGACTATGGAGATATCGTCAGTCAAGACTCTCTCCAGCGACAAATTGCCGTCGTATTGGCGCTTCCTTCAGAATTCCCTGGTCAATTATATTGCTGAAATTATCGCCATTGCGCCTGTCGAACCTGTTGCAATACATGATGCCGACCCTCAGACTATAGGGCAAAACTGTCATATTACGCTTTATCCCAATCCAGCTGGCAACAGAGTGTTCCTGAGTGAGTCATTGCCCATGGAATCGGTGCTGTATAATGCTTTCGGAGCCGAGGTGCTACGACTCCCTGCTCGCCAGAAGGTAATAGACATCACTTCTCTTCCTGCGGGTCTTTACCTGCTTCGTTGTGGTGATTATTCCACAAAGCTCTTTAAGCGCTAATGCGATACAGTCACATATCTGTCGCTATCCCGGCTCTTGCTGAATCCGCCAACCTCCCGCATCTCGTAGAGTCTTTGATGTGTCAGACTATCAAAGATTTCGATGTCTATATATGTGTCAACAACCCTGAATCGTGGCGTAGTTCTGACGACGAGAAGGTACATAATATTTACCTTGACAACCAGCTTTCGCTCGACTATCTGCATCATGTTGCAGTGAGCTTGCCTCAACTACATATAATAGATTGCTCTTCACCCACACGTGGATGGCTTGGTAAGAAACATGGGGTCGGTTGGGCTCGAAAAACCATTATGGATGCCATCATCAGAGACCATGACGACAACGAGCTGGTTGTAAGCCTTGATGCCGATACTGATTTCGATGAAAAGTATTTGGAATCAGTGCTTAATGCCATGAACAGCCACTCCGATTGCGATGCTTTTGCGGTGCCCTACTATCATCCGCTATGTGGCATAGAAGAGACCGACCGTGCAATGCTTCGCTATGAAATATATATGCGGCACTATCTTGTTAACATGCTTGCTATCAAGCATCGGCTGTCTGTATTATATGCCTCGCAATACGGTATTTATAATACTGATTTCCCCTATGCGTTTACGGCTCTTGGAAGCGCTATGGTCTTTTCTCTCTGGGCATATCGAAGGGTAGGGGGCTATACTCCCTTGCAGGGTGGAGAGGATTTCTACCTTATGCAGAAATTTGCAAAGACGGGTCGGATGTTACTGTCATGCAATGAGGTCGTTAGACCGCAGGGAAGAGTATCGTCGCGAGTACCTTTCGGGACAGGTCCTGCCATTGCAAAAGGTGTTGATTCCATGGAAGATAGTTACCCTTTATATCCTCATGAGGCCTTTGAGGCTATTGCTGAAACCTACACTTTGTTTCCGAGACTGTACGAAGAGAATGTCGACACACCTATGACGGCTTTCTTGTGTAGTCAGTTGAAAACCGATGACTTATGGCAACCGTTACGCAAAAACTTCAAGAGTTGTGACCTCTTTGTCCATGCGTGTCAAGAGCGTGTTGATGGTCTGCGAATACTCCAGTTTCTCAAATATTATAGAGAACAGATGACTAGCCAACCTTCCTCGGCAAAGGAGTTACAATATTGCTGCAACAATCATGGAATCAGTGTCTCGGATGATTTTGACTTTGCCTCTTCGTCAATAGAGAGCATCAACGCAGTTCGCGACAGTCTCTTTGCTCTCGAGATGACATTAAGAGGCTCCGTCGGAGATTGAAACGGCACTTGTATGAATATTGATGGCTATACCCACAGCATATCACGGCGTATTCAAAGTCCCAAAACCACTGCTGGTGAGATGTCAAGTTTCTTGCACAGGGCGCGTGAGAGACGGTAGGAGGGTTCCATTTTGCCGTGCATCAGTTCGCTCATTCTGCTGGGACTAATGCCGAGGAGCTGAGCAACAGAGTTCTGCGTGAGGTTCCGCTCGTACATCCGCAGCTTGATTATGTCGGGCAATTCGGGTTTACCGATGGGATAGTGTACGTCCTCGTACTCTTCAACCATGTCGGAGAGCATATCCAGTTCGAGCATATTCGGGTCGTCTTCCTGCACATCGTCGCCAGTTAAAGGCAGAAGCTCGTCAATTCTTCTCAATGCTGCCCTGTAGGCTGCTTCGCTTTTTATCTGTGCCATGGGTCAAATATTTTTAATGTCAGTAATCTTGTCATATTCCGCGTGGGTGCCTATGAATCGGATGTACACACGTTCCTTTGCAAATCGGATTACCACAATAAGGCGGTAGTCATTCCCTTTTATGTTGAATACATACCGTTCATTGCCCACATAGTCCACAGTGTTGAATGTTGCCCTAATGTCGTTGAGGTTGTGCCACTCTGCCCTTTTGGTCGTTTCGTACCAATCCTCGAGCGGCTGCTTTGCTTGTGGATGGTCTGTAAAGTATTCAACAAGTGTGCTTTTTGCAATTATTCGCATATCGTTCGTTCATTTGTTCCTGATGCAAAGATACGACTATTTTTCCGTATAGCAAAAAAATATTCCGAATTTTGTATAATCTCGCACCTTTATAAGCAGGACAAATCTCCGCTTTTTTTTGAGTCGGATTAAGCAACAAAGATTATGATGTGTTTAGGCAAGAAAAACGGCGGTCTTGTGACCGCCGTTTTGTACCCCCTGGGGGAATCGAACCCTCATTTAAAGTTTAGGAAACTTCCGTTCTATCCGTTGAACTAAGGAGGCATTTTTTCTGTCCTATACAACAGAGGACAGATTATTTTATTGTGTTACGAATACAAAAAATTTATTGCATTTGATGTTTAGGGTAGTTGTTACAATTTGCGTTTCACTTCGATGATTTCGTAGGCTTCGACTATGTCGCCGACCTTGATGTCGTTGAAATTCTCGATGTTGAGACCGCAATCCTGGCCGCTGACCACCTCTTTGACATCGTCTTTGAAGCGTTTGAGCGAGGCGAGGCGTCCGGTATATACCACGATGCCGTCGCGGATGATGCGTATGTTGCTCTGGCGTGTAATCTTTCCGTCGAGGCACATGCAGCCGGCGATGGTGCCCACCTTGCTGATTTTGAATGTCTCGCGAATCTCGAGGTTGGCGGTGATTTTTTCCTGTGTGTCGGGGGCAAGCATACCCTCGATAGCATCCTTGAGTTCGTTGATGGCATCGTAGATGATGCTGTAGAGGCGGATGTCGATATGCTCGGTTTCGGCCATCTTGCGGGCTCCCACGGAGGGACGCACCTGGAATCCGATGATGATGGCGTCGGCAGTCATGGCCAGCATGACATCGTTCTCAGAAATCTGACCCACAGCCTTGTGGATGACGTTGACCTGGACCTCTTCGTTGCCGAGCTTGATGAGCGAATCGCTGAGAGCCTCGACCGAGCCGTCGACATCACCTTTGACGATAATATTAAGCTCTTTGAAGTTGCCGAGGGCGCGACGGCGACCAATCTCTTCGAGGGTGAGGTGGGTCTGGGTGCGGATGCCCTGCTCGCGCTGCAGTTGGGTACGTTTGGCGGCAATTTCCTTGGCCTCCTTCTCGTTCTCCATGACGTTGAAGGTGTCGCCAGCCTGGCAGGCTCCGGTGAGGCCGAGCAGCAGCACAGGCTGTGAGGGACCTGCCGACATAACCTCTTGGTTGCGTTCGTTGTACATGGCGCGAACACGGCCGCTGATGGCACCAGCCACGATGGGGTCACCCTTACGTATGGTGCCATCCTCGACGAGGATTTTGGCCACATAACCGCGACCTTTGTCGAGGGTACTCTCGATGACGGTACCTTTGGCACGTTTGTTGGGATTACCCTTCAGTTCCATGATGTCAGCCTGAAGGATGACCTTTTCGAGCAGTTCCTCGACGTTGATGCCTTTCTTGGCGCTGATGTCCTGGCTCTGGTATTTGCCGCCCCATTCCTCGACGAGGAGGTTCATGTTGGCCAGCTCGGTCTTGATGCGGTCGGGGTCGGCACCAGGTTTGTCAATCTTGTTGATGGCGAATACGATAGGTACGCCTGCCGACTGTGCATGGTTGATGGCTTCGACAGTCTGTGGCATGATTTTGTCGTCGGCGGCGATGACGATGATGGCGATATCGGTCATCTTGGCACCACGGGCACGCATGGCGGTAAATGCCTCGTGTCCAGGGGTGTCGAGGAATGTAATCTTACGTCCGTCGGCTGTCTGCACCTCGTAGGCGCCGATGTGCTGTGTGATGCCGCCAGCCTCGCCGGCTATGACGTTGGTTTTGCGGATATAGTCGAGGAGTGAGGTCTTGCCGTGGTCGACGTGACCCATGACGGTGACGATGGGGTTGCGAGGCACCAGGTCCTCGGGACGGTCGGACTCTTCGATTTGGTGCAGGGTGTTGACCACATCCTCGGATGCGAAGTTGACATCGAAACCGAACTCGTCGGCGATGAGCTTGATGGTCTCGGCATCGAGACGCTGGTTGATGCTGACGAAGATGCCCACCGACATGCAGGTTGCTATAATCTTGGTTACAGGCACATTCATCATGGTGGCCAGCTCGTTGGCGGTGACGAACTCCGTCACCTGCAACACCTTCTGGCTCTCCATTTCGTGCATCATCTCCTCTTCCATCTGGGCATGGACTTTCTGGCGTTTCTCGCGGTTGTGCTTGGAAGTCTTCGACTTGCCTAGCGGCGACAAACGTGCCAGGGTCTCCTTTATCTGCTTCTCGATTTCGGCATCGTCGACCTCCGGTTTCTTCTTCTCGTTGTTTTTGTTCTTTTTGTTTTTGTCGCTCTTCTTGTCCTTGCCTTTCGACTGCTTTGCGTTGTCGGAGTTCTTGTTGTTGGATGAGGCTGAGGTCTCGTCGACTTTCACGCCCTCTTTCTTGATGCGTTTGCGCTTTTTCTTCTTCTCTTTTTCCTCTTCGCGACCCTTGCCCTTGGGTTTGTCGAACTGCGTAAGGTCAATCTTGGAAACCACTTTGGGCCCTTCGAGCTTCTGATACTGAGTCTCGATGAATTCTATCTCTTTCTCTGGAGCCTTCTCCGAGGTCTTCTCCGGAGCCTTTTCGGGCTGCTGGTTGACAACGGGTTGCTGCTGTTGTTTTGCAGTCTCGTTCTTCTTGGATGAGGACTTCTTCTTCTCGTTCTCGGATTTCTTCTTCTGCTGACGTTCTTCGCGTTCGGCCTTGCCCGACTTGCCGGGACGCATGCGCTGGTTTATCGACGAGAGGTCGATTTTGTCGATGATGCGTACTTCGGCGTCGAAGGCGTTCTTGCCCTCCTTGGCTCCCGCCACCGACGAGCGTAGCACCTTGGTCTCGAATTTAGGTTCCTCGGGCTTTGGCTCTTCGTTATTCTCATCAGCTTCCGGCTCAGCGGGTTCCACCTCTTGCTCGGTTACGGGAGACTCCTCGGTAGCGGCTTGGCTTTCTGCCTTGGTCTCAGCTTTGGTCTCAGCCTTGGCTTCGGCTTTAGCCTCGGCTTCGGCTTTAGCCTCGGCAGGGACTTTAGTCTTCGCAGTGTTGAAATTCTTGATGATAATCTCGTCGTTGAAGTCCGACGAATCGTCATTGCCAGAAGTGTTCGTGGCCTCGATGGTGACGCTACTGCCTGTCGTGATCTCAATGCGGTCGGCATTTTCCTTCACCTCTCGTTCGCTCTGGAACGCGGTGGCCAACAAAGCATACTGCTCTGGCGTCAGTCGGGCATTGGGGTTTGCATCCACCTGATGACCTTTCTTAGCCAGGTATTCCACCATCGTCGGAATACCCACGTTGAGTTCCTTGGCTGCTTTGTTTAGTCTGATATTTTTAGGTTCTTCTGACATGCGATATTAGTAAGGTTTAAAGTTTATTGTTTAAGGTTTAACGTCTTGCGCATAGTGCCTTACGTTGCATCGACTATTCGTCGAACTCGGCGTTGAGTACTTCGAGCACATGGTCGATAGTCTCTTCCTCGAGGTCGGTGCGGTTGATGAGTTCCTCTTTCGACAGTTGAAGCACGCTCTTGGCGGTGTCGCAGCCAATCTTGATGAGCTCGTCGATAATCCACTGGTCGATTTCGTCGGCGAATTCCTTCAGGTCGACGTCGTCGAGGTCCTCGTCGGTGTTGCGATACACCTCAATTTCGTAGCCGCAGAGCTTGCTGGCCAGCTTGATGTTGTGTCCGCCCTTGCCGATAGCCAGCGACACCTCGGCGGGTTCCATGTACACCTCGGCGGTTTTGTTCTCCTCGTGGATGAGGATCTTGCTGATTTTGGCGGGGCTCAGGGCGCGAGTGATCATCAGGTCGGGACGGTTGGTGTAGTTGATGATGTCGATGTTCTCGTTGCGCAGTTCGCGTACTATGCCGTGGATGCGGTTGCCCTTGACGCCGACGCAGGAGCCCACGGGGTCGATGCGGTCGTCGTAGGACTCGACGGCCACCTTGGCGCGTTCGCCAGGGACACGCACGATGTTGCGTATTGTTATCAAACCGTCGTAGATTTCAGGCACCTCGGCTTCGAGGAGACGCTCCAGGAAGATGGGCGAGGTTCGCGACAGGACGATGACGGGGGTGTTGTTTTTAAGCTCCACCTTGAGTACAATGGCGCGAATGGTGTCGCCTTTGCGGAAGTGGTCGGAAGGGATCTGCTCGCTCTTTGGGAGTACCAGCTCGATTTTCTCTTCGTCGAGTACCAGTACCTCCTTGTTCCAGGGCTGGTACACTTCGCCGATGATGATTTCACCCACGCGGTCTTTGTATTTTTGGAAGATGAGCGACTTCTCGTAGTCTTGTATCTTGCCCACGAGGTTCTGGTGTATGGCCAAAATCTCGCGGCGGCCGAATTCGCTCATGGGTACAGGCTCGGAGAGGTCTTCGCCGACTTCGAAGTCGGACTCAATCTTTATGGCATCCGAATACTCAATTTCACGCTTGTCGTCGGTCAGCTGGCCGTCCTCGACGATGCGGCGGTTGCGGTAGATCTCCAGGTCGCCTTTGTCGATGTTGACGATGATGTCGAAGTTGTCGTCCGAGCCGTAGCGTTTGGCCAGGGCAGTGCGGAACACCTCTTCAAGGATGTGCATCAACGTTTCACGGTCAATGTTCTTGTAATCTTTAAATTCCGAAAAGGAATCGATAAGGTCTGACGTCTTCATAAATTGAAAATTGAAAATTGAAAATTGAAAATTATTTGATTTCCAACTTTCTGCAGTATCTAAAAGTTTATTATTATTTTTGCGGTTTTGATGTCGGCATGGGCAATAAGCACGGGGTCGGCTTTCATGTTCTTGCGGCCAAGCAGCTTCAGGGTTATTTTCTCGTCGTCGGAGTCGACGAGCTTGCCCTCCACGGTTTCGCCATCGAAGGTTGTGACTGTCAGCTCTTGGCCTATGTTTTTGCGGTATTGGCGTTTCAGCTTCAACGGGGAGTCGAGGCCTGCCGATGCCACGTTGAGTTCGAAGTCCTCCTTGTCGCGGTCCAGGCTGTTCTCTATTGCGCGACTGAGCTCGATGCAGTCGTCGATGGTGATGCCGTTGTCGCCATCGATAGCCACATTGATGCGGTTGTCGGTAGAAATCTTCAGGTCGACGAGGAACTTGTCGCTGCCCGACAGAACCTGGTCTATTACGCTAAGTACATGTAGTTTATCAATCATGGTTGTTATCTCCAATAAAAGAGGGGAACTTGCGTCCCCCTGCTCACAAATTCGACTGCAAAAATACAAAGAATATTTTGATTTTCACCTTCTTTCGCGAACGAATATTTTATTTTGATAATAAATGACTGAAAATTAACGACATAATCTTTCTTAAAAAGTTGTTAAAAAAGACTATTTTCTGTCATTGAGAGAAGGATACCGTTGCTTTTTCACTTTTTTTTCAACATGCACAATTATTTTTTTCTGCCGGCGTTTTCATTGCATGAAACAATATCTCGATTTGTTAAGACATGTCCTGACGGAGGGCGTTCAGAAGGGCGACCGTACCGGCACAGGCACGCGAAGCGTCTTTGGCTACCAGATGCGCTTCAATCTTGATGATGGCTTTCCTTTGCTGACCACCAAGAAGTTGCATTTGCGTTCCATCATCTATGAGCTTCTGTGGTTCCTTCGCGGCGACACCAACATAAAGTACTTGCACGACCACAAGGTCTCGATATGGGATGAGTGGGCCGACGAAAACGGCGACCTCGGTCCCGTATATGGTAGCCAGTGGCGTTCGTGGCCGGACGGCAGAGGCGGCACTATCGACCAGATTGCCGGCCTTGTGGAACAGATCAAGCGTAATCCGGATAGTCGCCGTCTGATGGTTACAGCGTGGAACCCTGCCGAGATTGAGGAGATGGCTTTGCCGCCTTGCCACTGCCTGTTCCAGTTCTATGTGGCCGACGGCCGTTTGTCGTGCCAGCTCTACCAGCGTTCGGCCGACATTTTTCTCGGTGTCCCGTTCAATATTGCCTCCTACTCACTGCTCACCATGATGGTGGCGCAGGTCTGTGGGCTCCATGCCGGCGACTTTGTCCACACCTTCGGCGACGCCCACATCTACAACAATCATATCGAACAATGTAACCTTCAGCTCTCACGCGAGCCAAGACCGCTGCCAACCATGCACATCAACCCCAGTGTCGACAGCATTTTCGGTTTCGATTATGAAGACTTTACTCTAGAAAACTACAATCCACATCCCCACATCAAAGGCGAAGTATCGGTATGAAACGTCCAAATCCCAACAATTTCTGCATCATTATGGCTGGTGGCTTCGGGAGCCGCTTCTGGCCTCTCTGCTCGGTCGACAAGCCCAAGCAGTTTGTTGACCTTTTAGGCACGGGAGAGTCGCTCATACAGTCCACTTTCCGCCGCTTTGAGGCCCTCTGTCCCCGCGAGAACATCAT
The DNA here is from genome assembly GCA_902784465.1 of uncultured Bacteroidota bacterium. Taxonomy (GTDB): domain Bacteria; phylum Bacteroidota; class Bacteroidia; order Bacteroidales; family P3; genus Colimorpha. The sequence continues at coordinate 35,912 of CACZUZ010000023.1, forward strand.
CATCGTCACCACCAAGGCTCATGAGGCCCAGGTGCATCGCCAGATTCCCAATCTCCTGGACCATCAGGTGCTTTGTGAGCCGTTCCGTCGCAACACGGCCCCTTGCATTGCCTACGCTGCCTCGGTGGTGGCCGGCATAAACCCCAATGCCAATATCATCGTCACCCCTTCGGACCATGCCGTCTTCGGGACG
>CACZUZ010000024.1 GCA_902784465.1 uncultured Bacteroidota bacterium
CGACGCTCAGCAAGTGCAGGTTGATTTTGGCAAGAAGGATGTAGCCAAGATGAATGGCCAGCAGGTTATCGATGCTCTGCTCGAAGCTGGTATCTTCGGTTATATCAATCAGTTGCCTTATGCTGTTTCAACCAATCCTACTATTCAGCCTAAGGCAATTTTTGTGTCTGCCTTGCGCGACAAGCCACTGGCTGGCGACTTTAATTTCGAGGTAAAAGGTCAGGAGCAAGACTTCCAGGCAGGACTTACAGCATTGTCTAAGATTGCCAAGACTTATCTCGGTATTGGTGTAGGTTCTGTGCTTGAGGGGATGAAGGATGTCGAGGTGAACATCTTCGATGGTCCTTGTCCTGCAGGCAATGACCGACAATGTGCGCCGCCAGTTTGTGCGCGACACCACCGACAGCGGCAAGCCCTTCACCTACAGACCCTATTCCGCACCCATCGTAGGACTGGAGAGCGTTGCCGAGCAACCATCTGTCAAGGTGTACCCCAATCCGGCCAGCGACCGTCTCACCGTCGCTTTAGGCGAAGGCAGGGCGGTAGATGTTGACGTGTATGACATGCGCGGATACAGAGTGTTGCATGTGGCAAAGGCGAAAGGCATCACCACGCTTGACATCTCAGCCTTGCCCGACGGCATCTATGTGGTGCGTTGCGGCAACACGATGACAAAGCTGATGAAAAAATAATCAATCCGAAATAGTACGACAATAAATTGCGAACAATGAACAACCAATTCTGCATAATCATGGCCGGAGGCATAGGCAGCCGTTTCTGGCCACTGAGCAAAAACAACTACCCCAAACAGTTTCTTGACATCTTCGGGACTGGCAAGAGCTTCATACGCAGCACCTACGAGCGTTTTCTGCCCGTGGTGCCGACCGAGAACTTCCTGGTTGTGACCAATGCTGCCTACAAGGAAGCGGTACTAGAGCACATCCCCGAGCTGAAGCCCGAGCAGGTGCTCTGCGAGCCCATGCGTCGCAACACAGCGCCCTGCGTCGCATACGCCAGCTACCGCATAGCGTCGCAGTGCGATGATGCCGTCATCGCCGTCACCCCTGCCGACCACCTGGTAACCAACGAGGTGGAGTTCCAGCGCATCATCAGCACCGGGTTCGACTTTGTTGGCAAGAAAGAGAATGAAGAGGCCCTGATGACCATCGGCATCAAGCCAAGCCGACCCGAAACAGGCTACGGATACATAGAACTGCCATCGTCCGACACCAAGAATGGCGCCGTCACCGCCATCAACGGCTTCAAGGAGAAACCTAATCTGGAGAAAGCCAAGGAGTTCCTTGCCGCCGGCAACTACCTGTGGAATTCAGGCATCTTCATCTGGTCGCTGAAAGGCATCATGAATGCTTTCCGCACCCACCTCCCCAAAATGGCGGCACTGTTCGACGAAGGCAAGGGCATCTATGGCACCGCCGGCGAACAGGAATTCATAAACCGCAAATTTGCTGAATGCGAGAACATAAGCATCGACTATGGCGTGATGGAACATGCCACGAAGCGATACACCATACCTGCAGACTTCGGATGGAGCGACATAGGCACATGGGGCTCGCTGTACAGCCATGCCGAGAAAGACGACAACGCCAATGCGCGGAGAGGCAAAAGCGTGGTGGTAGAGACACGCAACAGCATTGTCAACCTTGAGGAGGGTGTAGAGGCCATCGTCGAAGGGCTTGACGGATACCTGGTGGCCTATCGCGACAAGTCGCTGCTGGTATGCCGGCTTGCCAACGAACAGAAAATCAAGGAGTGGGTAGAGTTAATAGACAAATGACAGAAGAGAAAGACAATAAAAAAAGCGGCGCGGATGAACCGCGTCGCTTTTTCAGTTTGTTAATTGAGATACAACCTTATCTTTCTGTCCTTAACGCATACACACTGGGTGCAGCGAGCGTAGTTTAAGATATTCTGGATTACGCGTCCAGAGGGTTGCAGTGTGCTCGCAGAATTCGAAGATGTATTTGTGCCTACGGGTCGGCGACCCTGTTTGAAATCGTACTCCTGCGTCATAAGCACTTTTTTTTGTTGAATGATTTATTTATGTTGTTTGTTTGGTTTATTTGCTGATTGATGAAATATTTACGCCATAAAAACAGAGTAAAGCACATTTTATTGTGCAAGATGTGTTTTTTAACATTTTTCTTTTTCTCGGTGCTTGTGGCATCAGGGCAAGAGACAGCCCCTGTAGCAGCCCAAAACATTCACAGCCAACAACAAACCACATACAGAATAGTCTTTTGGAATGTAGAAAATCTTTTCGACACGGAGAATGACAGCCTGAAAAACGACGATGCCTTCACGCCTGAAGGCGAGAACCACTGGACGCGGAAACGATACCGTCAGAAACTGACAAGCATCTGCCGTGTGTTGACAGCACTAGGTAGTGAGGGTAGCGCATCAGTAGAGTTGCCCGCGATAGTAGGCCTTGCCGAGGTGGAGAACGACAGGGTTTTGCGCGAGCTATGCAAGGGGACAGCCCTGCGGAGATACGGCTACAGCTTCGTTCATCATGAGTCGTCCGATGCGCGCGGCATCGACAATGCCCTACTCTACCGAACCGATTACTACCAACCATTCTACATACAGGCAATCGATGTGAGTGACAGCACGTTGGAGATAGCGACACGCGACATCTTACTGGTGGAAGGCACCACGCGGGAAGGCGACACCTTGATAATACTCGTCAACCATTTCCCCTCGAAACGAGGTGGTACGGCCGCCGACATCAGGCGCGACCATGTGGCGAAACGGCTGCGGGAGAGCATGGACACAGTGAGGGATGCCCATCCTGGTGCCGCCATAGTGGTGATGGGAGACCTTAACGCCAGTCCCGACGAGCCCGAGGTGGCGAAAACATTGATGCACGGAAGCAGATATGTGAACCTGATGGCGGAAATGGAGTCCGGTACGGGGAGCCACAACTACCAAGGGGTCTGGACCTTTCTGGACCAGATAATAGTAGAGAAGGGAATGCTCGATGGCGGATGCCGGCTACAAGTGGCAGGGAAGCGAGCCTTTGTCTTTGCGCCAGGGTTCATGCTCACAGACGACGAGCGACATCTGGGGAAGAAGCCCTTCAGAACCTATCAGGCGATGATGTACCTGGGCGGCTACAGCGACCACCTGCCAGTCTACATCGACATCCATCCACAGCAGAAACTCGGCTTTAAGTACTAAAAAAAATGACTTAAAGCCGAGTTTCTTTGCACTATAATCCAAATAAGTTACTCATTTCGATAACATTCTGCACATCGTCATAGTACTCATTCTGTACCAATCCCACTGTTGTTACGAGTGCAATTTGAACCGACTTTCTTGTTTTCGTCTCCGTTCTGAACCTTTCGACCTTATTCATTAACACATCATCGTAATCAGCATCTATTACAAATCGGTTCTTTGAATATTTCATTTCGCAAAGAGTTATTACTGAGTCCCTTCGGTCAATCAGCATGTCTATTTGCGCGCCACGTCCATCCGACAAGTCGGTTCTTGACCGCCAGGAATACACACTGCTCATCACACCCGAGATACCCAAAGCCGCCTTTATCTGTTCAACATGTTCAAAGCACAGTCGCTCGAACGCAAGTCCACTCCAGGCATAATACTGTGGAGTCTCTTGATTCAGAGTCCAAAAATGCCTGTCCACATTTTTATTGGCGCGAATAAACTTGAAGTAGAATAGTGTGTAGAAGTCAATCAATTGGTATACAGCTCCGCGCTCTTTCCTGCCAAGCGGAGAGTACCTGCGTATGAATCCACAATTTTCCAGATCAGAAAGTGCTTTTGTGACATTGCCGCTGTTGGTTATCTTTCCTTCTTTCAGCAATTCTCCTCGAGTCATTCCCACTCGCTTCGAAGCCAGTATTGTCACAATCTTGACATATAAATCAGGATTCTTGAACAGCGATGCATAAAGCTCGTCGAACTCCCCCCACAAATCCCCCTCAGTGTTGAAGAAAATATCATCTACGTTTTGTGCAAGGCTTTTCCCTTTGCGTAGAAAAGTCCAGTAAAACGGAACCCCTCCCATAATCATATAGCACTCCATCAGCTGCCTACGCGACATCGACAAGTTTCTGCTTTTTGCATATTCTTCGCATTCGTGAAGAGAGAATGGCTTGACGTGAATTCGGACGGTAACCCTATTGTGCAGTCCGCCATGGTTCTTTATGACATGGTTGACCATCCATGAAGTTGCCGAGCCGCATACTATCAACAGCACATCCTTCCGTGCCGAAGCCCATCCATTCCAGAAATGTTCCAGTGCAGAGACAAAGCCGGAATGCTGAGTATCCATCCATGGCATTTCATCTATAAATAAAACCTTCTTTCTGCTTTTCGATTTTCTCACCACATCTTTTAGTATGCTGAAAGCCTCAATCCATGTTTTGGGAAATTGAGGAGGCTCAACGCCATTTTCTTTCAGAGAATCCACCCACGCTTCCAGTTGGCTTTTCTTATCCGCATTTGCAAGTCCGGCATGAGAAAAAGTTACCTTTGAGCCAAACACTTCCCTTACCAAGTAGGTCTTCCCGACACGTCGTCGTCCATAGATTGCCACAAACTCAGAATTCCTTGCCTTGTATGCATCCATAAGCAGCTGTTGTTCTCGTTCTCTTCCAATCAACATATTATGTGTTTTTGTTTATATAATTTCGATTGCAAAAATACGAAATAATTTTAGAAACTCGGCTTTAAGTCAAAAAGAAATCAAGTTAAAGCCGAGTTTCTGATTATTTTTTTTGCAGTACTATTGCGGATGAAAGATGCGTCCAATTATGACTGCTGACGCATATCTGAATAAATGTCAAACCCTGTCGAGAAACGGCACACACCATAAACCTTTCCTTGCGGTATGTGGGTGAATAATACTTTTTTTTCACAAATGACAACTTTTATTTTGTGGTAACAGCGAAAAAGTGTATTTTTGCAAATCGAAAAAAAAGGAAAAAGATGGACAACAACAAATACATTCGCTTTGACTAGTACAATAAAAAACAAGTGAAATCAAACAACTGCAATGATTACTGGCGAAATAAAGAACCGTATAGATGGTATTTGGGACACCTTTTGGACAGGAGGCATCACCAACTCTATAACCATCCTCGAACAGATGACTTACCTCTTCTTTATGAAGATGTTAGACGATTCTCAGGTAAAGCGTGAAGCTGCCGCCAACCTGCTCGGTGGCACTATCGATGACCCTGTTTTCAAGGCTGGTGCCTGGCACAATCCCGATACAGACCGTGATGTGCCCTACAGCAATCTGCGTTGGCACAACTTCGTCAACTTCGAGGCCGAGAAGATGTATCAGACCATTAGCAAGGACGCTTTCATCTTCATCAAGAACCTCAATGAGGGCAAGGAGAGTGCCTACAGCCGCTTTATGGAAAGTGCCACATTCCTTATCCCCAATCCCCGTACTCTCGTCAAGATTGTGGAAGGCGTGGACAAGCTCGATATGAACAACCGCGACACGATGGGCGACGTGTATGAGTATATCCTCAGCAAGATGGCCGCGACAGGCAACAACGGACAGTTCCGCACCCCTCGCCACATAATCAGGATGATGGTAGAGTTGATGCAGCCCACATTGAAAGACACTATCTGTGACCCTGCTATGGGTAGTGCTGGATTTATCGTCGAGAGTGCCAAGTATATCACCGAACACTACAAGCAGGAACTCTTGAAGAAAGAGAACGCCGACCACTACAAGAACCGTATGCTTCACGGCTTCGACACCGACCAGACCATGCTACGTATCGGAGCTATGAATTTGATGCTTCATGGCGTGGACAATCCCGATATTGAGTATAAGGACAGTCTTTCGACCGACAACACCGACACCGAGCGTTACACCCTTTGCCTCGCCAATCCTCCTTTTGCCGGCAGTATTGACAAGGAGGCAATCAGTAAGTCGTTGCTGGCAATCAGCAATACCAAGAAGACCGAACTTCTCTTTGTTGCTCTGTTTACCCGTATGCTTGCCGTGGGTGGTCGCTGTGCCTCCATCGTTCCTGACGGGGTGCTGTTCGGCAACAGTACAGGGCATAAGGCCGTCCGAAAGGAACTCGTCGACAATCAGCGTCTGCAAGCCGTAATATCAATGCCCAGTGGTGTTTTCCAGCCCTATAGCGGTGTATCGACAGCCATCCTAATCTTCATCAAGACAAACGCCGGAGGTACAGATAAGGTCTGGTTCTACGACATGAAAGCCGACGGTTACAGTCTCGACCAAAGACGTGAGGAAGTCAAAGAAAACGACATTCCCGATGTGATAGCCCGTTACCGCAACCTCAAAGCCGAAGCAGACCGCAGCCGTAAAGACCAGTCCTTCCTGGTTCCAGTCGACGAAATCCGTTCCAATGACTACGACCTGTCCATCAACAAGTACAAGGAAGTTGAACGTGTAAAGGTGGAGTATGAGCAGCCCCAAGTCATAATGTCCCGTATTAAGACATTGGAAATGGAAATCACCGAAGCCCTGTCTGAGCTTGATAAAATGATGAAGTGATGAGACAGGACTGGGATTATAAAATACTTGATGAAGTTGGCAACATCAACTATGGTACACGTGTCGTTCAAAAGAAAGACAAGGGGTCATCATATTATGTGTACGGTGGAGGTGGTGCTACATTTATGGTTGATAGTTATAATCGGGAAGATTGCTTTATCGTTTCTCGTTTTGCATTGTCCCCCAAGTGTACTAGGTATGTAAAAGGGAGATTTTTTCTTAATGATAGTGGACTATCTGTCTCTACTAAGACCACCTATTTAACGCAGTCCTTTCTTGACAAAGCACTTTTGGCAAACAATGATGTGATTTACTCTATGGGGAAAGGGTTGGCTCAAAGAAATCTAGATATTACTTCTTTTAAACATTTGCTAATCCCAATACCGCCTATTGATGAGCAAAATACTATATGTTCACTACTGGACAATCTGAATCTGGTCATTGAGAAGAAGAAAGTACAGATTGCGGAGCTAGATAAATTAGTTCAATCTTTGTTCTATGATATGTTCGGCGACCCAATCAATAATCCGCAGGGTTGGGAAGTTAAGCAATTTGGTGAAGAATGTACTGAATTAAGATATGGAACAAGTCGCCCTGCCTGCGAGAATGGGCAATATAAATATTTGCGAATGGGCAACTTAACAACATCGGGACACCTTGATTTGACCGACCTTAAAACCATAGATATTCCTGAAAGCGAAGTAGACAAATGCTTGGTTAAGTATGGTGATGTGCTTTTCAACAGAACAAATAGCCTCGATTTGATAGGAAAGACTTGTATGTTTGATTTGGAAGAGCCGATGATAATAGCTGGTTATATTATTCGGGTAAGATTATCGGATAGACTAACACCACGATATGTTTCGGTTGCCTTTAATATGCCATCAATGAAGAACCTTCTTCGTAAAATGGCAAAGGGTGCAGTAAATCAAGCAAACATCAATTCTAAGGAATTGGCATCTATTAGAATTCCCGTTCCTCCGCTTCCCCTACAACAATCCTTTGCTGAGAAGGTGGAAGCCATCGAGCGACAGAAAGAACTAATTAACCAGTCCATCAAAGACGTGCAAACCCTGTTTGATGCCAAAATGGACTACTACTTTGGAGATTAACATAGAAAGAAAATGTCAGTAACAGAGAAGTTTATATCAAACCTTTCCTTCCGATTAAACAAGGAGAACGATTTGTCCGACATCACTTGGGCAATGTGTGAAACTTCTGACCTTTTCCTGACAGAGTTTCTTGCCTTTTTCTTCCCTAGTGTAGACTTTGATGAAGTCACACTTCAAAGAGAAGTGGCTAATGACGATAGTCGCCCAGATTTCTATTTTGAGTACAATGATAAGATTTACCTTATAGAATGTAAGATATGGGACAGGAATCATCATTTCGCTCAATACACAAAAAGATTTGGCATTCCTAATGAACAATTGGGTTACATTACCAATTACCCTATGATGAAAGAGGGCTTTGCCGTTCATACTTGGACGGAACTATACTCTTATTTGAAGAAACGTATTCCAACAGAAGAAAAGGAGTTGTGGAATGGCTATCTGGAATATTTAGAACAAGTATGTTATATCTTTATACCTACTAAGCCTATGAATACTGATGGTATGTACTCGCTGTATGCTTTTTACTGTTCACTGGACGAGGTGTTTGCCTGTGATAACAATAAATATAAATCATTCCTATACCCATACTTAAAGGGCACAAACAACGGTGGCAATACTGAAAGAACTCCACGTGAAGGTGTAATGGGGAAGTATTTTGACGTTACCTTCAAACATATAAGATTAAAGAGAACGTGGGGTTGGATGGGCGTTTATTTTGAACGAGAAAAACCAGTGATTTGTATTGGATTTGACAACCGTGAAGGATGGGGTAAACCCGTGTATAAATTATTAAAAAAACAACTAACGAATATTAAGAAGGGAAAATACTTTGATTCAGCGTATGAGGCTGGTGACTTCATTTGGTTTGATTTCAATAAGGTCGACATATTCAACTCCCTAGATAGTCCATCAAAGCAAATATCTTTACTGAGGTCGTATTTCTTTGAGGTACTTGATGTAATATATTCTCTTAAACAAAACGTCTGACCTATGAGAAACTTCGACTATCTGAATGACATAGACACATTGCAGGACTTATACGGTTACTGCAATGCAGCTGAGGTGAATCAGGTGAATAATCCTGAGCAGTCCGCTATCAATAGCCGAAGGGCATTAGAATGGATTACCCGTGCCATCTACCTCATTAAAGGATATGAGATAAAAGAACACGCTTCATTGTTCGAGCTGGTAGATGGGGAACCGTTCAAAGAATTTGTGGGCAACAATGACCTGATGAAAGCAGTCCACTACATACGTAAAGTGGGCAATGCTTCAGCTCATACCGGCAAGGTTTCAAAAAAGGAGTCCTTCTTTGCCTTGCTGAACATATACAACTTCGTCGGTGCTGTATTGCTCAAACTAGGAGCATTAAAGACACTGGCAAAGTTCGACAAGTCCCTGATTCCAGACCAAGCCCCCATACACGTACAACCTAAACCTGTTACACAGCCTAGCGAGACCTTCATTAACAGTATCAACCCCGATACAGTCCCATCTACACCCATTTATGCAGCACCTTCAGACATAAGCGAGGCCGAAACAAGAAAGCTTTACATAGACTTAATGCTGAAAGAGGCTGGATGGGACGTGGTGGATAAGGAGGGTAAGATTATGCCAAGCAAAGCCTGTGTGGAAGTTGAAGTTTTCGGTATGCCCAATGAACAAGGCATAGGCTATGCCGACTATGTGTTGTTTGGTCAGAGCGGAACGCCGCTTGCCGTAATAGAGGCCAAGCGTACAAGCAAAAGCCCAACCGAGGGCAAACATCAGGCCGAATTGTATGCCGACTGTCTGGAACGCCAATACAATGTGCGTCCTGTCATTTACTACACCAACGGCTTCGAGACCTATATTATCGACGGACTCGGCTATCCTCCGCGTCGCCTCTACGCTTTCCATACCGAAAAGGACTTGGAGCTGTTGATTTCACGCCGTGGACGCAACAAGATAACCGATTTCAAGATAAAGGACATTATCACCGACCGCGACTATCAGAAAACCGCCATCAAAGCCGTATGTGAACATCTGAACACTATGCATCGTCGTGCCCTGCTGGTAATGGCCACTGGTACGGGGAAAACTCGCGTGGCCATTTCGCTGGTGGACGTGTTGATGCGTAACGAGTGGGTAAAGAACGTGCTGTTCCTTGCCGACCGTACCTCGTTGGTGCGACAGGCACACCGCAACTTTGTGAAGCTGTTACCCAATGCCACCACCTGTGTACTCAGCGAAAGCGGCGACGGCGATAAAGACCTAAACGCCCGTGTTATGTTCTCGACCTATCAGACGATGATAAACTACATCGACACCGACAGCAAAGAGTTTTCTGTGGGACGTTTCGACTTGGTCATCATCGACGAGGCACACCGCAGCGTTTTCGGAAAATACGGGGCCATCTTCAACTACTACGACAGTTTCCTTGTTGGCCTGACAGCAACACCGCGAGAAGAGGTCGAGAAGAGTACCTACGAGCTTCTTGGACTGGAAGACGGCTACCCAAACTACGAATACAACCTCCAAGACGCTGTTACTGACGGCTACCTTGTACCCTACACCGCTTTCAAGAAGGGCACACTGATACTGAAAGAGGGCATCAAGTACGACAGCTTGAGCAAAGCTGAGAAAGAGCAGATGGAGAAGATATGGGACTACGAGAAGACCGTAAAAGTCCTAAACGTCGAGGGCAACCGCGACATCGACAGCAAAGAGATATTTACCTACATCTTCAATACCGACACCGTCGACAAAGTGCTGCAAGACCTGATGCAGAACGGCTTAACGGTGCAAGGCGGTGAGCGTATCGGCAAGACTATCATCTTCGCCTACAATCACCAACACGCCGAATTGATAGTGCAGCGTTTCAACTTCCTGTTTCCTGAATACGGTTCGGATTTCTGTGTGCTAATTGACAACTATGTAAACTACGCCCAAGACCTCATCGACAAGATGGAGAAACGCGACGGCAATCCGCAAATAGCCGTGTCGGTGGATATGCTCGACACAGGCATAGACATTCCCGACGTGCTAAATCTTGTGTTCTTCAAGATTGTCCGCTCGAAGATAAAATTCATGCAGATGATAGGCCGTGGCACCCGATTGAGTGAGGGTGTTTTTGGCGCTGGTCATGACAAAAAGCGTTTCTATATTTTTGACTGGTGCCGCAACTTTGAGTATTTCGGCATCAATCCCGACGGTGTTGAGGCCAAACCCACACAGTCGCTTACCGAAAAATTGTTCTGTCTCCGAGCCGAATTGGCCTTTGAGTTGCAACACCACGACCATCAACTCGTCCCGTTTGAGAAACAGTTGCACGATGACTTGAAAGCCACCATGATGGCACAGGTGCAGCAGCTGAGCGACAGCCATATTTCGGTGCGTGAGCGTTGGAAAAGTGTATCACGTTTAAAGCAGCCTGAGAACTGGCAATATCTTTCGCTTATTGACGTGCAAATATTGAAAGAAGACATCTCGCCGCTACTCGCAAAAAATCAGACCGACGAGGGAGCCAAGCGTTTCGACGTATTGGTGCTGACCGTTGAACTCTCACAGGTGAACGACGAGGTAAACGACAAACGTAGCATCCACAATATCATCACCATAGCCCAAGCACTGAAAGACAAATCTGTAATCCCACAAATACAGGCCAAAATGGAAACGATAGATATGGTGCTGAGCGATGTGTTTTGGGAGAACCTAACGATGGACGGTTTGGAGAGGGTTCGCATTGAGCTGAGAGAGCTTGTAAAGTTCATTTTCGGACAGCAACGCCGCTCGTTTGAAGTGGATATCGAAGACGAGGTAACGGACTTTGGTGTAGCCGAAGAGATGGACACGTACACCAGCTATCGCATGCGTGTACTGGATTACCTCGCCGAAAACCGCAACTTGCCTGTACTGCAGAAGATTATCAATATTGAGCCGCTGACCGAGGCCGACATCAGCGAATTGGAGCGTATTATGTGGTGTGAACTCGGAACCAAGGACGAATACCACCGCCTTACGCAGAATATGATTTGTAGCGACTTTGTAGCCGCATTTATCCGTTCAATCATTGGTATTGACCGAGACGTCGCATTGCGGATGTTTACTCAGTTTATCAGCGAAAACGACTTGAACTCACAGCAGGAGGAATACCTCAAAGCCATCATCAACTACGTCTGCGAGAATGGAGACATAAAGGCAAACACCCTAATCAACGACAGTCCCTTCTGTGACTATGATGTTATAGACATTTGGGGTGAGGATATGCAGTTCGTGAATAAATACATTGAGAGGCTACACAGAGCCATTACTGCGTAGAGTCTTTGTCTTTTGAAAAAGTATAATTATGGAACAAGAACCTATTCTTAATGCTCATAACAAGCAGGAGTATCCGCCGATGCACACGGGAGGAACGGAAGCATCCTCAACATTAGGTCGCTTCTTTGCTTGGCTGTTGAGTTATTGGTGGGTACCTGTCTGTGTGACAATGCTGTGCTATTTGTTCAATTTGGCAGGCGACTTCTATTCGTATGCTAATAATTCAGACTATTTGAATGACTGGGTTCCATTTACTCAATTGTCGTTTATCCTAGGTTGCCTTTCATGATATAGCGCGAAAGTGCAATCAGGGAATCCCTGAGGCCAAGGATAGAAGTCAAATACCAAGAGTGCAGTGAAACGCCGCAATCCTTGAGGGACTGCTCNNNNGAGTCTGCACCGCGCGAAGCATCATGGCGTCATTGCTGTCAGCGTCGATGAGTGCGATGCCGAGAATCTCCAGCCCTTTCTTGACTGCGCCAGCGCATCATGGGAGTGTCCAACTTTAAATCCCACTTTAACTCCAAAATATTGTTACCACCGATGCAATAATAATCATTATGTTGCGTTTTAAAAGAAAAAAAAGATATTATGGCAACATTGACAATGAATCAGCTGTGGTCTTTCATCGAGGGGCTTTCGCTCTCGCAGCAAGACCGCGATTGGTTGGTGAGCAAACTGATTGAACCGTCCTTCCGTGTCGATCCGTATGAAATCAGCCCTTCGGGCGACAGTTTCTTTGCCGACAGCCGTAACGTTGAAGCAGTCAACAGGGATGTCGAAGCTGCCCACCGCCCCGGAGCCAAGTTCACACGCCTTTCGAGCAGGGAAGATGTCATGCGTATGATTGAAGCTCTTTGAACCATGGCCTACGTAGTTATTCTCTCCGAACAGGCCATATCCGAGCTTGCCGTCATTAAGAAGAGCGGCGACAAGCCCACGCTGAAGAAATAACTTTTCGTCTGTGCTTGCACGGGTGAATTACTGTTAAAACAAAGACAACCATGAACATCACCCAATTTCGTAACAGCTACATTATCGACAAGGCTTACCGGCTGACGCTGGTGAGCGTGACGCTGACGGCATTGGCGCCGCTCATCGCCACGCTGGTCGACGGTCTTTTCTCGAGCAACCTGTTGGGCAACGACGCCTTCATCGCGGTGAGTGTGGCGCTGCCTTTGGTGAATGCGGTGAGCGTGCTGACGATGATATGCGAACGCGGCGGCGCGGTGCTTGCGGCGGGTCGGCTGGCCAAGGGCAACCGCGACAAGGCCAACCGCATCTACACAGCGGCCTTCGCCTCGGCGGTGCTGGTGGCGGTAGCGGCAGCTGTGGGCATCTGGACGAACCTCGACGGCATCGCCTTGGGACTGACCGGCAGGCCCGAGAGCGCAGCGTATGCCCGCGAATACCTGCAGGTCATCGTGATCTACCTGCTCATCCTGCCGCTGAACAACACGTTCAACGACTTTGCCACGCAGGAGGGCTTTCCGCAGCTGGCCACCCGGGCCGTGGTTGCGGGCAGTACGGCCAATGTGGTGTTCGACATCCTTTTCATCGGTGTCCTCGGCATGGGCATCAGGGGTGCGGCGTGGGGCACGGTCACTTCGGGGCTCATCAACCTTGCGCTCATCGCGCCCTATTTCCTCAAGGGCAAGAGCCAGTGCAGGCTGGCGCGGCCGCAGGGCGACCTCGGTGCCATCCTCGGCGAGAACCTCAAGCATGGCTTCGGCTTCAACGTGTTCTTTATCGTGGTGAACGCCTTTATGCTGCTGGGCAACGCACTGGTGCTGAAGGTGGCGGGACACGACGGGCTGACGCTCTTCGATGTGTGCCTGCAGATACAGTCGGCCACCTTCTCGGTCGTTGTCGGACTCTGCATTGCCGGCATCTCGCACATCACCTACATGCGTGCCGGCGGCGACAGCGACGGACTGCAGCGCATCATGAAGAACACGGCCCGCATCGTGGTGGGGTTCTACGGCGTGCTGCTGCTGTTGCTGGTGGCCGTGCCACAGCTTTTCCTGTGGTGCTTCGGTCTCAGCGGCAGCATCGATATCGCCCTGGCACGCAGGGTGTTCACCTGCTTTGGCATCTACTATTTCTGCTTCTGCGTGGTGTCAGTGTATGTCACCGTTGTGCTGCAGCTGGCGGGTCATGTGGCGGCCAAGATAGTGCTGGTGTTCACCATGGGTGTCCTGGCCTATCTGAGTATGCTTGGCCTTTCGAAGGTCAGTGCCGATGCCATGTGGCTGGGAATGGTTGCGGGTGGTGTGCCCATCCTTGTGGCCAGTCTGGCCAACGGCTACTGGGAACACTGCAAGCACCCGTACTATACGAAGTTCTCGTTGGTCGACAAGCTGCCGTCGTGCATCAAGTTCGTATGCTCGTTGGATTACGAACAACGCAATTATGACGAGATGAAGAAGTTGATGAATCTGTTTGCCGACACCTGCGAGATAAGCGACGAGGTGAGCGCTAGGATGTTAGCCACCATCCAGATGCTCGTCGACAATGCCCGGGAGCGCAGAAGCCGTCAGCTTAAATATCTCGACGTCTCGCTCACCGAACTGGACGACGGCATTCGGATGACCATCAAAGACTGCGGCCGCCCCTACGACCCGGTCCACAACGGCATGGAAGCCGCATCGGTAGGCGCCCGCACGGCCACATACCGCTACATGTTCACCATGAATGTAACAACGATAGTGTGGAATAAAAAATAAATGGGGAGTTAAAATGGGAATAGAAAACAGTTACATCTTATATGACTCTTCATCTGTGCTTGTACGGGTGAATTATTGTTTGTGTTTTTGCAATCGAAAAAGTTAAAACATAAACCCACAATGAAGAAAGTATCCCCTTTAACTCCACCCTTTACTCAAGAATAATTCCGAATTTTGCAAAAAAATACGGCCGAAGGATATCAAAGAGTGCATTTTTAGTTTGAAACCTATTATAAAAGGGGAATAAACAATGGAACAAGAACCTATTCTCAACGTGCATAACAAGCAAGAGTATCCGCCGATGCATACGGCGGAGCATATATTGAACCAGACGATGGTGCGGATGTTCGGCTGTCCGCGGTCGCGCAATGCCCATATAGAGCGCAAGAAAAGCAAGTGCGACTACCTGCTTGACGCGGAGCCCAGCGAGGCACAGGTTGCAGAGGTGGAGAAGCAGGTGAATGAGGTAATCCGACGCAATCTGGATGTCACGGTAGAATATGTGGACCGCGACCATGTGCCGGCCGATGTCGACCTCGGGAAGCTGCCGGCCGATGCCAGCGAGACGCTGCGGCTGGTGCGCGTAGGCGACTACGACACCTGCGCATGTGCCGGAGCACATGTACAGAACACATCGGAGATAGGTGTTTTCAAGATTATCAGTCACGACTGGACACCATCGCCCGACGGCGTTACGCCTGGGACGTGGCGTCTGCGGTTCAAGCTCGCAAACTGAAAACGAGAGAGAGGGTCGGGACTTACTGGCCGGTGACGATTTTGTAGGTGTCGACAGCGATGGCGAGTTCCTCGTCGGTGAGAACGACAGCGGTAGTGACTCTTGAGCCAGGTTTGCTGATGACGGCATCAACGCCGGAGGTGCGGTCGTTGAGATCCATATCCACGTCGACACCAAGCCAGTCCATATCCTGAAGGATGGCATGACGCATAAACCAGGCGTTTTCACCTATGCCGCCGGTGAAAATCAACAGGTCGCAACCGTTCATCTGTGCCATGAAGGCGCCGATGTACTTCTTGCAGCGCTGGGCGAACACCTCGAAAGCGAGGGTGTTGCGTTTGTCGCCACGCTGGACGCCAGCCCAGATGTCGCGCATGTCAGGGGAGCCGCCAGTGAGGCCGGTGAGACCACTCTTCTTGTAGAGGATCTCGTTGATTTCCTTGGGCGAGATATCAGCCTTCTCCATCAGGTAGAGGAGAGCTCCGACATCGATGTCGCCACAACGGGAGCCCATGGTAAGACCTTCGAGAGAGGTCATACCCATGCTGTTGTTGACGCTCTTGCCGTGGTCGATGGCACAGATGGAGGCACCGCTGCCGAGGTGGCAAGTGATGATTTTGAGGTCTTTCCAGTATTTGCCTATCATCTTGGCGCCCTTCTTGGCCACGAAGCGGTGGCTGGTGCCATGGAAACCATAACGGCGAATGCCATACTTCTCGTAGTATTCGTAGGGAATGCCGTAGAGGTAGTTTTTGGGTTCGATGGTAAGGTTGAACGAGGTGTCGAAGACGGCGACCTGTGGGACATGAGGCATCACGTTGTTGATAGCCTCGGCACCCATGATGTTGCCTGGGATATGGAGCGGGGCGAGGTCGATGAGAGACTCTTCCTTGTTGATGACTTCGCGAGTGATCTGGACGCTTTGGGCGAAGTATTCCCCACCGTGGGCAAAGCGGTGACCCACAGCCGATACCTCCTCAATAGAGCCGATGACGCCATACTCCTTGTCGACCAAAGCCTGCATCACCATGCGAAGGCCTTCGGTATGGTTGGGGATTGGACACTCGTTGGTGTGTTTGACACCATTCACGGTAAAGGAGAAAATGCCCGAAGGGAGGCCAATACGTTCCAGCAGACCCTTGGTGAGGACGGTGCGAGTATCCACGTCGATGAGCTGGTATTTCAGCGACGAGCTACCGCAATTGAGGACTAAAATCTTCATGGAAAGAAATATTAAAAAAAAGACCGCACAAGGCGGTCGTATAGATGCAATATTAGAGGTCGATAATCATCTTGTATTCGCGAGCGAGGCGGCGCAGATTGATGATGGCATAGCGCATGCGTCCGAGGGCGGTGTTGATGCTGACGTTGGTGCGTTCAGCTATTTCCTTGAAATCGAGGCGGCCATAGTGGCGCATGATGACGACACGGCGCTGTTCGGGAGGAAGCTTCTTGATAAGCTTGCGGATATTGGAGTTAGTCTGTTTACGCATAATCTGCTTCTCGATGTTTTCGTCGTGGAGCTTGAGCGTATCGACAATATCGTAGTCGGGGCGGTTGGGGACGATGGGCATCTTGCCTACGCGGCGGAAATAGTCGACGATGAGGTTGTGAGCGATGCGCATCACCCAATGGATGAACTTGTTCTCATCCTTGTAAACGCCGGCGTTGATGGTATAGATGACCTTGTAGAAGGTCTCCTGAAAAATATCGTCCGCGATATCCTTGTCCTTGACTACAGAGAAGATGTAGCCATAGACCTTAGATTGATAACGCGAAAGCAATGTTTCGAAGCACGAATAATCACCTTCTTTGTAACCTAAAATCAACTCATTGTCTGAGAGTGCAGATGTTGTTACGTTCATAATAACCTCCTGTTATACAAAAAAACTGATAGTTGTGTTCGATAGACTAAAGTTTTAGTTTGACTTACGATTTGAAATGCAAAAATACAAATAATTATTCAATTAACAAAAAACTACGGATTTTTTTTTAATTTAGTATGTGCAAAACAGAATTTATTGTGTTAAAATCCAAAAAATTATCGCAAGAAAAAATTTTAACAATTTAAAGTTCTGATTATGCGTTTTCTGTCTCAAAATAGAGGTCGACAACATTTTGTACATTGGAATTGAAGTCATTTTGGGCGTCAAGCCAATGGATAGTGATGCCGTTGCGTTCCATGCGGCGGAACCAGGTCATCTGCCGTTTGGAGAAGCGGCGAATGTCGGTATAAAGGTTGTCAAACAGCTGGTCGTAGGAGTAGTCGGGTTCGGTCAGGTAACGGGCGAGATGCTTGTATTCCAACCCATATTTCAGCAGACGTTCTTTGGGGACACCGTTGTCGAGGAGACGCTGTACCTCGTCGACCATGCCGTTCTCGAGGCGGCGGCGGAGACGGGAGCCGATGCGTTCGACAACCACCTGACGGTCACAGCGGAGGCCGAAGATGAGATGGCGCATGGGCGGGAGATGAGTGAAAGCGTCGGGATGGTTGAGACGGAACTCCTGAATCTCGAGGGCGCGGACAAGGCGGTCGCGCGTCTCGGTATCGGTGTGGTTGTGGAGCTTGATCAGTCCGGCGAGACGCTGTGCCAGTTCCTCGTCGCTGAAGGGTTCGAGGGACTTGCGATAGTCGGGGTCGACAGGAGCGTCAGGGAGTTGGTAGCCACGGACAATAGACTCGACATACATGCCGGTGCCGCCACAGAGGATGGGCCTATTGCCACGGGCGATGACAGAATTGAAAGCAGCTATGAAATCGTTCTGAAAATGGTAGAGATTGTATTCCTCGCCAGCATCGCGGATGTCGACAAGATGGCAAGGGATGCGGCCAGAGGGGAGATTGTACTCGTCGAGATCCTTGCCCGTGCCTAGATCCATGCCACGGAACACCTGACGGGAGTCGGCACTGATGATTTCGCCACCGACACGACTAGCCACGGCGACGGCAAGAGCCGTCTTGCCACAAGCCGTAGGGCCGAGAATGGTTAAGAGAAGAGGGTTGACAGTAGACAATTGGCCGTTGAAAGTTGTGGGGCGTTAGTCCTCGAAGGTGAGTTTGCCACGCTGCTTGTCGAACTGGTACTGGCCAAAACGGCCGAGGCCTTCGCGGTTGATGATGAACTTGTAGTCGACGCCCTTGACCACGACCACTTCGACGTTGAAGAGGTGTTTCTGACCGATTTGCATCTCGTGGAAGATGATAGTGGTCTTGTCGAGGATATTGCCTTCGGGATCGAAAGCCTTGTCACGCTCGGGGAAGTCCTCCTTGTTGATGCGGCGCTGGTAGAGGAAGTTCATAGCCTCTTCCCAGGAGATGGCGATAGGTTCGGCGTAGCGCTCATCGATAAGCATAGGCATCATGGAGCCGTTGACGATGCACTCGATCTCGCCCTTGGCAGAAGAAATCATGGTGGCGGGGATGGTGCCCTCGTCGTGGATGATTTCAGGCTTGTAGTCGCTTTCGGGGATAGGAGTAGTCACGAGGTCGATGACCTTGCCGTCCTCGGTGCGTTTGACAGTCTGGTTTTCGGAGGCGAGGTTGTTGATGAGTTTCTTGGAGACATAGTCGGTGCGGAGGATGAGGAACTCGAGTCGGCGGTTGAGGAGGTGGGCTGCCTCCTGGCGGTTCTTGTCGTTCATGTGCTCGATATAGTCGCACTCGAGGGTAGTGCCTTCGGAGAACGAATAGGGTTTGCCATCGACACGGACGGTGATATTGCGGTCGAGAGTACGCGGTACACGTTCGGCATAGCCCTTGGCGACGAGACGTTCGGGTTCGATGCCTCGGGAGATGAGATAGTCGACCACCGACTGGGCGCGTCGCTGGGAGAGGGTGTCGTTGGTGAGACCCAGGAAGGGGCGGCAGTCGGTATGTGCGCGTAGCTCGACGACGATGTTAGGATTGTTGACCATGACGAGGTAGAGGTCCATGAGGGAGTCCATGAATTCCTCCTTGAGGTCCCATTTGGCGAGGTCGTAGCGGATTTCGGGCAGCACGACCGGCTGTTTGGGGACCGGCTCGATGCGGAAGTCGTGGACGAGGTCCTTGTCGGTGTTGTAGCCGCAGGTGCTTTCGGAGCCCTCGACAGAGAAGTAGTCGACCTTAGAGACATACATTTTATACACCACATTACGCATAATCTGCTTCTGGTCGAAGCGGTAGAAGCCCTGCTTGTTGGTGTAGGTCTCGTACTCCTTGCCGTCGGAGCCGACGATGCGGACCTTAGCTTTCTCGACCAGCTGCATCGACTTCTCGTCGCGGATGGTACCCTCGATGCTGTAGAGGAGCGGGGGGAGTTCGAAGTAGAAGAGGTCGTCGTTGATAGGCGGCACCTTCTTGCCCTTCTTGTCGGTTTTCTTGTTGTGGGGGTCGTCGAAAGGACGGTTGGAGGAGAAGTAGCCGCGTTCCATCATATAGTGGTCGCTCTCGGGGTAGTAAATGATGGACATCTCGTCGTAAGAGGAGTTGATAGGAATGCCGAGGTTTTCGGGGGTAGACCATTTGCGGCCGTTTTTGTCAGACTTGAAGATGTCAAGGCCACCGACACCGGGGAGTCCGTTGGACGAGAAGTAGAGGGTAGAGTCGTTGCGGAGAGTGGGGAAGACCTCGCGGCCGGCGCTGTTGATAGTGCTGCCGAGGTTGACGGGGGTGCCGAAGTCGTCGTCGACAGACTTGCGGGTCACCATCCAGAGGTCGTAGTCGCCATAACCGTTGGGCATATCAGATGAGAAGTACATGGTGAGCTGGTCGCGCGAGAGGGTTGGGTAGAGATAGTTATAAGTAGTGTCGCCGAGGTTGATTTTGACCGGCTCGGACCATTCGCCATTCATCTCGGAGCCATCATCCTTCTTGCCCTTGCCTTTAGCCCTGCCCTTGCCTTTAGCCTTGTCGCCATCGAGAGAGGCACCCTCCTTTTTGGAGTAGTAGACGTAGCAACCCTGGGTTTCGTGCTCGCGGCTGTCGCAGCGTGAGAAGTAGATGGTGTTGCCGTCGGGGGCGAACCATATCTCACCTTCGTTGACGGGGGAGTTGATGACCTCGGTGTTGTCGAAGAGGTCGGGGGCGTCAGACCAGGAGCCCTTACGGTCTTGGAAGACAGTGTAGAAATCGGAGAATGCCTGACCAGTCCAAGCATCGTGACGGTCGCGGTCGGAATCGGGGAAGCGTGAGGAGGTGAAGACCAGCTTAGAGGTGTCGTCGCCGACGAAGCGAGGGGCCCAGTCGTTGTAGTCGGTAGACCACTTTTCGAGCTTGACGATATTGTGGCGGGTGCGGTTCATGAAGAGCTGGTTGACATAGATGATAGAGGCCTTGCGCTGCTGAGCCAGCTTGTCGTCGGGGACCAGTTCGAGGTATTTGCCGTAGTACTCGTCAGCCTCGTCGAACTTGTTTTCGAAGCGGTACATCTCGGCCATATAGTAGTAGAGTTTAGGCTCGGTGGAATAGTATTTCTGGTTGATGAGACGTTTGTAGACACGTTCAGCCTTAGGGAAGTTGTTCATGAGGCGGTAGCACTCGCCCATCTGGAAGTAGCAGCGGTTTTTCTCGGCCTTGTTGGAAGAGATTTTGTTGTAGGCTTCCTCGTATTTTCCGAGGGCTGCGATATATTGTTTCTGGGCGAAGAGGTCGTCTGCTTTTTGGGCCAAGCTTTTGGTCTGTGCGAAGCAAGAGGATACAAAAAAGAGGGAAAATGCTAGGAGCAAAAGGCTTTTTTTGAACGTTTTCATATATATACGCTGGTCGATTATTCGATTATAAATATATCACAATCACGGCATTAAATCCCAAAAAGAGAGGTTTTTAACGCAATGAATCGAAAAGCTAAAATACACAATTTTTTGTAAATAGAGCTTTTTTGTCAGGGGATATACAAAAAAACTGGAGCGGAGGGGGGTTAGGGATTGGTTTGTTGAGGGGTGAAAGTTTTGTCGAGGAGGAGGAGGAATTCCTGGTAGGGTACGGTGTCGGAGAGGTCGGAGAAAGCGTCGGCGAGGCCGCGGTAGTACCATTCGATATCGGTTTTGCCGTTAGGGGCATGGAAGCGTTTCCAGAGTTCGTCGCCAATCATGGAGTAGTCGGAAGAGATGGCGCGGAGGTTGGAGAGTTTGTCGCCTATGGCGACGATTTTGCCGTCGCGGGGGGCGTTGCGGAGTTTTTCGATTTGGATAAGGCGTTTCTCGCGCCAGGGGAGAAAGCCGTGAGGGGCTGTCTCGTGGAATACGAGGCGGGCGACGCGAGGACCGAATTCCCTTTCGATTTGTTCGTCGGTGACGAAGGTATCCTCGACGGTGTCGTGGAGGACTGCGGCGGCGAGCATCTCGGGGTCGTTGGTGATGGTAGCCACTATAGCGGCGGCCTCGAAAGGATGAATGATGTAGGGGAAGCCCTTGCCGCGTCGTTCGATGCCTGAGTGGGCATTGATAGCGAAGACGGCAGCCCTGTCGAAGAGAGAGGTGTCGAGAGGTGAATTGCTCATATCAAATTAATTCTCTTGGCTTGTTCGAAGATACGCTGAGCACGTTGGTTGTTATAGTCGCTGGGACCGTAGATGCCCTCAAACATACGGATGAGGCCAGCCTCGCCGAAGCCCTGCTTGAGCATACAGACGATGCAGAGGTTTTGGAGGGTTACGGAATAGGCGACGATGTCGAGGCCGGTGCCGGCCAGCTGTATGAGGGCCAGCTGATAAGCGCTGTCGCTGTATTCCTGGCGCATACGTTCAATGTCGCCGATGGTCTTCATGCCCATGTGGAGGAGGACCTTGTAGTAAGGCATGAGGCTGTCGTCGTAGATTTCAGCCTGGTTGATGGTGGCTATTTTATCGGCGAGTCGTTTGAAGGGATTGAGGTCGCAGTAGCTGCGGAAAGTGTCGCCATTGAGGGGGACTTCGTCGAAGTTGCCGCTGGCGACAAGCGACTGGACGTTGCGGCGGTAGTCGTTGATTTCCTTGCGGATGCGGCTGAACTGTTCGTCGGCGAGTTCGAGGATGCCGGCGAGACGGTTGAGGCTGCGCTGATGTTCGACCGGGATTTCGACATCGCTCTTGTAGCCGGTGTCGTGCTGCATGTTGGCCCAGACGTGCTGCAAGGCACTACGCATCTGCAGTTCAAAGCGCAAGTCGTTGAGTTGCGGCATGGCGGGGTCGCTGTAGAGCGACTCAGGGATACGGCAGACATAGTGGAGGGACATGTAGCCGAAGCGGTCGATTTCGAGCATTTTGCGTTTGTCAACCGAGTTTTCCCAATCGATTACGAAGAGTTTTTCGACAAGTGCCGAGATGATGTCCACCTCATCGCTGAAGAAAGTGATGATACGGACACCGACGATATCGGTGATGTCGGAGAGGGTGTGGTACTTGTAGCCCTTGAGTTCGAGCTTACCGGCGAGGCTTTTTTCGGTCTTGACGCGGCCTTCAAGGCCTGCGACGACCACATGGTTGTCGTTGAGGCGTTTGCGTATATTGTCGAGAATGACGTATAGGATGCGTTCGAAGACAGGCAGAGACTCACGATACTCGTCGAGTATCATCTCGCAATGCATGTCGAGTTTCATAGGCTAAATGATGGTGATAATGTTAGAGAACCCAGTGATGTCGAAAACCTCCTTGACTTGAGGGATCATGCCGACCATCACCATTTTGCCGTGGCGAGCCATGACGCTTTTCTGGAGCATGAGGAACATACGCAGACCCTGGGAGGAGGTGTAGGTCATGCGCTGGCAATCTATTTCGATGTTGGGGTTATCGCCTTGCATGAGAGGGGCGATGTCTTTTTGAAACTGGTCGACGTTAGAGGTGTCGAGACGTCCGTCGAGGGTGACTAAAGTTTTTGAATCCTGAGATGATATGGATACTTGCATAGTTACTTGATTTTCTTGGTCATGGTGAGTATATTGTTACCATCCTGGTAACGGTAGGAGATATTGTCCATCATCTTCTTGCAGAGGAAGATGCCGAGGCCGCCGATTTGACGTTCGTCGGCGCTGAGGCTCACATCGGGGTCGTCGCGGTCGAGGGGGTTGAAAGGGGTACCGGCGTCGCGAAGTTCGATGGTCAGGACCGGTTGGTCGTTGTCGAGGTTGGTGCCGACCTCGAGCCAGCCGATGCCGCCGTCGTAGGCATAGCGGACGACGTTGTCGACAGCTTCCTCGATGGAGAGGCGAAGCTTGAAGCAGAGGGCTTCGTCATCGGGCATGTCGGGGGAAGACATGAGGAACTCGATGATTTCGCTGCTTTTGTCCTTGATGGGGTTGAAACGTTTTTTAACCATTACATATAAATGTTAGACAGTAATACTCATAATAGTGACATCGTCGTTGGGGGGATTGCCGTTGGCGAAAGCATTCACAGAGTCGTAAAGGCTTTTCACCACATCGGAGTTGGAGGTGGCGAAGCTACGAGTTTTGGGGTCGGCAGCCCAAGCGAGGAGACGGTCGTTGCCGAACTGGCTCTTGTCGGCGCGTTCGGCCTCGGTGACACCGTCGGTGTAGGCGACGATGCGGGTGCCGGGTTTGAGGACTACGGATTCGGCCTCGTATTTGAAGGAAGGGAAAAGGCCGACGGCGATGTTAGGTTTGGCATTCAAGAAGTAGGGGTCGGCGTCAGGAGGGATAACCACGATGGGGTTGTGGCCGGCGTTGCAGAACTCCATCTGGCCGGTGACGAGGTCGATGCGAGCGACGAAGAGGGTGACAAACATGTCGTTGCTGTTGCTTTCAGCGACACCGTCGTTGATGCGTTCGAGAGAGACGTCCAGGGACATGTTCATGTCCTCGATGAAGCGGAGGACGGCGCGGGTGACGACCATCATGAGGGAGGCGGGGACACCCTTGCCCGACACGTCGCCGATGGCAAAATAGAGTTTAGAGTTATTGACAGAGAAGTCGTAGAGGTCGCCGCCCACCTCTTTGGCGGGTACCATGAGGGCGTGGAGGCGTTCGGGGAAGTCGCTTTTGAGGATGCCCATCTGGATGTTGCGGGCGACGTTCAGTTCGGACTCCATGCGCTCGTTTTCGCGTGTAGTGGTTTTGAGCTCATCAATGTAGTCGACGATAGAGTTTTGCATGAAGACAAAGCTGTCGCGGAGGTTTTTCATCTCGTCCTGGCTTTTGATAGCCGGCATTGGGGCGTTGAAGTTGCCCTTGGCCATATTGAGGGCAGCATCGGAGAGTTCGGTAATGGGGCGGGTCAGTTTCCTGATGGAACGGGTGCAGACCAGGAGGACGGTGAGGATGCCGAGGACGCCGAGGATGAGAAGGATGAGGTTCATGATAGTGTTTCTCTTCATCACGTCGCGGTAGAGGCAGCTGATGGAGAGGAGCCATCCGTTGTGGAGGGGGCCGTAGGCGACGAAGAAGCTGTTGCGACCCTTGCCCATGCGACGGCGGACGCTGTCGACACCCTTACGCATATCATCGCCCAAAGACTGCAAATCCTTGTTTTCGGCGAATTCCTTTTTGATTTGGGAGAGCAGCAGAGTGTCGTCAATGCCAATGACCACATCTTCGCTGCACGAGAGGGCTGTCAGGGAATTCTCGAAGGGGCGCAGGGAGGCGATTTTTTTCTCGAGCCAGTCGAGAGTGATGTCGGCGCAGACGACAGCGATGACAGAGCTGTCGGGACCGAAGACCGGAGAGCAATAGGTGGTGACACGGGGGGCCTGGGGGTCGCCGCGATGGATGGCGAAATAGGGGACGGTCCAGACCGGCTGGCGGGAGGAGAGGACAGACTGGATCCATTCGCTCTGAACGACACCGGCGTCGGAGCGACGGATGCTGCGAATGTCGTTGTGCGCATCACGGAAATTGTAGACAACATACTCGCCGCTGTTGCCCGAGGGGGGTATGACGATGGCGAGGCCATTGATTATCTTGCTCAGTTCGACAGATTTGTGGGAAATCATGTCGAGCACGTTGACATTGGAGATTTGGATCTGGACGTGGGAAGCCACCGTCTGGGTCTGAGCCTCGAGTTCGTAGAGGGGGCGTTCGATGTCGCTGATGCTGGCATGCAGCATATTGTGGACCGAACGGGTTGCCTCATCCTCGATGATGTTGGCAGAAGAGACGGCAACAACAAAGAGCATGGCGACGATGATGGCAGAGACAATCAACACGATACGCCGTGTGAGCCTTTTGGCAAAAGATTTGCGTGGAGAATTAGAGCCCAATATTAGAATATTTTACTGATTATAAAAAAGATAAACAGCATCCAGCAATGATATTGCGGAGGCGGTACAAAATGCAAATTTACAAAAAATATTTTTACAGAATGGAATAACATATATAATATCATTTTTTTTAGCTACCTTTGCAGTCGCAGAAAAGCACCATATAATACAATAAACGAATAACAATCAAATAAATACAAATCATGGGTCTATCCGAATTCATATCCTCGAACGCACCGGTAGCCAATTTGCCGGAGCTGTTTGGCATGCATCATTCCAATCCATTAGGCCTACCGGTGGTAGCGCAACTAATATTGATAGTGGTTTTGGCGGCGGCAATGTTCACTGTCAACCAGCTGATAAGCTACCGAGGCAAGCAGAAGCTCTACCCGACGCTGTACAGCCTTCTCGGGCTGACGCTGGTGGCGACGTACTACTATTGTTTCATCGACGCGAGCTATCTGAGAACAGGGACTTGCATAGAGGGTACGGGATTCCGCTCGGTAGACTTTGATCCACACGCCTTTATCGGGTGGTTCTGCATGCCCAACATTGTGGGTTGGGGTAAGGCGCTCGTTTCGCTGGTGCTCATCACCTTTGTCACCTATGCGATATTGTCGGCTGTGATGCAGACCGTTGCCGAGCTGAGTGTCAACGGAGGCATGAGTCTGGAGACCAAGCCCTGGAAAGAGTGGAAGATAGCCGTATTCGTGATGCTGATTGGGGCGCTGGTGACGACAGCCTCGCTCTATTCCAGTCTGGTAACCTCGTCGTGGATGCTCCTAGTGACCGAGGTGCTGTTGATAGCCATAGTGATATACAAGATAATAGCAGATTCGAGACGCACACACAGCATAGGATGGGGTTTGCTGATAGGGTTCATCTATTTGGTAGCCATAGAGGCATGCCTGATGCTGACGCTTGAGTGTCTGCGCGGCTGCATCTTCTTCATCGTGCTGTTGGCAGCCTTTCTTACCCAGGCCAAGGCACGCAAGAAGAAGGTGTGAAAGGGATAAGAGGCAGGGGCAATGAAGAAGAGCTCAATTGTCGGCCATATAGCGTGTGCCGCCACCTATTTCATCTTTGGCATTAACATAGTCACCTGTAGGGACATAGCCACGGAAGGAACGATACCGCCGATGGTGCTGTTCACGATGAGGGCGCTGTTTGCGGGGGCGCTGTTCTGGATAGTGTCGCTGTTCAGGCCCGAGAAGGTGGATAGAGTAGACCTGCTGAAGATAGCCGGAGCCGGTGTGCTGGGCATCTTTCTGCCACAGGTGACCTTCCTATATGGCATCACGATGACAACGCCGGTGGACCTTTCGGTGGTGGGTACGATTACCCCAATCCTGACGATGTTTGCCGCTGCGATATTCCTGAAAGAGCCAATAACGTGGAAGAAAGCCATCGGCGTGGCGGTGAGTTTTGGCGGCGTGGTGTGGCTGATACTGCAAAGTGTGTCGATGGGAGGTGGTGCCAGTGCCACCAAGCCCATGGGGATAATGCTGTGCTTAGCGAACTGCACGGTCTTTGCGCTATATCTGGGCACATGCAGGCCGCTCACGACGAAATACACGTCGGTGACGATGATGAAATGGATGTTTCTGGTGTCGTTTTTGCTGTCGCTGCCCTTTACCCTGCCGCAGCTGCCTACCACAGACTTCGGGGCAGTATCGACGAAGGTGTGGCTTGAGGTGGGGTTTCTGATTCTGTTTGCTACATTTGTGGCGTACTTCCTTATCCCCATCGGGCAGAAGAGGATACGGCCGACGTTGGTGAGCATGTATGGCTACCTGCAGCCCATCATAGCCACGACGGCGGCGATAGCGACGGGGATGGACAGCTTGACGGTAACGAAGGTTCTGTCTGCCCTGCTCGTTTTTACGGGGGTCTATATAGTGAACCAGAGCAAAGCGAGGGTCCAGCTGCCGGAACAAGAATAAAGTTCCTTGGGCGACTGGGGAGGGTGAAAATCAGAACTGGAAATAGATGAAGGGCTGGAGGTCGGCAGTGATGAACTGATAGACAACGAAGACGGCAACGACGACCACGATGGCCATGAGCCAGAGGGGCATGAGGGCGAAACTGAGGCGATAGCGACGCTTGAAATTGTCGGGGAGCCAATGGATAATCATGCCGATGGCAAAGGCGATGAATACCTTACTGTAGACGGAAATGATGTCGGGGACAAGGGAGAGATCCCAGGGGCCGCCAATCTGGTTGACCATATTCTTGGCGGTGTTCCAAGCCACCTGATTGGCATCGGCGGGAGGGAGGTTGGAACCGGCGCGGAAAAAGAGACGGGTGAAGGTGATGAAGACGAAAGTGAGGAAGATGTTCCAAACCCTTTCGTAGGAGGCGAGGAAGCCAGACCGCTGCAAACGAGGGCGATTGCGAGTAAAGGGGATGACGATGAAATAGCGTATGATTGTGCCAACGGCGATGATGCCCGTCCAGACGGCGCCCAGGTTGAGAGCCGGAGAAGGCCAGATGATGTCGGCCAGAAGGAAGGCAGCAAAGAGAATCTCGGTGGCGACCACGCGGGCGCGTCCGCCCTGATTTTTCCACCATTTGTAGACGAGGATGCCCAAGCCGTTGAGGCCGCCCCAAGTGATGAAATTGAAGCTGGCACCGTGCCACATGCCGCCGAGGAGCATGGTGTCCATGTTGTTGATGTTGGTGTTGAACTCCTTACGGTGGCGAGGGAAGATGAAATAGACTGCGACGAGCAGGCCGATGACAGAGGTGACGAGGAGGGTGACCCAAGCCGTATGGGCCATCAAGGCGACGACGATGAGCATGCCGCCAAGGATGATGTAGGAGGCCGGTGTGGCGCGACGGTTGCCGCCAAGGGGGATGTAGAGATAGTCCTTGAGCCAGTTGGAGAGGGAGATGTGCCAACGTTTCCAGAAGCCGGCGGGGTTGGTAGCCTTGTAGGGCGAGTTGAAATTGCGTGGCAGGTAAAAACCCATGAGCATGGCAACACCGATGGCGATGTCGGTATAGCCGGAGAAGTCGGCATAGACCTGGAGAGAATAGAGGAAGAGGGCCGAGAGGTTCTCGAAGCCGGTGAACATGAGGGGATTGTCGAAGACACGGTCGACGAAATTGACAGCGAGGAAGTCGCTGAGAATAATCTTCTTGAGGAGGCCGTTGAGAATCCAGAAAACGGCTATGCCAAACTGGCGACGGGAGAGGAAATAGCGTTTGTAGAGCTGGGGGATGAACTGGTCGGCGCGGACAATGGGGCCGGCAACAAGCTGAGGAAAGAAGGTGGTGTAGAAGCCGAAGTCGAGGACGTTGCCGGCATGAGGAATCTTGTGCTTATAGACATCGACGATATAACTGATATTCTGGAAAGTGAAGAAAGATATGCCGACAGGGAGAAGGATGGTAGAGGCATCGAAACGGGGTTTGGAGGTGAAATGGTTGGCGAACTGGGCAAAATGGTTGACGACCACATGCTCGGTGTGGAACATAGTGTTGTAGATGTCGGTGAAGAAATAGGCGTACTTGAAATAGAAAAGCACCAGCAGATTGACGACCACACCAAAGATCATGAGGGCTTTGGAGAGAGAGGCTCGGCGGACGGAGAAGGGACCGATGCGAGTGGTCGTGGAGTCGCCGCTGAGACGGTCCATCCAGATGCCGAGGAGATAGCCCAGGAAAGTGGAGAAAACGAGGAGGAGGACGAAGAGACCGGAAGTCTTGAAATAGAAAAAGAGGCTGACGATGAAAAGGTAGCCGTTGCGGATGGAGAGCTTGGAGAGCCTGGGGTTGCGGCCCAGGCGTGCCGACTTGTGGAGACGGCGCGCAAGCAGCTGGCTGTGGAGCAAGCAGTAGCCGGCGAAGACAAGAAAGAAGAAGGCCCAGAAGTTGAACTGAGTGAAAAGAAGCGGATGGCTTTTGTCGAAGGAGAAGAGGTCAATAAGAAATGTAAATAAGTCCTTCATTGTCGGAATTGTTTTTCTTTCTGTCGGCGGGTTTCTGGTAAATTCTAGGAGTTTTCCGTTTATCTTTTTTGAGCTTGGACGAATCGTCAGGCTGCTGACTGTCCAGTGTTTCGGAACGACGAGGGACGGAGTCGACGGGCTGAGGAGCAGGAGGCTGCTTGGGGACGGGGCGGCAGAGCTCGATTGCGCTGAAAAGAGCGTTGGAGAAGAGGTCGCCGAGGAGCTGGTAGCCGCGACGGGTGAAGTGGACGCGGTCCTTTTGACCGAGGCCGTTGGCGGTCCACGTCTTCATGGAATTGAGGCCGCCCATGATGGAGAACTGGTCCCAGACCATACCGCCGGACTCGCGGGCGATGCGGAAGAAAGCCTCGCGGACGAGAGGGCCGTTGTTGTTGACGTGGTAGCGGCGCTTGACGCGACGGTAGCTGTCGTTGTTGGTGATGAAGACAAGAGCGCAGTCGGGGCTGACGGCGCGGATAGAGTCGACGAGGGCGAGGTAGCGTTGGCGGAAGAGGGCCGAGTCGTAGTTGGGGCCGGCGGCATCGTTGATGCCTATGCCGAAGATGACGAGGTCGGGTTTGGCAAGACGGAGGTCGGAGGTGAAGTAGGGGCACTTGTTGAGATAGTCGGAGACAGAAGCGCCATTGACGCCGACGGAATGGTAGGTGATGCCTGGAAGAGAGTTCTCGAGGAAGAGGCCTGTCAGGGCGAAAGACTGCCCGCTGTCGCAAGGCAGGATGACGGCAAGAGAGTCGACAGAGGAGGAGAGATGGTAATAGTAGCGGCGGAGAGGGAGGTTGATGCTGTCGGGCGAGAGGAGAGAGTCGGAACAGTTGACCCTGAGACGCGGGATGACGCCGCCCCGGGAATGGCCGAGAAGGACGACAGAGGTGGTGGCGAACCGCAGGTCGGGGTCGGAGAGCGAGAAGCCAATCTGGGCGGTGGAGTCGGAAGCGGTGACAGCGATGCCGGCTAGGCCGAGAAACTCGGCAGGCTCCTTGTAGACATTGCGCGTAAGAGCAAGAGGATGAGAGCGGGAGACCCTATAATCGAAAGGGTTGTTGCACTTGACGGCAGCAGAATAGGGGAAAAGGAGTCCGCGGGAGGCGAAAGGGAAGGTGCCCTCGACGGCCGAGCCCTGAAGAGAGCGGCGGGCACCGAGCAGGATGTTACGGCGGATCTGGTGAGGGAAGGTGCCGCCCTGGACGTGGGAGGCGCCAATCTGCATAATCACGACGTTGCCCTGGCCAGAGGAGAGGACGCGGTGCCACTTGGCGGAGAAGCGGCGCATCTGGGTGCTGTCGTCGAAGAAGATAAGGCGATTGGAATCGTAATTGATGAAAGAATAAGAGCTATCGATAGGGACATAGAGGAGAGAATCGACGACCTGATAGGGGCTGCCAACCCTCTGTCGCTGGGCATGGGAGCAGGAAGAGAGGAGCAGGAAGAAGAGGATAAAGGACGATATGTAGGCTTTGAACTGCAAGGGAAAGGGATAATTAATCGGTTGATTGTTTGACGGTTTCGGAAGCGATGACATCGTGCCAGAGTTTGTCGAACTGTGAGGGGGACATCTTCTTGCGGATGGTGTAGAGCTCGTAGAGTTTGAGGATGGCGTCGCTGAGATAGTCGCCCATGAGGTTGGCACCCTTGTGGGTGAAATGGACATAGTCGTTGCCGGCGAGACCCTCCTTGTTCCAGACAATCATAGAGTTGCGGCCGCCCATGGCATCGAAGATGCTCCAATAGGCGGCGCCGTGAAGGGTAGCCATCTGATGGAGTTTCTCGACGATGGTGGGGAGCATGGGATAGGTGGCCAGCTGGCCGGCGACCATAGTGCTCATGTCGGAGGGGCCGACGAAGAGGATGACGGCGTCGGGGCAAGCCTGGCGGATATAGTCGATCTGCTCGCCAAGGCGCTTGCAGTAGGCATCGATGACCTTCTCGGATTTGAGGTAGGGGACGGAGTTGCCGCCGAACTGCATGATGATGACAGAGACGTTGGCAAGGCGATAGGAGACAGCGAGTTGGTCGAAGGGGACCATCTTGAACTGATGGCCGGAAGTGGAACGCATGCCAATGTTGTCGACAGCCACGCCAGGGCCGTTGTCGACCATGACGCCATAGATGTCGGCATTGCCGCTAAGGGACAGAGAGGCAGAAGAGGTGGCAGAGTCCAACTGCCACGAAATGAGGTTGATGCCCTCGGACGAGACAGACTGAGAGAAGGTGGAGCCACCTATGCGGTCGCGGAAAGAGACCGAGAGTGGACCCGGGCGGTTGTTGAACAACACACGGACGGTGGAGAAGCGGCCGGCGAGCTGGGAAGCATAGCGGCCCTTGGAGGCTGAAAGGGACATGGTGGCCGTGCCGGCGACACGCCAGCTGCGGAGCATGGGACCGAAATTGGAACCATGACGGATGAAGGTGCTGTCGCCCCAAGAGGACTGGCCGACGATGGGGCCGGAGGCAGACTGGTTGAACGAGAGCGTGGGAACCGGCTGGCGGAGAGGGAGCATGCCAGGGCCACCGCCGCCGAACTGCTGCTGGAGACGCTCGCGGAGGCGGCAAGAGACGCGGTCCATCTCGATTTGGGAGTCGCCATAGTGCATGACACGCACTATCTCGCCATTGTCGAGGGCCTGTTCAGCACGAGAGAAGAAGGGGTCGAAAAAGGCCACATCGTCGTCGGGGAGCCAGAAACGCGTCTGGCCCTGGAAGATGACCTGATAGCAGTCAGCGAGAGAGTCGCGGAGGCCGGTGAGGTCGCGGACGGGGCGATGGACAAGGAGTTGGTCGATACCCTTCTGCTTCTCGCGGACGAAGACCTTGTGGAGCGAGGGGAAGCGGAGGGTGACGTTGCCGACAGGGATGCCGCTGGAGGGGAAGAGCAGGCAAAGCAAGGCCAAGGCAACGAGAACGATGGCGAAGAACCTAAGTGTAGAGGAGAGTTTCAAAGCTTGGCAAGTTTCTTTTCGAGTTCGTCGACACGCTGGAAGAGCTTGTCGAGGTTACGCTCGAAGACATAGATTTTGCGCTGTTTGACGGCATCGGTGGCTGGGGAGCCAAGGATGGTGACATTGTCGGGGAAGGAGCGAGTGACACCACTCTGGGCGGCGATGGTGACATTGTTGCCGACCTCGATGTGGCCGACGATGCCCACCTGGCCGGCGATGACACAGTGGCTGCCGACCTTGCCGGAGCCGGCGATGCCGCTCTGGGAAGCCATGACGGTGTTGCTGCCAACGACGACATTGTGAGCTATCTGGCAGAGGTTGTCTAGCTTGACGCCCTTATGGATGACGGTAGAGCCAAGAGTGGCGCGGTCGATGGTGGTGTTGGCGCCAATCTCGACATCGTCCTCGATGACGACGTTGCCTATCTGGTCGATTTTCTGATAGGAGCCGTCGGCTGTGGGAGCGAAGCCGAAGCCGTCGGCGCCGACAACGACACCGGAATGGAGAATGCAGCGAGAGCCGATGACGCAGTTCTGATAGACGCGGACACCGGCGAAAAGGGTGGTGTTGTCGCCGACCTGGGAATTGTCGCCCACGTAGGTCTGAGGATAAATCTTGACACCATCGCCTATACGTGCGTTCTCGCCAACGAAGGCGAAAGGACCGATATAGCAATCCTTACCTATAGAAGCAGAGGGGGAGATGAAAGCCTGAGGGTCGACGCCTTTTTTGTCGAGTTGCATCTCGTTGTATTTTTTGAGGAGAGAGGCGAAGGCTAGATAGGGGTCGTCGACGCGGATGAGGGTGGCAGGGACGGGATGCTCGGGGACGAAAGAGTTGCCGACAATGACTGCCGTGGCCTCAGTGGAGTAGATATAGTTGGAATACTTGGCATTGGCCAGGAAAGAGAGGCCGCCGGGGATGCCTTCCTCGATTTTGCAGAGGGTCCAGACTTCGGCATTGGGATTGCCCTCGACAGTACCGGAGAGCATGGCAGCTATCTGACTGGTAAGAAACTTCATAGAAAGATTGTTTAGGATTTGAAAAAATCGATATCAGAGTGTCAACGCGATTTTAGTAATTATATTGTATATAGTCACCGATTTTTCTTGCAGTGGAGTCGTCGATGAGGTTAATTTTCAACAAATCGGAGTAGTTGCGAATGGGGCCGACGGAGTTGCGGTAGTCGACAATGGCGCGGGCCTGATAGTAGTCGAGGTAGGGATGGCGGCGGAGCTGGTCGAGAGAGGCCGAGTTGATGGGCAGGAGATTGACGCTTGATTTGGAGAGGGTTAGATGGTGAGCGATAGACGAGAAGCGGTCGGTGGTCATGCCGTAGACCTCAAGGAGTTGTGACGTAGAGACAAAGCCGCCGAGAAGGGAGCGATACTTGACGATGCGAGAGGCGAAAACAGGGCCGATGCCACGCAGGAGCTGAAGACGGGAGGTGTCGGCGGTGTTGATGTCGACGAGGAGGGTGTCGTAGGGGTTTTGGCGAGGGCCCCTCCCCCACCCTATCGAACCTGATGGTCGGAGAGAGTCGGCGGCGAAGCCAGAATGCAGGCGGAAAGACTGGCGGCGGGCAGAATCGTCGAGACGGATGGTGTCGCCATAGAGAGAGACCGCCTGGGCAAGCCGGGAGAAATCGGAAGCCGACGGGGCGGTGGAAAAACGGGGCCAAAAGAGGAGAAGCAGGACAACGACGGCAAAAACGACGCTGAGGACGGCGAAGCCTCTCCACTGGCTGCGGGATGGTTTATCCATAGAATCACTCCTCGATAGTCATTGTTCCACGCTGATGGTAAATAATTGGGGTCGTGAAGTTTTCGTCGCTTTCGAAACCGTCGCCATAGGTAACCCGAGAGCCGTTGACCGACTTGACGGGGGCTCTGGAGTAGATGGTATGGGTGACAGATTCCCAGATGATTGAATCGAGGTAGGTGGTATCATGGGACCGGAAGTCGATAATGACCACATTGCGATGAGCCTTGATAATCTTGCGGGAATCGAGAGAGGTGGCGGAATCGGCGGTGATGTTGGCGACAAGACTGGAGCCGTTGTCGCTGTAGATGAGCATATTGAAGCCGTCGGGGAAGACGGTCATCCTCTCGGGCTTGTCGAGGACAACGACGCTTGGGGCGCTGAGAGACATCTGTAGGTTGCCGGAATTGCTGCGGATGACGCCGACAGAGTCGAGAAGCTGCTGAGGGATGTCCTGGTGGTCGAAGAGGTGGACCTTCTGCATATCGTTGCGGCAGGAGAGCAGGAGAAGGGAGGCTAGAGCAAAACAAGGAAGCGCACCGACGATGCGCTTCCTTAAGATACTAGTTTTAGAGATATGATTCACAAGGAGAAGAGTGAAATTATTTCTTGGTGCGGACAACAGTGGTAACGCCAATCCAACCAGGGACGGTGAAGGAGTTGCCATCGACGAGGTCGAGGTCGAAAGCCTTGTCCTGCTTGGGGAAGCCGGCGGAGTAGCTGCTGATGAGACGCTGGGCGGCCTCGACATTCTCGGGGGAGCTGTCGACAGAGATGGCCTTGCGGGCGACATCGACAGCGGCCCAGTAGGCGGAGGCACCGTTCATGCCATCATCGATGCTGCGATGGCCGGCGGCATAGAGCTGAGCGATAAGGCGATAGGGCTCGCCCTTGGTGGGCTCGAGGTCGGCAGCCTTGTTATAGGCGGCACGAGCAGCGGAGTAGCTGTTGGCCTCGGTGTAGCAGAGTCCCTGGAGGATGTACATATTGTACTTGTCCTTCTCGTCGGCGCCCTTGAGAGCCTCGTTGACATAGTTGGCGGCCTCGGTGTAGCGTTTACGCTGGTAGTTCATCTGAGCCATGAGGTAGGCGGTAGAGGGAGAGGGTTCGATCTTGTGAAGGTTCTCGGTAGCAGCGAAGAAGAGGTCGGTGTTCATGCATTTCTTCTTGCGGAGGATGGTAGTGATTTTCTTGAGGAGGGTGAGGTCCTCGGGGTTGGCGTTGAACTTCTTGGTATAGATGTTGACCAGCTGGTCGCAGGAGGCGAAGGGAGAGAAGCGGTTCTCGATGTTGGCGACGACGTTGTAGATTTCGGCCTTCTTGGTGCTGTCGGTGGTGGCGGCGAGGATGGCGTCGAGGGCGTCGCTAGCGATGTCGTAGTTGTCGATGATGAGGGTGGTGTCGGCGCCGCCCTTAGTGACATAGCGGACAGTGGCCTCGAAGTAGCGTTCGATGAAGGCGACATCCAACTTGCTGGCATCAAGACTCATAGCCTGGGCATAGAGTTCGTAGTACTCCTTGAGGGCTGCGTCGCCACGGAGCTGCTGGAGGTCGTAGGCCTTGCGAGCGGTGACTTCGGGAGCTTCGCCAAAGTACTGAATACGGAGGTCGTAGAGGTTCATGAGTTCGTTGACAATCTCAACGCGTTTCTCGGCATCCTTGGAGCTGCTGAAAAGCTGCTTGAGGATGACGGCGCCCTGGATGTAAAGGTTTTTGGAGCTGGAAGGGCAGGTTTGGAGAGCGATTTTCCAAGGTTCATAGGCATCCTGATACTGTTTGCTTTTGTAGGCTTCGCCATAGAGGAAGCGGTTGGTCTTGCAAATGCTATCTTCAGCATTCTTGAACTGAGCAGAGACGGGAGCTATAGCTATCGTCAGGAGAAGAGCCAGAGAAAGGATTTTGTTTGTTTTCATTTTTTTGACGTTTTACGGTTGACGTTTTACGTTTTTATGATTGAGAAAATTCGTTTGTCTGGTAGAGAAAAGCTGCAACTGAGGGGAAGTGTATTTAAATCTTATATCTATTTGTAGCCGGAGGGGGTGAGCAATTGCAGAATTATGATTTTTTCACATTTGGCAGAGATTAATTGAACTTGCGCTTGACGAACCAGCTTTCGCAGCTGCCAACGGAGATGCCGATGGAGAAGAGGTTGCGACGGAGAAGGTCGGTGGAGCCAAAGGAGGAATAGGAGGCAGAGACATTAAGCACGGAGCGGCCCTTGCGCATGGGCAACGAGGCTCCGAAGCCGACACCCCACTCGTTGAGACGGAAGTCGCGACCGTCGACAAGCTGGAGGGAGAGGCGACCGTTTTCGAAATGGGTACCGGCGGAGAAGGTGATGCGACGTAAATAGCTGGAGGCGTTGGGGTTGCCCAGCAGCTGGAAGCCTAGAGCATAGCGTTGGTTGCCGCCGTACTGGAGAGCGGACTTGCCGAAGATGGGGTTGTCGAGACCCATCTGGTACTTGAAGCCGCTCCAAGGTGCGAAGGTTGCATCGAGGGCAATGAGCCACTGGTTGTTGCGCTGGAAGGAGAGGCCGATGCCAGTGGTAAAGGGTTGCTGGAGAGAGCTTTCGAACTCGGAGTTGCCGTCGGTGGGGAAAATGGTGTCGCGCATGTACTCGAGACCGGCATTAGAGACGAAAGTGTAGACGAGAGCATTCTCGCGGATAGTCATCTTGCGACCTGGCTTGATGTTGAGACCCAGAGAGAGGGAGTAGTCGTCGGAAAGAGGATGGTCGTAGAGGAGGCCGAAATCGAAGGTAAGGCCGCGTATGATGCTGTTTTTCTGGCGACGAGAGTCGATGAAATAGGTGGTGTCGTTGGCCAGAAAATCGAAAGTGACGGCACTGGTGTCGGACCCATAGAGCAGGTTGAGATTGAAGCCGGCGCGGAGCTGAGGCTTCTTGTCGTCGGAGGAGCCGAGAATGTTGAAGCCATGACCCCAGAAGAACTGGCTAACACCGCCCACGCCTTCGTAAACGGTGCGTACGCTGCCGCCAGGATTGATGGTTGACTCGCTGATGGTCATATAATTGACATCGGTCATCGGCATCACGCCGAGAGCAGTTTTCCACCACTTAGTGATGGGGAAAGCGATGTTGAGGTAGCTGAGATTACCGTCGGCATCGAACAGGCTATTCCTGGAGTCGCTCAGAGTGGCCATGTCGAAAGAGAGGCCCATGTCGAAGACAAAGGATTCGGAGCGGACAGCGGCATAGGAGGCTGGATTGAAGGGGTTTATCATGTTGTAGGCCGCCTTGGTGTAGGCGATGCCGCCAGTGGCGGAGATGACGGGGACATTATAGGGCATATTGCTAAGTCCAATGCCATACTGAGAGAATGGCGAGTTGATGCCATTCTGGGCCTCGGAGACCATTGGGGCGAGGAGCAGCAGGAAGAGCGATAGCAATCTAAAATGTTTCATATACGATAATTAGGGTTACAGAGGAGATGGAGAGGAACTGAAAAATCGTTCTCAGATATTCATTTCCAGAATCTTATCCAATCCAATATACACCAAGTTTGGATTTGCAAATTTCGGAAAAAATAATCGTTCTGCAAAAAAAACTGCGTCACCACCTGTTAAAAAAAGTTTAAGAGAATGATAAGTGCACTGATAGGATTGGATAAAGCCCTGAATTTCAAACAAAGAGGCATTCAGAACGCCAGAGAGGATAGAGTCGCGGGTGTTGCGGCCGGAGAGGGGAGGGAGGGCGGAGGGGGTGAGAGGTTTGTCGTCGTGGAGGAGAAGTGGGAGGGAGGCGGTGTAGTCGTGGAGGGCTCGGAAACGCATACGCAGGCCAGGGGCGATGGCACCACCACGGAAGACATCGTCGGAGTCGAGGAGGTCGACAGTGATGCAGCTGCCAGCGTCGACAATGAGGAGAGGGTCATGATTGCCAGAGAGTTGGCGCGCACCAACAGCGGCAGCGACACGGTCCATGCCAAGAGTTTCGGGGGTCTCGTAGTCGAGGGTTATGGGAAGGCGGGAGCGATAGGAGAGCTGATGGAAACGGGCAGAGAGAGAGGCGGGGAGCAAGGAACCGAAGTCGGGCTGTGGGCCGACGACGGAGGCGATGGCGGCATCGACATGGTAATGGCGGCAGAGAGAGGCGATGAGGTCGGCATCGAGAGTGTCGACAGCATTGACGCATAGGAGATTGGCATCGTTGATGACGGCAAGTTTGGTGCGGGTATTGCCAATGTCGAAAATGAGATGAGACATCGAGGTTGCAGTTGGGGTAAATTGCTAGCGCAGAAGCTAATTAAACATGTTCATGGCACGGTCGGGGCCGAGGGAGACGAAAGCCTTTATGGCCTCGACGGCATGGTCGAGGGCGGGGTCGAGGGCTTGGAGTTCATCGTCAGAGAAGCGGCCGAGGACGTAGTCAATCTGGTGTCCCTGGCCGAAATTGTTGCCTACGCCGATGCGAAGGCGGCAATAGTTGGCTGTATGTATCAGCTCCTCAATGCTTTTAAGTCCGTTGTGGCCGCCGTTGGAACCTTGCTTCTTCATACGGATTTTGCCTACGGGGAGGGCGATGTCGTCGACAACGACGAGAAGATTTTCGACAGGCACCTTCTCTTTCTGCATCCAGAACTGGACGGCCTTGCCGGAGAGGTTCATATAGGTGGTGGGGCGAATAAGGACGAGGGTGCGGCCTTTGACCTTTATTTCAGCACGATAGGCATGACGTTCGAGGACGAAAGTAGGCTTCTCCCCTTTTTCGGCTGCAACAGCCTTGAGGAGGCGGTCTACAACCATGAAGCCGCAGTTGTGGCGTGTGCCTTCGTATTCGGCGCCGATATTGCCAAGGCCAACGATAAGATATTTCATTTCAGGATCTTCAGTAGTTTGATGGGTAGTGGTTTGCCTGTGTCCCGAGAATAATTTGCGGAGGAAAGACATTATCAATTATTAAGAGAATTAGGGGGAAGACTGGTAGTGATGACATAGACTGGTAGCGATGACATCGCTACATACATAACCGCGAGTGCCACGAAAAGGCTGTTCGTGGCACTCTTGGTTTCATCATCGTTAGTGATTATTTGTCAAGTTTGACCTGACTATCGGAGTCGAGGTTGACGTTGCGAGTGACCTTTGCTTCGATGGTGTTGGCGCGGACGATGTCGGTCATGTTGACTCCCGTGGCGCTCTCGATGACATCGAAGCTTTGCTTGATGACGGCGGGGACGGCTCCACTGATGCCGGCAGCGTCGGCGCCCGAAGTGCCATAGACGTTCATGTTCTTGATAGCGGAGATGGGCTCGGAGACATGCTGTGCGACCTCAGGGATGATTTTGACCATCATGTCGAGGATGGCAGCCTGACCGTAACGCTCGTAGGCTTCGGCTTTCTTCTGCATGGCCTCGGCCTCGGCGAGACCTTTCTTCTCGATGGCGATAGCCTCGGCTTCGCCGGCTTTCTGGATTTTGTAGGCTTCGGCTTCGCCGTTGGCCTTGATACCTTCGGCTTCGAGCACCATGGCCTGCTTCTTGGCTTCGGCGAGAGCAATCTGAGCACGAGCCTCTTGCTCAGCACGATAAGCCTGGGCTTCAGCTTCGCGTTTGCTCTGCTCGAGGTCGGCGGCGGCTTTTAGTTCGACCTGATATTTGTCGGCATCGGAACGTTTCATGACCTCGGCCTGAAGCTCATTTTCGCGAATCTTGACTCGTTCGGCGGTGAGGACCTGCTCACGCTTGGTTTGTTCGATTTGGGCGTCGACGGTCTTGGTGTTGATGGTTTTCTGCTGCTCTTGACGCTGGATTTCGTAGGCGGCATCGGCATCGGCCTTCTTGGTTTGTTCGATGATAGTCAGCTCGCTACGCTTAACCGCCAATTCGTTCTGGCGGATGGCAATCTGAGTCTGAGAGTCTACTTGAGCATCGTTGGCCTCTTTCTGAGCCTGTGCCTCAGCCATAGCGATGTCGCGCTCGGCGTTGGCCTTGTTGATTTTTGCCTGCTTGCGGATAGTCCATGTGTTGTCGGCACCGAGATCTTCGATGAGATTCTTCTCGTCAGTGACATTCTGGATATTACAGGAGATGATGCGAAGGCCGAGGGCTTCCATGTCCTTCTGGGCCTTATTCATGATTTCGTCGGAGAACTTGTCGCGATTGATGTTGATGTCGCGAAGGGTAAGAGAGCCTATAACCTCACGCATATTGCCCTCGAGGGAGTCCTGCACCTGTTTAGAAATATCGATGCCATTCATATTCAAGAAGTTCTTGGCAGCGAGACGGACACCATCGATGTCGGGGATGACCTGAATCTTGGCGACAGCATCGACATTGACGTTAATAAAATCATTGGTGGGGACACTGCGACTCGTTTTGATGTCGGCAGTAACCTGACCGAGGAAGACCTTGTCGAGACGTTCCAGCAAAGGGACACGAAGGCCACCCTTGCCAATGTATATACGAGGACGGCGGTATAGTCCGGAGACAATGTAGGCAACCGAGGGGGGAGCCTTGATGTAAGAGATAAGGATCACGACCAAAACGACGGCAGCCACAACGATGGCAGATAAAACTGGAGTTGACATGATTGTTAAATTATTTATTATTAATCTGTTTATTCGTCGGATTATTGAATTGGCGCAACAACTACATTGATAACGTTCGGGTGGCGGCATTATTGTACAGTGCCGAAAAAATTAATTCGGCAGACAATGGAAATCGTGGAACATGATCCAAGCTTCGAGACCGAGGGCGAATCTACAACATTTTCAGCAGTTGCGCCTCAATTTCGTCGCCCATTTCTTTCGAGAAGCCACGATGAGTCTTGACAATCTTGCCTTCGCGGTCGAGGATGAAGAGGGTGGGAAAACCATGGATGCGGTAAGCATCGTTTAGTTTGTTGACAGAGAAAAGCACCTTGTAGGTGATGCCTCGTTTGGAGAGGAACTCGGCCATCTCGTCTTTCGCGGGGTTGTCGTAGGGGTCGATGCCGATGAGCACGACACCGCGTTCCTTGTATTTCTCGTGGATGCTTTGCATAATCGGCAGGGCGGCGCAGCAGGGTGCGCAACTGCGGTAGAAGAAGTCGAGCAGCACTACCTTGCCCTTGAGATCAGCGAGACGCACGGTGTCGCCTGTCAGCGTGGGCAGTGCCCAGTCGGGAGCCGACGTACCCTCGGCCAGCGGCTCGGAAGCCTTGTAGGGAACATAGTCACTCTGCACCACATTGTCGGGGATGGACTCCAAGGTCAGTTTCGACTCATCGACCTTCGGATCGAAAGTTACCAGCTTGCACTCCTCGTATTGGTAAACAGTGTCCGGTCCATCAATATTATCAAATGCGACGGAATATTGTAGGGGCATATAGTTCTGTTTGTCAATCCAGATGTTCATTTCGTAGCGGAGGCAGATAATGCCGAAATTGGGGTCGGGTGTGGGGTCAACTTTCACGAAAATGTCAAGTAGATAGCAGGGATTGCCGTCCAACAGGGTTTCCCCAAGAGAGAAGACATAGTCGCTGTCGGCCTCTTGTTTCTCGGTGGGGATAGGGTAACAGCTGCGAGTGGTTATCGGAGTGAAAAAATCGAAGTTGCCTCGCCTATTCTTTATTTCATCCGCCCATTGTACGCATGATAGTATGGTGGCCGTATCCCTTAGATAGACAAGCTCGTTTCCCGTGTAGAGTATGTGTCTGTTCCATTCCGGGTGACCCAGAGGCTCATTAAATATTGAGAAGGCTTTCCCCATAACGGTGTCGTCGGGAAGTTTGCGGAAGTCGCAGGTGTTACGGTAATAGTCCGTATCCTTGTCGTCCATGTGCTTCATTTTCCGTTCCATAACATAATGGCCCTCTTGGATGGATTGGCATTTCTCGCGAGTTTTTCGGATAACGGTTTCCACCGATTCCTGTGTGTTGCTCATGTGGAGTTTTCGGATGATGGTTTCTACCGATTCCTGTGCGTTGCACATGGGGAGGGGAAGCACTATAAGTGCGAATGCAAAGATGATGTGTCTTTTCATTTCTAGCGGTTTTAACTGTAAACTAACCTTCGATGATGAGACCGAGACAGAAGGTGGCGCCGTTGTGGAAATAGGAGAGACTGTTGGAATTGATGCCACTGGTGTTGGGCGGGAGGAGACCGAAGCCAGCCTTCAGTTCAAGGCCTAACTTGACATAGCGTGTGTACCAGTCCACTCCCAGGCCGCACGTGTAGCGCAGGTCGTGGGCGTTCAGCGGCTTGATATAATTGTGACTATCTTCGCGCGATGAGGCGAAGTCATAACCGTAGCCAAGACCAGAGGTAAGATAAGGCTCCACTTTCCCCCAACGGTAAGGGTGGAACTTGACATCGACGGGCACTTCGCCACGGACACTCTCCAACTTCAAGGCTCTAAAGAGCGACACACCTGGCATAACCCGCAAGCTGAAGCAGCGTCCCAGCCGTGCCTCACCTATCACGGCGAGGCGGAACCCGCGTGCGTGGTAGTGACTGCCGTCTGTGTGCAACGTTCCGTCCTGGCTGGCAATAAGGCCGCCATTGGTGGAATAGAGGTCGAACTGGTTATCGGTGAATCCCAAGTGGATACCATAGAGAAACTTGTGGTTGTCCGGACCTCCTTGTTCTTGGCTCTGCGAGTAGGCAGGAGCAGAAAGGACGATGCAAAGCAGTGCGATGCCCAACGACTTTTGGAAAGACTTCTTTCCTTGAAACAATACTTTCATGATGATTTAATTTTAAGTGAATAAATAGGGTTGTTTAACAAGTATTGTTTTATTCGATAGGCGTAATGGGTGTTTTTCTGTGCATAATAACACAAGGTTAATGGTTTTATTGTTTATTCCTTTTAATTAAGCGTATTGTGTGTTGCTGGCCGTCAGCGGTGAGCAGTGTGAGTAAGTAGATGGCCTGCGGACGGCCAGCCAAATCCAACGTATATTGGCCATCGCCGAT
Source organism: uncultured Bacteroidota bacterium (assembly GCA_902784465.1). GTDB lineage: Bacteria > Bacteroidota > Bacteroidia > Bacteroidales > P3 > Colimorpha. The sequence goes on from CACZUZ010000024.1 coordinate 43,170, forward strand.
AGCTGTCAGTTTCACCCCCTCACGGCGCCCCATCATGTCGGTGAGCCATGCGGCGGTGACAGGCTTGTCGCACTGTACATTAACCCTTTGGCTGAACGGGTTGGGGTACACTACAAAGGAAGCTTCGTTATCTACTATGCCTATATGTACGTCTACAGTATCTTGCGACGGCACAAAAACATACGGAGACATAAAAGCGGTATCGACATATTTGACGACTGCGGAGAAGATGCCGTTACCACGGATTGTCAAATCGCCGAATGTCGCATTGTCGTCATACAACCGCGTGACAAGATAGAGCGTGCTGTCGCGCAGGGCAATGGCACCGGGACGGGATTGAGGACTCGAAGTGTAATACGATGTGCCGCCGATGACGTGGCCCTCATAGTCGAAGATGGTGAGACCGCTGCCGGTATAAAATATCGTGCTGCCTATATGCTCGTTGCCGGGAATGCGAAGCCCACCGCTGAAATTGCTTTGCAGGAATATCCTGTCATTGCCACAGACCATACTATTCATAAAGTAAGAACCCGAAGTATTCACGGCGGGAACCATACAATACGAACGCAGGCGCGGTTTTGTTTCCGTTCGCTCAAAGACCAGCACAGCGGCGGAGTTCTTAATATTGACCGGGATCCCGTCCACCATCGGGATGGAGTAGCGGTTCACCGTGTCGTCAAAAACGCCCCTGCCACTCGAAATGCTCAAGAATATCAGATTGCTGTCGTAGTCGAATTCAACGCCATGAAACCCAGAACTAGACACGTGAATATCGGGATTGACGACGCTGTCCTCTAAGGTCACCATCCAATCGGGCGCAAGGTTCTCATCAAGCCTAACCATCACGGCCTTCACTCCAATATTGCAGTTGTAAAACGATAAGCCTTGCAACGAGTCCACAACAATGGTGTCTGTCCTTTCTTCAATAACATCCGGATAGATATTGCAGATGGTGTAAACGTTGGATTCTTTGTCCACCTTGGTATAGGTATCGTTGATGTCGACATACGAAGAGGCGCGGTCGAAAAGGTATCTTGCAGCCAGCAGCGTGTCGAAATGGGGCGCGAACTTCAGCACCTGTTGTTCCTGTCTCCAATGATGGCCGCTGCCTACCATAGTAGTACCCACACAGCGACCGTCCACCCAAAAGCGAACGCCGCTGAAGGTGCCGGCCTCCACCGAGGTGCTGTCGTCCACTCCGTCGTAAACCTGACGCGTGAGATAGATATTCCCTTCGCCGTCGAGGTCGAACGTGGGGTTCATCAACTGGAACTTGAATAATTTGTCGGGCAAATTAGTGCCTGGATATGTAAAGTGGTAATCGTTTCCTGCAGTGTCGAGATAGGACGTCTGTAGGAAATGCTGTTCCAGCAGATTCCCGGAGAAATCAAAGACAAGATAAGTGGTGAAAATTGTGCTCGTGACAGTATGCGGGTCAATGGGCACAGGATAATCGCTCCAACCCACAATCATGGTATCGAGATAATAGCAATGGAACCAGAACGACGGCATCTCCACATTTACCAAACAGGCAAAGGCGGTGTCGCCGAGAGGCTTGATGTCGAAGGGCTGATCGTTGGCATAATTGCCGGTATGGATGACTTTCTTCCAGAGCATTTCGCCGTCGGGCGAAATCTTGGCTATGATAGTACCCATAGGATAATAGTCTGACACATAAAGGAAGACATCGCCATCCCAGGCCGCATAGTCATTGTATTGGCCGAGGATGTACAGATTCCCCACACTGTCTGTGACAGCGCCTATGATATGGCAGGCCTCTTCGGAAGAGGTATAGCCTTTGGCCCACTCAAAACGACCGGTGGGCATGGTTTGGGCCATTGTCGTGGCCGTCATGTTCAGCACTGCGATGAGTGCCAGGATAATCTTTGTGTGTTTCATTTCGTTTGTCCGTTTGCCTATATTAGTCGCAGCAATATGCCAAAAGTGCCAATGAGGGACATTTTTTTTACAGGCTGAAACAAAAGTTGACATTATTTGGGGTGCTTCTAATCGAATCCAGTTCTTCCATGTCGTCGTACATCTGTTCGAAGGCGGCGTCCAACGACTCTTCGTCGGCGGGCTCGAAGATGCAGAAGCAGCGATAGTGGGGGTGCCAATAGACGGTCACGTCGTTGGGACGGCTGTCGAGGACGGAAGCGATTCTTTTCTCCGGTGTCTCGCGGTGAGCCATGAATGTGCCTACATGATAGTCATCAAGAAACAGGGCCTTGACGTCGTCAGGAATATCGGGGTTGTTCAGTATCGAGTTGATGTGCTTTGAGTAGCCGAAGAGGCTGTCGAGTAGTTCCCAGCCGCGGTCGGTCTCGGCCTCGAGGAGGGTGACGGGCACACGCACTGAGTCGCCCACCAGCTTATCCTTGATATAGGTGACGCGCACACCCTCCAGCTGCATATCGGCAAAGTGGCGATAGACCGAGCTGCACTCGTCGTACGACAGCGCACGCGGCATGTAGCGCCAGATTGCCATACACCCCAGTAGCACCAGGGCCATCAGCAGGGATATGAGCGTACTTTTTCTCATAGTATGGACATGCTTATTTCGTTGATTGCTTCGATAGCTTCGCTGCGATGCGAGAGATTGCTGGCATAGAGGCCGTCGGGTTGGGGTACTTTGGTCAACAGCAAGGCTGCGCCGATGGCAATGGCTGCCACGGAGGCAGCGATGCTACGCACCCAGCGACGGGGTGACTCTGGCAGGTGCCAGCGTACCACGCTAACATGGCTCTGCTCCGCAATCTCGTCCATGCGCTCCCAGTGTTGCTCCAGGACTTCTAATATGTCATCATTATTCTTCATAGTCATCCTTCATATTTCTTAGTTTTTCTTTTGTTCGCTGCATACGGTGTTTGACGGCATCCTCGGTGAGACCCATTATCTCGGCCACCTCTTTCAATGGCACTTTGCCAATTGCGTATGTCATCAGCTGCCGCTCATCGTCACTAAGTCTATCGATACGGCGATATAGGCGTTCCACAGTGTCGTTGCTGGTTTCTGTCTCCAAACGGTCAAGTGTGGATTCGTCGACAAGCACGATACGGCGTGTCGAAAAACGACGCAGGTTGCTTATGGCGACATTGGTGGCCACCCGGTAAACCCATGTGCTCTCTGAGCACTGTCCACGGTATTGCGGCCAACTCTCGACGAGGTTGAGTGCTATCTCCTGGAAGAGGTCGCTTACCTCCTCACGCCATTCGTTCCCTCTGCGAGTTCCACTCGTGTTTGAGACGAAGGGCGGGACTGCCTCGCACATGGCTCCTCCACGCGGTCCACTGGACCTTCTGCAATACATAGCGCACACCTTCAGGATGATTCCCGTGTGCTCTCTCAGCAGCGATTCGATGCTTCTTTCTCTATGTATGTGCAGTTTGACCATTTGTTGTTTTGCCTATATTAGTCGCAAAGGTATGCAAAAAGTGCCAAAAAAATGAAAAAAAATTTAACGATCTACATAAAAAAAGGGAACCGCGTTTACGGCTCCCTGATAAAATATTGAATGATAATTATTCAAGTTGAACTTGCTTTGCTCTTGACCCCGATGGACCTGTCGTCCACTTTGAGTGCCTTGATGGTATTGGCTATGTCATTCATTGCTTTTTCTGTGTTTTTCTCGAAACTTGAATAATAATATGCCCCCACTTTGCGTTATATTTTAATAATCCTTAATCCACCATTATAATGTTAAGCATAGTTGAAATATTCAGTACATTCCTTGTCATGTTCGCCATCATCGACATCACAGGATCGATACCTATTTTTGTGTCGATGCGCGACAAAGGGGCGAAAATCAAGCCATTCCACGCCACAGGCGCGGCGTTAATTCTGTTCATAGGATTCTATTTTCTAGGTGACGCGTTGCTGAAACTCTTCGGCATCGACATGCCTTCGTTTGCAGTGGCTGGCTCGGTGGTGTTGTTCATACTCGCTTTCGAGATGATACTGGGGCGCGACATCATAAAGAATGAGCCAACATCGTCGGGAGCAAGCATTGTACCCATAGCCTTTCCGCTTATAGCAGGACCAGGAGCAATCACTGCCTTCATCTCACTGCATGCCGAATATGCGACAACAAACATCATGATTGGCCTGTTACTGAACATCATAATAGACTACTTTGTGCTGCGTTACCTTGACAAAATCACCCATTGGCTTGGTGCCGACATCATCTATGTGCTACGAAAGTTCTTCGGCGTCATACTATTGGCAATGGCAGTAAAGCTGTTCGCCGGGAACCTGCCAATGATTTTCAGTTTACATAAGTAATATGGCAAGATAGGCAGCGAAACAAAAAAAATCACAAGCGGCTGACGTGCCTTTACATGGCATCTGAAGTAAAGGCACGTCAAAGATACACAGACAACAAGCGAGGCCGTTGCGGCCTCGTTTATTCATTAATACATACACGAAAAAAGGGAGCCATTAAATGACTCCCTCTATAAAAGATTGGCGGCGACCTACTTTTCCACAAACAAGTGCAGTATCATCGGCGATGTGAGGCTTAACTTCTCTGTTCGGAATGGGAAGAGGTGA
>CACZUZ010000025.1 GCA_902784465.1 uncultured Bacteroidota bacterium
CGGAGAAGAACTTGATGCTCTCCGACTTCGACTCTATCAGTCGCAGGATGGCACGGCCAAGGGTGCTCTTGCCGCAGCCCGACTCGCCGACAAGTCCCAAGGTCTCGTCTCTGTAGAGGTCGAAACTGATGCCATCAACAGCCTTCAATTTCTGTAGCGGCCGACCCAAGAAACTCTTTTTCAACACATACTCCACATTGAGATTGCGAACCGACAACAATGGTTTGCTGGATGCTGTCGAATCCTTCACAGGCTCTCCTGTCGTCAATACGCTCTCCTCATCGTTCTTTTTGACCTCTTCCAACGCCTCTGAAACAGCATCCCCAGACAATTCTTTACAAGTCAAACCTTCTTGCTCATTTTCAGAAAGGTAATCACTTACCGTAGGGAGCCGGCGAGGTTTACCCTCCAAGGGCGGTCGACAGGCGAGAAGCCCTCTCGTGTATGGATGCTGGGGATTGTGAAGAATGTCGCCTGCATCTCCCTGCTCCACCACCTTCCCACGGTACATCACCATGATGCGGTCTGCCACTTGGGCAATTACACCCAAGTCATGGGTGATGAAGATAATGCTGGTGCCATATTTCTGCTGCAACTGCTTCAACAGCTCGAGGATGGTCTTCTGCACGGTGACATCGATGGCGGTGGTGGGCTCGTCGGCAATGATGATATCGGGGTGGTTGATAAGGGCCATGGCTATCATCACACGCTGCTTCTGGCCTCCACTCAACTCATGAGGATAGCTGTCGAATATTTTCTCCGGACGCGGAAGCTTCACCTCCTTGAACAAATCGATAACTTTTTCTCTATCATCTTTTTTAGAGACCTTATCCATTCCTTTCGCCCTATGAGCCTCCATCATCTCCACCACCTGGTTTCCACATTTCTGCACAGGGTTGAGCGAGGTCATCGGTTCCTGGAAAATCATACTGATTCTCTTCCCTCTCAGCTCCTGCATCTGCCTGTCGTCAAGAGTCAAGAGCTCGTTGTCGTACAGCAAGGCACTGCCTTTTACTGTGGCCGACAAGGGCAGCAGTCCCATCAGCGCCAGCGTGCTGACACTCTTCCCACTGCCGCTTTCGCCCACGATGCCAAGCGTCTCACCCCGTCGCAGCGTGTAGGTCAAGTTCTCCACTACCGTGCGACTGCCGAATGAGACTGTCAGTCCCCTGACTTCCATTATTGTGTCGTCCTTTTTCATATAAATATAACGACGATTAGCATATTAAATTATATGCTTCAATAATAATAGTTCAACATCGAAAAACGATAGCTTTTTTGACAAAGCGATGCAAAAAAGTTTTTTATTTCAAAAAAAAACGTATATTTGCATCGCTTTTTAAACGATAAAACATACTTAAAATTAGCATAAATATGACGAAATCAGAGCAATTCATGGAAATGGAAGCCAAATACGGCGCCCATAATTATCATCCACTTCCCGTTGTCCTTGCTAAAGGCGAAGGTGCTTTTGTGTGGGATTGCGAGGGCAAAAAGTACTTCGACTTCCTGTCGGCCTACTCCGCCGTCAACCAAGGTCATTGCCACCCCAAGATTGTCAAGGCTATGTGCGACCAGGCTCACGAGCTCACCCTCAGCAGCCGCGCCTTCTATAACAACTGCCTCGGCGAATGGGAGAAATACGTAACCGAATACTTTGGCTATGAGAAAGTTCTGCCAATGAACACCGGTGCCGAAGCCGATGAGACCGCTCTGAAGCTCGCACGCCGCTGGGGTGTTGTCAAGAAAGGCATCCCCAACGACGAGGTTATGATTGTCTGCTGCGAAGGCAACTTCCACGGCCGTACCATCACCATCATCACCATGAGCAACGACCCCGAGAGCTACGCCAACTATGGCCCCATGACCCCCGGTTTCCTCCGCATCCCCTACAACGATGCCGACGCACTGGAGAAATGCCTCGCCGAACACCACGACAAGGTCGCTGGCTTCCTCCTCGAGCCCATACAGGGCGAGGCCGGTGTCTATGTGCCCGATGATGGCTACCTCAAGAAATGCTACGACATCTGCAAGAAATACAACGTCCTCTTCATGGCCGACGAGGTACAGAGCGGTATCGCCCGTACCGGACGCATGCTGGCATGCGACCATGAGAATGTACGTCCCGACATCCTCATCCTTGGCAAGGCTCTCGGTGGCGGCGTAATGCCCGTCAGCGCCGTCCTCGCCGACGATGACATCATGCTGAATATCAAGCCTGGCGAGCATGGCTCCACCTTCGGCGGCAACCCCATAGCTGCCAAGGTCTCCATCGCTGCCCTCCAGGTCATCAAAGAGGAACACCTCATGGAGAACGCCGAGCGTCTCGGCAAAATCTTCCGCGAGGAGATGAGCAACTTCAAGAGCCCGATGATTGAGAAAGTGCGCGGCAAGGGTCTGCTCAACGCCATCATCATCAAGCCCCACAACGGCAAAGAGGCATGGGACGTCTGCCTGAAGATGCGCGACCTCGGCGTGCTGGCTAAACCTACCCACCAGCACATCATCCGCTTCGCTCCTCCGCTGTGCATCACCGAGGAACAGCTCCGCGAAGCTATGGAACTCATCAAGAAGGCCATCGCCTCCTTCGAGTAATCAAAAGAATGGTTCGTTGTTTAACCATATCGTGCTTGTTGTTTTCATGGGTCGTCGCGCGAGCGGCGACCTTTTTTTAATCCCATTCAACATGAAAAAATCGATTCTTACCATTTTAGTATTCCTCCTTTCGTGCAAACTCTCGACTGCCTTTGCACAGGTCGAGCTGGGTGGAGCCATAGAGAAAGCACCCGCCCCTACACCCACAATAGTTCGCGACTACACCGATGAGCAACGCGATGAAACCGACCCCATCATCCTCAACCGCCTCGAGGAATGGAAAGACCTCAAGTTCGGCTTCATGGTCCATTGGGGCATCTACGCCCAGTGGGCCACCGTCGAGTCGTGGAGCATCTGCAGCGAGCCATGGATTACCAGCCGCGGCGTGGGCTATGAAGAGTACAAACGCAAATACCAGGAACTCAACACCACATTCAATCCCAAAGGCTTCAGCCCCTCGAAATGGGCACGTGCCGCCGCCAGTGCAGGCATGAAGTACTTCGTCTTCACCACCAAACACCACGATGGATTCTGCCTCTACGACACCTACGAAACAACCTACTCGACAACCAACAGCAGCTGTCCCTTCTTCAAAAACAAGTACAGCGACATCACTCGCGCACTGACCGACGCCTTCCGCGAACAGGGAATGTGGATTGGCTACTACTTCTCAAAGCCCGACTGGCACTGTCCCGACTACTGGGCTCCCGAATGGGCCACTCCCGACCGTAACGTCAACTACTCCATCGCCGACAACCAGGCGCGGTGGAAAAAATACTGCGACTTCACCTTCAACCAGATACGCGAGCTCACCCACAACTACGGCGACCTCGACATCCTCTGGCTCGACGGTGGCTGGATCCGCCCCGAATGGAGCGTCAACGACGAGAGCCGTCCCTGGCTGGGATGCAGCGGCCAGATTCAGGACATCAATATGCCACGCATCGCACGCATGGCACGCGACAACAACCCCGACCTCCTCATTGTAGACCGCAGCGTGGGCGGCAAGTATGAAAACTACCGCACCCCCGAGAAGCAAATACCCGACGAGCCTCTCCCCTACCCCTGGGAGACATGCATGACCATGGGCGACAGCTGGTCGTATGTCAACAACGACAACTACAAGTCCACCAACCAGCTGATACACATGCTCTGCGACATTGTAGCCAAAGGCGGCAACCTGCTCCTCAACGTTGGCCCCAACGCCAACGGCGAAATCCCAGAGCCATGCCTGCTGCGTATGGAGGAGATTGGCGAATGGCTCAAAGCCAACGGTGAAGCCATCTACGGCACACGTCCACTCAAGCCATACGCCAAGAACAACGTGCGCTACACCCAAAGCAAGGATGGAATGCATCGCTACATCATCTATCTCCTCGACGAAGGCGTCAATCCCCCCTCGCGCATCGAAGTCGACGGTCTCGTCTACCGCATCAAGAAGAAGACCAAGCACGCCGTCATCGCCGAAATGTTCTAAAAAACCTAACCGTCCCAACCACCCACCCAACTGTCCCAACCGCCCACCCAACTGTCCCAACCGCCCACCGAAACAACAGCCCACCACCCACCGAAACAACAGCCCACCAAAACATCCCATCCGCCACCACCCAACCCTACACCACCCAATCACCACCCACCAAAACGCCCTGCCTCCACCACCCAACCGCCCACCGAAACGCCCTGCCTCCGCTGGGTTGTTTCCATCCCTTCCTCCCTCCCCTTGCTGTGTGGCCAACTCTTCCCTATGTTCCTCCTTTTTCGTTTGGCCCTTTCCACCCGATATCGTTTCCCCGTTAATACTCTCCCTTCCTTCCCCTCTCATCCAGAAACACGATAAAACAAGCGATGCAAGACTCACCATACCGCCCGCACAACCCAGGTCATGATTATCACGGCAAAGGCACCTACCTAATAACGCTGGTTGTTAGCGGCCGTCGACCTCTGCTATCGAGCTTCTCGACCGATATCGGTCGAGAAGACCTCATCGTCCAGCAGCCCGCCCCTTTTGGCCAGCCTTTCCCCCTCGCCCAGCCCTCCCAGCCCTCCCCTTTTGGCCAGCCTTTCCCCCTCGCCCAGCCCTCCCATCCCGCCCCCCTCGCCTCCCTTGCCCATCCCGCCTCCCTCGCCCAGATGCAGTCCGCAAGGACTGCTGCCACCTCGCCACTGACAGGACAACAGCTGCTGCATCTCTCTCCCATGGGCGAATTTGTGAAGCAGGCATGGGAGGATATTCCCGCCCTACAGCTGAAACATGGCAACAAAGTAGCCGTCCATGCTTGTATTTGCATGCCAGACCATTTCCACGGTGTCATCGAAATAATAGAACCCATGCAATGGAGCCTTGGAGACATACTCCAAGCCTTCAAGGCTCATTGCACCCATTATTGGCAGCAGCAAATGGGGCTGGCGCCCTCATCAGATCGACCGATCTCGGTCGATCTGGACCGGCCAGACATCCCCGACTGGCTACGCCAAAAAGCTCTCGTCCACCGGTCGGAGGGCTCTTTCATTCGCAACCTCTCTCCCAAGCAAAGACAGCAATACTACGCCCTTTCGGGATATGAACGGCTCCATCTCTTCGACGACAACTACGACGACACCATCTGTCTCGACAGTCGTCACCGCGAAGCCATGATACGGTACGTGGTCGACAATCCCCGACGTGCCATTCTCCGCCGCCTTTTGCCCGATTTCATGCGCCGCTGTCACCACCTCAAGGTTGGCAATCGCAGCTACGGTGCCTTCGGCAACATATTCCTTCTCCGTTGGGCCAACAAGATTCAAGTGCAATGCCACCGCAAGCACCCTTTGACCAGGGAACCGTATGAGACAACAGCCGAATACTCCCGTCTGTGGAGCCAATGGATCAAAGCCATCCTCGGCGGACAGACAGTGATTGTCACGCCCGGCATCTCTCGCGGAGAGCAACGGATAAAGAACGAGTGCCTCGCCAAGCACTATCCGCTAATCCACATCCAGAAAGAACCCATCGGCCACTACTGGAAACCCGAGCACAGCCGCTTCGAATCCTGCTCCAACGGCAGCCTACTCATACTAGCCCCCTGGCATCTTGACCAAATGGACGGCGTCTCTGGCGTACCCTCCGCCACCGACTACAGCCGTTTCCACAACCTCAACAACTTAGCAGCCGAGTTGTGCGCCTTCACAGGCCAAGCCACAATAGTCCGTCATGACGACAGAACATGATAAAACCCTTTGAACCAACTCCTTGAGTATTTAGAAAAGATATGTGCTATGCGTGGACGAAGTACCGACTCGACAAAAATATACCACGTATTCACTACCGTATGATTACAACCTTTCGAGCCGGGTAGCTGCCTATCTTGACAAGATATGTACCTGAGACCGGCACGTCAAACCGCAGTGACTGATAGTCGTCTTGTTTAGTTGCCAAGAGTCGTCCATCTATGTCGTACAACCAGACTCGATTTCCTTCTGCACCATCCACAACAATCTGTCTGTTACTGGCATAAACTTTGACATTGATTGTTTCCGCCTCGTTTACGCCAACATATAGGGTATCGTGGATATATAGTGTATCGTAGATAAATTGCGGCAAATAGATTGTGTCGTGTAACAATATCGTATCGTGTACAGATAGCCACAATGTATCGACTATCGTGTCGTTCATTATCAAAATGGTTGTATCGTGGACTGTAACGAATATTGAATCGTAAAAATACTGTGGCAAATAGATTGTATCTAGGAGTGTCACGGTGTCGTGTACAGTGACAGACAGAGTATCTGTCAAGGTATCTGTTACAATCACATAAGATGTGTCATGAATAGGCATAACGACAGTGTCATAGATATAGATTGTATCCTGATAAGGTTCGCCGACTGCATAGAAGTATGCGGTTAGGGTGGTGTCGCAAACTACCGCAAATACGTATGGATTGTAAGTAGCGCCATTACTCCAATGCGAGAACTGGAATCCACTGTATGGTGCCGCCGTCAATGTGGCAACGGTTCCATATGTATAGCGGCCGCCACCAGACACACTTCCATAAACGATACTATCTGCAAAAACAGAGACGGTATGAGTGTCGATGGCAAAGTAGGCCGTCAGTGTCATATCTCCCGTAATCACGACGCTATGGCTACTTTCTGTGCTTCCATCACTCCATCGCTCAAAGAAATAATGCGGAGCAGTGGCAGTGGCTGTAACAACGATAGTGTCTAGATAATCATATACTCCACCTCCTGCAACAATGCCTAATGAGGTGTTAAAGCTTTGCACAGTGAGCGAATACTGGTTTTTAACAAAAGAGGCACTTATTGATGAGTCCCCAGTAATAAACAGGGTGTCTTGACTGTTTGTGCTTCCATTGCTCCATTGTTGGAAATGGTATCCATAATTAGGCGTTGCCTTTACGACAACACTTGAATCACACCGAACATCATTGGAGTCTAAATCTTTTACTATGACAGCAGCTCCACGTTGAGGTTGTTCAGTAGAAACGTTCATCATTAATCCTACAGTAGGAACAGTATATTTATGTTGAGTCCCAAACCAGAAGGAATATGAATGGTAAGAGCCACAGGGAATAATGATATTGAGCGTATCAGGAGTACCTCCATAAAAACCACCACCATAAGAAGGTGCTGTTTCTGAGAGGAATATCAAAGAGTCCAATTGTGGGCAGTAAGTAAAAGTTCCATATCCAATACTCGAAACAGAACTACCAAATATAATAGTTCTCAAACTATAACATTGAGAGAAAGCCGCATCCCCGATAGAGACAACAGAATTCGGAATCACGACTGAAACAAGACTGGTGTCTGCATCGAAGGCTTGCTTCCCTATGGTTGTTACAGATTCCCCAATAGTCAAGTCTGATAAATTGTGACATGCACAAAAAGAACACCAGCCAAGAGTTGTTACAGAGTTCGGTATTGCCACTGATGCAAGATTTGAACAGGCACTAAAAGCTTCTTGTTTTATTTCTGTTATAGTAGTTGGCAATATGACAGTATCTACGTAATATGAGTGATGGAATGCCTCGTATCCAATAGAGGTAACCGGATACCACACTCCATTATATTCCACACTGTCTGGGATAATTAAGGTACCCGCAATTGATGTATCATAATTCGGCATACCATAAGTTTTAAATGTCGCTTCGGCTTCACCGTTTACAATCTGGAAATACACTGTATGGTTGCTCGGTGTAACTGCGGTAAAGGTCTGACCATGTACATTAGATAACAAAGAGAACAATGAAATCAGTAGTGTTATAGTTGCGTTGCGTGTCATATAGATGATGTTTTTCAGAATGCAAAAGTACGACTAATAATTAAACCGACAAAACCCAGAATGGCTCAAAGTCCCTACCTGATTAATGATCAATAAGTTAATCACTTATACCACTACACTTTATATTTATCACACAACCACAATAAACAGGTAGATGATGAAAAAAAAAGGACAACTCTGATGAGTTGTCCGTCTCGGTAGCGGGGGAAGGAATTGAACCTCCGACCTTTGGGTTATGAGCCCAACGAGCTACCACTGCTCCACCCCGCACTATTTGTTTGAAATCGGTTGCAAAAGTACACACTTTTGGGGAACTGACCAAATTTTTTTGAGCAAAAATAATACCTGCTGCCGTAAATCATTGATTTACCGACAGCAGGTTTATTGTTTTTGGGATGGCTATCCTCTAGTATTTTTTATAAAAAACGCCAATTCAAGGCTCGAATTTTCATTTTTTGGCATAGTTTTCGTTGCCTTCATGAAGGAATTCGAGGAACTGTGACGGGTCGGGATTGTAGGAGAAATTCTCCTTTGTCAGCTGGTTGCCGTCGGCGTCGATGATGACGTAGTATGGCTGTGCATTCATATTGTATTGGGTACGCTGGAAGAAGAGGTTGCGGCGACCAAGAGTCTTGATTATGCGGTCACCGTCCTTCACCCACTCGCTTTCGGGCAGGTCGATGTCGTTCATGTCGCAGTACAGCTCGCAGAGGACGAAATTGTCGTTCATGTATTTCTTCACCTCGTCGTTGGAGAGCACATACTGCTCCATCTTGCGGCAGTTGTTGCAGTTGATGCCTGTGAAATCGATAAAGATAGGCTTGCCTGTCTGACGGGCGAATGCCTTGGCCTCCTCGATGTCGAAGAAGCCCTTGTAGCCGAGAGGCTCATGCAGCTTGTCGGCATACTTGCGGTCGGCGGGAATGCCGTCAAAGCTCACCGCGCTGACGGCTGCACCCTTGTTCTCGACAACAATCTTCTCGATGTTGAAGTCCTGCGTGTGCATGGGAGGCAGGAAGCCGCTGATGCCGTTGAGGGGAGCACCGAAAAGACCAGGAATCATATAGACAGTGAAGGAGAGCGATGCAATGGCAAAGAAGAGTCGGAGGACACCTATCTGTTTCAGTTCCTCATCACCCTTGAACTTGAGCTTGCCGAGGAGATACAATCCCATGAGGCCGAAGATGACAATCCAGAGAGCCAGGTATATCTCGCGGTCGAGCAGACGCCATCCCCAGTAGAGGTCGGCCATCTGGAGGAACTTGAGGCCAAAGGCCAACTCAAGGAAAGCGAACACAATCTTCACCGAGTTGAGCCAGCCGCCCGACTTCATGTTCTTGAGCACCGAGGGGAAAAAGGCCAAAAGGGTGAACGGCAGTGCGAAACCGATGCCAAAGCCGAGCATCGAAACCAGGCTAATCCAGCGATTGGTGGTCGATGTCGCCAACTCGACAAGGGCTGCACCGATGATAGGACCCGTGCAGGAGAAAGAGACCAGCACGGTAGTGAGAGCGATGAAGAAAGGAGCCATGAGGCCACCCTTGTCAGCCTGAGCGTCACTGGCGTTGACCCATTTCTCCGGCATCTTGATTTCGAAAAGGCCAAAGAACGAGAGTGCGAAAACGAAGAAGATGACGAAGAAGATAAGGTTAGGAATACCATGAGTGCCGATGACGTTGAGCGACTCTGGGCCAAGGGCAAGCGTAAGTATGGCGCCAAGCACGGCAAACATGAAAATGATGGAACCGCCAAAGAAGAGAGCCTGACGGCGGTTCTTGCGCTTGTTGTCGCTGCTGTGCATGAAGAAGTTGACCGTCATGGGTATCATGGGGAAGACGCATGGCGTGAACATGGTGACGATGCCAGCCAGCAGGGCACCGAAGAAGAGAGCCAGCAGAGATTTCTGCTGTTCTGGTTCCTCTGTCTCTGGCTCAGAAGCCACAACTTCTGCGACCGTGGCAGCAACCGTCTCGGCCTCATCAGCCGCTGTATCTGTGACAGCCTCTGCTGCAGTCTCTTCCGCACCATCATTTTCGGCTATCAGAGGCTGTGACGATGCCGGCACCTTGAAGGTGAAGGGCTTGTCGTCGGGGGCTATACAGCTGCCGTCGTTGCAGAGCTGGTAATACATGGAACCCGTGACCGAGAAGGGCTGGGCGGTGGTGCGTTTGATCTTCTGGCGGAAGGTGACGCTGCCGCTGAACGAACGCACGACGCATTTGAAGATATCGTCCATCTCCTCGTGAGCCTTCGGTTCCATCACGCCGCCGACGAGATTATAGTTTTTGTCTTTGGTGAATGTAAACTCCGATGGTATGGGCCCGCTGGGGTCGGACTTCTGCGAATATATATGCCAGCCGTTGTCGAGCTTGAGTACAAACTGCAGTTCCACCTCGTCGTTAGGCAGCTCCTTCACTTTGTAGCTCCAGTGCGCTGGGTCGATCTGCGCCGATAGGGTCATAATGGCGGCCATGAAAAGGCCAAAGAAGAGTGATTTCACAATGTTTTTCATGTATTTCAGATTGTTATATGTATTATTCATTATTGAAAAGCGATGCAAAAGTACATTTTTTTTTGGGAAAAAGATTTGTTTTAATAAAAAATTGTGTATTTTTGCAAAAAACAAAGGGGTTGCCGAAAACCTAATAGAGTAGGCATAACAAACACAATAAAAACATATTACAATGAAGAAAGTTATTTTGGCTATTGCCGTAGTTGCCGCTGTCGCTTGCTTCAGCAGCTGCAAAAAGAACTGCGTTTGCAACGCAACCTACACTATGATGGGCGAGACCATGAAAGTTGGTCCTATGACCATCGAAGACCAGAAGAACTGCGATGACGTTGATGTCCCCGCTGCTTGGTCTAGCTTTGGCGCTAGCCTCAAAATGGATTGCAAAGCTGAATAATGCTGTAAGCAAACCCGAAAAACGCTGTCCTGTATGGGCAGCGTTTTTTGCTTTTGTCCCAACGATGAAAAAAACAACACTGTTGCTCCTGTCGGCATCACTGCTGCTCTCCTCCTGCTACAAACATTGCACCTGCAAGACATGGTACGACGGCTATGTGCCTGTCTATCACGAGGGGGTGGAGCTTGACAAGAGTCTCTACAGCCAATGTTCCGACATGGACAACATCACCAATATCGACCCCAAAGAGGGTATTGAATGTATCGACGAATAACTAACCAAACAATCCACATCATGAAGAAAACAGCATCCTTACTTATCGCCCTTGCCGCCATGGCATGCCTCGGCCTCTCCTCTTGCGCCGACAAGACATGCAGCTGCAAGAATTATGTGGCCGGTTTCGAATCGGGCCAAGTCGAAGAAAAGCTCGGCGACCACGACAACTGCAGTGAGCTTACAGAGCTCACCATCACCGACCCCGAGATGAAAACGGGTAAGGTGTGCGAATAGGGGTCAGTCCGAATTGGGCGTTATAAAAATCCTGAGAGACAGCTGCTACTTCAACTTGAATAGCAGCTTTTTCTCGCCCTTGTCGGTGCGGATGTAGAGGGTGTAGTCCAACTTGGGCATCTTGCTTATGGTTATACGGGCACCGTTGCGGTACTGCGGCAGTTTACGCACGCTGGCACCGTCGGGGCCGACAAATTCGACCTCGGCTACGGGGCTTTCCATGGTGATGGTTATATAGCCCTGGTCGAGGAAGGGGTTGACGACCACACGCTCTTTCGAAGTCCCCTGTGCCTCCATGCCCGACGAGGCCACAAAGTCCTGACCAAACAAGGCTCCGCCAACCTGGTTGAGTTTGCGGTTGGCAGGAGAGAAGGTACGCATGTCGTCGGTGGGGGTCAGCGTCAGCGTGGCTCCAACAGCAACCTCCATATAGTAACGGCCATCGGCATCGGTGACAACCTGCTGCTGCCCGTCGCTGACGGTGACGCCGGCAAGGGCCGCGCCGCGGTCGTCGGTGACACGCCCCATCACGGGATGACCGCTGAAACGCGTCAATCCCTGCATATTGCTGCCGAACCACTTGTTGCCCATGCCGTCGACCATGACGCGACGGTGTATGTCATCGGGGAGCTGCCCATTGCGGGGCTTGTAAATCCACCAGTTATCCTTGCCGTCAAAGAGGACTACCCCCTTGTCGGTAACCATCCAGATAGCACCCGAGGGGTCGAAGGCAAGGTCGTTGACCTGGTTGCAGGGCAGCGGGCTGTTGGAAGTGTTGTATACCGTCCAGCTGTCGCCCTCTATGCGAACCAGGCCTCCTAACGTGCCAAGCCATTTCACATCGTTCTTGTCTATGATTATTGCCGGCACAATATTGTCGGGCAGCTTCGAGTTGCCCGTGGTGTATGATGTCCAGGTGCGGTCGTTGAAAACCGAGAGACCGTCGTTGGTGCCAATCCATTTGCGGTTGGCGCGGTCGATGGCCACACAGAGGATAAAGTCGCTGAGCAGCTGCGAGTCGCTGGATGTATACTTCTTCCAGTCGCTGCCGTCATACCGCACCAGTCCTCCGAGGGTCACACCAATCCATTTCACATCGTTGCGGTCGATGGCAATCTTGGAGATGAACTTCATCTGCAGCTTCTTCATCTGCTCCTTGTGCTCCGTCCATCGCGAGCCGTCGAACTCGATGACGCCATAGTCGTCGGTACCAATCCATAGCACATTGTTGCCATCCACTGTCAAGCAGTTGACATACTGGTCCTTGAGCTTCTCGTTGAACATCGAGAAGTCGGTCCATGTTTTGCCTGTAAGCTTCGCCATTCCCAGTTCCGTGCCAAACCATTTGCTGTTCTTCTTGTCGCAGGCCATGGCAAGGATGGTGTTGCCCAGCTCAGAGTTTTTCATTGTGAAACGTGTCCAGACCTGGGCGTTAGAGACTGAAAAGATATTGATAAGAGAGACTATTGCAGCAACAAAAAGTTTATTTTTCATCGGGAGAATGGTTTAGGTTTTATGCTTTTCTTTTTTGGCGGCAGGAAAGAGGATATTGTTAAGTATCAGTCGATAGCCTGGCGAGTTCGGGTAGAGCGAGAGGTCCGTCGGGGGGTCACCGACGAAATGGCGATAGTCCTCGGGGTCGTGTCCGCCGAGGAATGTCCAGGTGCCCTTGCCATACTCACCGTGGAGATAGCGGACCTCGCCCAGCTCCTTGTTCTCACCCATAATCAGCGCGTTGGTCTTCACCGTCGAACGACGGAACGCCGTTGTCTGCCCCATGAAACCATGAATGATACGCGTGTGGTTTTGGGTCAGCATAGTGGGGATCCAGTCCCATTTGGCCGAGAAGTCGAAGAGGGTGAAGAAATCGTTCTTCTCGTTAATCTGGCGTTGGCGGGTGCGGTCGTCGATGTCGATGGTCGAAATCTCATATTCGGCTGGGTTGGTGCTGATGCGGAAATCTTTGAAAGCAAAGCATTTGGAATAGTCAAGAAGTTCTTGGGCATTGGGCTGCATAGGGTCGCCGTCGAACATGACATCGCAGATGTCGACATTCTCGGCTGCCAAAGCCACATCGTAGCTGTCGGGTGCCGAACACATGGCGAAAAGGAAGCCTCCACCCATGACGAAGTCGCGGATTTTGTGTACCACGGCGAGTTTAAGCTGCGACACCTTCTGATAGCCAAGCTTGTGGGCGCGAGCTTCCTGGTCGCGGACATCCTCTATGTACCACTGGGCGTTGCGGTAGTTGCCCCAGAATTTGCCATACTGTCCAGTGAAGTCCTCATGATGGAGGTGGAGCCAGTCGTAGGTTGGCAGCACGCCAGCCACAACCTCTTCGTCGTAGATGACATCGTAGGGTATTTCGGCGTATGTCATCACCAGCGTCACGGCATCGTCCCACGGCAGCTTGCTCTTGGGAGAGTAGACGGCAATCTTGGGAGCCTTCTGCAGACGCACAGCATCCATATTGACCGATGGGTCCGCAATTTCGGAGAGGATAGCCGTCGACTGGCCGTCGGCGATAACCTCGGTGCTTACTCCGCGGAGCTTGGCCTGGCGTTCTATCGACTCTGCGTATTTCATCATGAATGTGCCGCCACGATAGTTAAGGAGCCATGTTACCTCCACCTCACGCTCGAGGGCGTAGTAGGCTATACCATACGCCTTCAGGTGGTTACGCTGCGTTTCATCCATCGGCACAAGCAGATAAGAGGCCGATGCCGAGAGGGATAGCATTACCAGTATAAGTGTGAAAACTGTTTTTTTCAATCTCGAATTAGTTTGTGATGTACACCAATAACAAAGAAACATATTTTTTATTGTAAAAACTGGACAAGAAAGATTTTTTTTGTCACATGAAATAAAAGTACTATCTTTGCAAAGCGAAAAAACGGAGACTACAACCATTAATTCACTAACAATTAGTTAATTAACCAAGCACCCTCATCGTTATCGTTCATAGTAATCCGCGGATATGGCGTAATTGGTAGCCGCGCTAGACTTAGGATCTAGTTCTTCACGGAGTGGGGGTTCGAGTCCCCCTATCCGCACAAAATGAACCGATTGTTGAAAAACTTTCGGTTTTTTTTATGTGTTTAACTCTGAAATTGATTTTTTTTAGTATTTTTGCCTTTTGAGTGTAAAAATGCAACCGTGTTTTTCTACTTGAAAAAGACATACTTATAGTATTAGACATAAAATGGAAGAAGAGTTAATCACCCCTATCGTTGACGATTACGACGAAAGTAAGATTGTGCATCTGGAGGACATGGTGCACATACGTCTGCGTCCCGGCATGTACATCGGCAAGCTGGGCGACGGCTCGTCGCACGACGATGGCATCTACGTGCTCATCAAAGAGGTGATTGACAATGCCATCGACGAGTTTACATCGGGTTACGGCAAGCGCATCAATGTCAACATCGACTTCGCCGAACGACGTGTGTCGATACGCGACTTCGGTCGTGGCATCCCCCTGGGCAGCATCGTCGATGCCGTCAGCAAACTCAACACCGGAGCCAAGTACGACAGCAAGGTCTTCCAGAAGTCGGTGGGCCTTAACGGCGTGGGTACCAAGGCCGTGAATGCCTTGAGCAGCTGGTTTAAGGTGCAGTCGGTACGCGACGGGAAAACACGCATAGCCGAATTTGCAGAAGGCAAGCTAGTCTCCGATACGGGAATAATCAACATAGACACGTTGAATGATGACAAGTTGAGTGATTCTCAAAACGGTTCAACGGATAAACATATCAACAGTTCTACTGAAAACGGCACCCTCGTCGAATTTATTCCCGACAACAAGCTCTTCGGTAACTTCCACTTTGTCAACGAGTATGTGGAGCGCCGCATCTGGAACTACGCCTACCTCAACAAAGGTCTTACCCTCTACTACAACGACCGCCGCTACTACTCCAAGAACGGTCTGCTCGACCTTCTGGAACACAATATGGACAGCGAAGGACTCTACCCCGTGGTGCATATCAAGGAGGGCGACTTTGAGTGTGCCTTTACCCATGTCAACGGCCAAAGCAACGACTACTATTACAGTTTCGTCAACGGCCAGCACACCACCGAGGGCGGCACACACCAAAGTGCTTTCCGCGAAGGTTTTGCCCGCGTGGTACGCGACTTCTACAAGAAAGACTGCGAGCCGTCGGACATCAGGCAGGGACTCGTCTGCGCCCTCTGTGTACGAATCCAAGAGCCTGTCTTCGAGGCTCAAACCAAGACCAAGCTGGGCTCCACCCATCTTGCCCCTAACAAGGCCGACGGAACCAACGACAGTCCTCTGCTCAAGACCTATGTGCTTGACATACTGAAACGCCACCTCGACAACTACCTGCATATCAACTCCGAAACAGCAGAGAACCTGCTGGCCAAAATCAACGCCAACGAGAAAGAACGCAAGGAGATTGCCGGCATCAAAAAGGTGGCCAAGGCGGCCAACAAGAAGGCCAGCCTCAACAACCGCAAGCTGCGCGACTGCCATATCCACTACAACAGCAACCATGCCCGCCGGTTGGAGACCACAGTCTTCATCACCGAGGGCGACTCGGCAAGCGGCAGCATCACCAAAAGCCGCGACGTCGCCACACAAGCCGTCTTCAGCCTTCGCGGCAAACCACAGAACACCTTTAAAATAAGCAAGGTGGATGTCTACGAGAACGATGAGCTCAATCTGCTCCACAACGCCCTCGACATCGATGACGGCATGGATGGCCTGCGCTACAACAACGTGGTGATTGCCACCGATGCCGATGTCGACGGAATGCACATACGCCTGCTGCTGCTCACCTTCTTCCTGCGTTTCTATCCCGACCTGATTCGCACCGGCCACGTCTACATACTCCAGACCCCCCTCTTCCGCGTCCGCAACAAACAGAAGACCACCTACTGCTACACCGACGAAGAACGCATCGACGCCATCCACAACACCCCTAATGCTGAAATCACTCGATTCAAAGGTCTTGGCGAAATATCGCCCGACGAGTTCAAGAACTTCATCGGCAAGGACATGCGCCTCGACCCCGTGCTGCTCCACAAGGACTTCGACACCAAAGGCGTGCTGCGATTCTATATGGGCAACAACACCATGGAACGCCGCGAATTCATAATGGCCAACCTCAAAGTGGAGGATGACGAGAGCATTGTCGTGGCTTAACGTACCATTCGCTATCCAACAATTCAATTCCAATTATTAATAAACCCCAAAAAAACAAAAAAAAATGAAAAAAATTTTACTTACCCTCTGTGCTGCAGCCCTCTGCTTCACCGGCATGGCGCAGAACAAGAACATCGTCTGCCCGCGCAGCTCCGAGACTTTCACCGCTCAGAGCATCAGCAAGAATGCCACCAAGGATGACGTCCACATCCAGTGGAGCCACATCCACGGCAACGGCTTCCAGACTAACGACATCAACGGCAACCCTGTGAATGTCGCCGACACCCTCGCCGCCGGCAAGAGCATCGTGGTTGACTACTCCGCCACCTGGTGCCCTCCCTGCTTCCGTTTCCACAATTCCAAAGTTCTTGAGGCCATCCACGAGCAGATGCCCAACGTCTGCGTCCTTTGGGTAGAGTCCGACCCCACCACTACACTCGCTGATATCCAGGGTACCGGCAGCAACACCCAGGGCGACTGGACACACTACAGCGATGGCAGCGAAGTCTCCTATCGTATCATCGACTGCGCCGACTGCGAGAGCATGATTGACCCCACCGGCTATGTGCCCGCTGTTTATTTCGTTTCCCCCGAAGGCTACTACTGCCACATCTACGGTGAGGAATGGGGTGTCTACATCGACCAGCCTGCCCAATTGGCCGTCGCCAACATCAACGCCCTCATCGAGGCTTCCCCTCAGGCCGGACAAGCACCTGTCATCAACATCGACGGTCCTCTCTCTGTCCTCCAGGGCAACGTTGCCACCTTCACTGCAT
Organism: uncultured Bacteroidota bacterium; assembly: GCA_902784465.1. Lineage (GTDB taxonomy): Bacteria > Bacteroidota > Bacteroidia > Bacteroidales > P3 > Colimorpha. Next base: position 17,230 of record CACZUZ010000025.1, read on the forward strand.
TAATCACCAGCGTTGACGAAGTCACCAACATCAGCTGGACTATCGACGGCGGCAACCCCGCCACTGCCAGCTCCGAAACTGTTTCCACCACTTGGAGCACCTTAGGCGACCACACCGTAACCCTCAGCGTCACCAACACCACCGGCACTACCACCAAATCCATTAACGTTAACGTCTTCAGCTGGAACTGGGGCAACACTATGACCTACGTCAAGGAAGAGCAAAACGCAGGCAACGTCGGAACCGGCGGCGGTGCTTTTTATTGGGGCGCTATGTACCCTGCCCAATTCATGAGCGGCCGCAATTTCATCAAGAGCGTTGATATCTACGTTAGTAGAGCCGGCGCCCACACCCTCTATGTAGGCCAAGGCGGCGACAATGCTCCTGCTTCACAGATTTACACCAAAACAGTGACTTTCACATCCAATCAAGTTGACAGCTGGCAGACAATCAATGTCAGCGGCAGCGTCAGCCTGAACGGTTCTAACCTTTGGGTCTATTTCTATACCACCGGCCTTGACTACCCCGCTGCCGGCTCACCCTTCAGCGGCGACTACAACGGTTCTTTGGTCAGCATGGATGGCACACAATGGATGGACGTCCAGTCTGCTTCAGGCGGATCGCTCGACTACACCTGGATGATTAAAGCCACCACTGGCGACCAGGGCAATGCCGACATCGAGGATGCCCTCGGTAGCAAACTCTACGTCTACCCCAACCCCACCACCGGCATGATCACCATCGACGTTGACAACTTCGTCAACTGCGACATCACCGACGTGGCCGGCCATACTGTAATGACCTCAAACGAGAGCACCATTGACATGAGCAACCTCAGCAACGGCGTCTACTTCGTCCGCGTCAACACCACCAACGGCTCTGCCATCCAGAAGATTGTCAAGAAATAAGACATATCTCTTTCACATCTTTGAGCCCGCCAGTTCTGGCGGGCTCTTTTTTACATATTGCTGAACGTAAAACACCACAATGAAAAAAAATTTTGTGCATTTATAGAAACTTGCTATACTTGCAAAAATTTTCAAGCAACTATGAATCACAACAACCGCAAGAAAAAACTGATTATCAGCTATAAAAATCTGACCGATGATATTCGGGAACTCTTCAAAGAAGCCTATCCCGAAGGCTATAAAGACTATCTGCAAAAGACAATCAAACCAAACGGAGAGGCAATTTTTGTCGTACCCCTCGAGACAGAAGACACCTCTTACATGATAAAATTCGATGTCAAGATTGACACTGGACTTGTCGACGAAGATCTCGACAAAGACATCTACGGCGACGAAGAGCAAGTAGAAAGCGAGTTCGCACCCATCTCTGAGGCCATCGACAAGGAAGAGGGCAACGACCATCGCGTCGGCAAGCTCAACCATGGAGCCTACGAGGAGATCTTCGAAGGGCTGCCCGAAGACAAGAAGGAATTTGAAATGGAGAACGACGACCTCGATGACGAATACGGCGATGACCGCCCCGATGACGAGAAAGACTCATATATTGACGGCGATGACGATGACGATGACCTCGAACCCGACGACGACGACCTCCTCGAAATTGAAGGGCTGCTGGCCGAAGCCGATGCCGGCGAAGGTCTTTTGCGCGAGGATAATCCTCCCGAAGAGCACCATCGTGGACGCAAGAAGAAAAGCGAGACCGCCGGCGGCTTGGAGACAGCTGCAACCAAGACTGCCAAAAGCTCTAAAGTTGCCAAAACCACAAAGACTGCCAAGACTACAAAAACCACCAAGGCCACAAAGACTACCGCCCGCAAAACCCCTTCCAAACTAACCAGGGAAGAGCTGACCACAAAGAAAGCAAAAAAAGCCGCAGCTCTTAAGGAGAAAAAAGCTTGACATACAACTGGCACAAGGCTAGATGTCATCAGCCTTGTGCCAGCCAAAAAACAAAAAAATCTCATTGTGGATTGTTACGATGTCACCATTCACTCGTAGAAATGCATCTCTGTGAGGTATTTAAAAACCGGTTCGGTGAGAAGATAGCGGGGAGGGTGACCATCGGCTATCAGTTTGCGGATATAGCTTGAGGAGATATCCATCGTCGGAAGCTCAACGACATGGACATGAGGATGTTTGGCCAGGTCGTTGAGTTCAATTCCAGGACGTGGATAGACGTAAATATTATAGTTTTCAAGGATTTGCTCATAGTTACGCCAACGATGGAAATTGTCCAGGTTGTCGCCACCTATGATGAGTGAAAAACGCTTGTTGGGATATTTCTCGCTGAGATGGGCAAGTGTAACGACGGTGTAAGATGGAATGGGAAGATGCAACTCGGCATCGCATACCCGCATTTTATAGTTGTCGTCGATGGCTGCGCGCACCATCTGTATTCGGTGATGGTCGGCAAGGAGCGTGCGTCGTTCCTTGAAGGGGTTCTGCGGCGACACAACAAACCACACCTCATCCATATCAGTCAACTCAAGCATCGAGTTGGCTATGATGAGATGACCCACGTGAATGGGGTTGAACGAACCAAAGAAGAGACCGACGTGCAAGGCTAGTAATACTTATATTTCGAGATGATGCCTATGTGGCGGAGCTTGTTGCCACGGAAGGTGTATACCTGACCCACTTCGCCGGCACCGCTGATGACCTTGAGCACGGCAATGTCGTTGACATACGACTTGGGGAAACGCTTGAAGACAGTGCGGAACACATCCTCTTTCGACATGCCCACATGCACACCGTTGTCGAGCTTCACTTCGGCATCGGTGATGCGGCCGGCAATCATCTCAACGCGACCAGTGGTAATGCTGTGATACATATCGATATAGCTGTCATCAAGGCGACGCAAAGTGTTGACCGACACCACCATCGAGTCATAGTAGTTCTTGTAGCCCACCTCACGGTACCACTGCAACTGGGTGCTCGTGATATACTGCTCCACATTTTCCCACTTGCCTATGGGATAGATAACATTGTCCGAGAGTGCATAAACGGTCATTGTGTCTGCCAGCACCTTAATGTCCTTGACCATATATTCAGGCTTGGCAAAGGTCATCATACGCATAGCCTTGGCTCTCGAGCTCAACTCCTGAGCCGAAACAACCGAAAAAAATGTTGCAAGGACTGCAAAAACAATTATTTTTTTCATCTTTTCATCTTTATGTCTGACAATAACGCTACAGGAAGAATATTATTACATCCTATAGTTTTTTTTTACAGTTTTTTCAAAAAATTGGATTAACTTTGCATTTCATTTCTGTGCAAGCAAACAAGCACAACAATCATCAAGACAATGGATTACATAAACATAATAGCCACACAGCTCAACCTCGGCACACGACAGGTGGAGAAAACCATCGAACTGCTCGAAGGAGGTGCTACTGTGCCTTTTGTTGCCCGCTACCGCAAGGAGGCCACGGGCAATCTCAACGAGGTACAGATTGCCGCCATACGCGACATGCTACTGAAGCTCAAGGATATTGACAAACGCCGCGAAACGATAATACAGAGCATCGAACAGCAAGGCAAGATGACCGACGAGTTACGCCAACAGCTGATGAAGGCTGAGACGATGACCGAACTCGAAGACCTCTACCTGCCCTACAAGCCGAAACGCAAGACACGTGCCTCGATAGCCATAGAGCGAGGTCTACAACCCCTCGCCGACGAGCTGATGAAACAGTATCAATGCGACGTGGAAGAACTGGCTGAGAAGTACATAAATACCGAAAAGGGCGTCGCCGGCGTAGAGGATGCCCTGGCCGGAGCACGCGACATCATCGCCGAGCGCGTCAGCGAAGACCTACAGGCCCGCAACAAGGTGCGTAACCTTTTCCGCCGAACGGCAATGCTGATGTCGAAAGTTGCCAAAGGCAAAGAGGATGAGGCCGGAAAATTCAAGTCGTGGTTCGACTGGAAGGAGCAGGCCATGCGGGCACCTTCGCACCGTCTCCTAGCCATGTTCCGCGGCGAAGAGGAGGGCATGCTCAGCGTCAAGATTCAACCTGAGGAGGACGAGCCAGCCGTGGAGTCGCTCGAACGCCAGTTCTTACGCGGCAACAGCCAGTCGTCGCAGCAGGTGGCTCTTGCCGTCAAAGACGGCTACAAGCGGCTTCTGTCGCCTCAGGTGGAGACCGAATTCCGCAACCTGCTGAAAGAGAAGGCCGACAAAGAGGCCATCAAAGTCTTCACCGAGAACCTGAGGCAGCTGCTCCTCGCCGCCCCTCTCGGTCAGAAACGCACCCTCGCCATCGACCCTGGATTTCGCACAGGGTGCAAGGTTGTGTGTCTTGATGCACAAGGCCAACTCATTCATAACGAGACCATTTATCCTTTCACTTCGGTTCGTGAAGAGCATGCCGCCGTCAGCAAACTCGAAGCTCTTGTCGAGGCATTCAAGATTGAGGCCATCGCTATCGGCAACGGCACTGCCGGACGCGAGACGGAGGAAGTGGTGAAACGCTGCCGCTTTAAAAACAAGGTGATTGCCGTAATGGTGAGCGAAAGCGGTGCCTCGGTATATAGTGCCAGCGAGGTGGCCCGCAAGGAGTTTCCCGACTACGACGTGACAGTACGCGGAGCTGTGAGCATCGGCCGCCGACTGATGGACCCTCTAAGCGAACTGGTGAAGATTGACCCCAAGAGCATCGGCGTAGGACAATACCAGCACGACGTGGACCAGAAGATGTTGGCAGCCAGCCTGCAAGACACAGTGGAGAGCTGTGTCAACAGCGTTGGCGTGGAGCTGAACACAGCAAGTGCAGAACTGCTCTCCTACGTCAGCGGCATAGGTCCCTCACTGGCATCGAAGATTGTAGACTACCGCAACCGCAACGGGGCCTTCGCCAACCGCAGAGAGCTGTTGAAAGTCGAGCGTCTTGGCGAGAAAGCCTTCGAGCAATGTGCCGGCTTCCTGCGTGTACGCGAAAGCAAAAACCCGCTGGACCACAGCGCTGTACATCCCGAACGCTACGCTCTTGTGGAACGTATGGCCGCCGGCGTAGGCACCACCGTAGAGCAACTGATAAAGGACAAAGAACAACGCAACAAGATAGATATAAGGCAGTTTGTCACCGACGACTGCGGATTGCCGACACTGCAAGACATCATGAAAGAGCTGGAGAAACCTGGTCTCGACCCAAGAGCAAGGTTCGAAGTCTTTGAGTTCGACAAGAATGTCAGCCGCATCGAAGACCTTCAGGAAGGCATGGTGCTTCCCGGCATAGTGACCAACATCACAGCTTTCGGATGCTTCGTCGACGTGGGAGTGCATCAGGACGGCCTCGTACACATCTCGCAAATGGCCAACCGTCGTGTCAACGACCCCAACGAGGTGGTGCATCTCCACCAGCATGTACAGGTCCGAGTACTTGAAGTAGACTTGAAGCGTAACCGTATCTCACTCAGCCTGAAGAATGTATGAAGCAGATTCTACTAATCAACGATGTTGTGGGTCACAGTCATGTAGGCATGGTAGCGATGATGCCCATACTCACCTATATGGGACACGCCACCTATAACCTGCCTACGGCACTGGTCTCCAACACCCTCGACTACGGGAAATTCAATGTCCTGGAAACCACAGACTATATGCGCGGCACGCTGCCTGTGTGGGAACAACTGGGCTTTAGCTTTGACGCTGCCTGCACTGGCCTGATGTTCAGCGAGGAGCAGGCCAACCTTGTATCCGGCTATTGCTCTCGACTCAGGGATTCTGGCACAACCATCTTCGTCGACCCCATCATGGGCGATGGCGGCAGGCTCTACAACGGCATGACCCACCGCCAGGTGGAGCTGATGCGCCACATGGTTGGCATGGCCGACCTCTGCTTCCCCAACTATACAGAAGCCTCCCTCCTAACCGACATCCCTTTCCGCAAAGAGGGCATGTCGTGGGACGAAGCCTGCCGCATGCTCGATGAACTATGTGGCATAGGGTCAAAAACTGCCATCATCACCAGTGCCCATGTAGAAGGAAAGAGCTGCGTAGTAGGTAGACGCAGCTCATTGCCTGTCAACGGTGTTCTGCAACAACAGAGCGAAGGTCTGTATTTCAAGATTGACTATGAGGAAATCCCTGTACTGTTCCACGGCACTGGCGACATCTTCTCCGCTGTCCTGATAGGCAACCTCATGAACGGCAAAACACTAAAGGAGAGCACTCGCAAAGCTATGGGCATTGTGAGCGAACTCATCAACCGCAACCGTGACCTCCCCGACAAGGAGGGTGGCATACCCATCGAACAATGCCTGATGATAATTGACAGTTAACCTTCATTGTTGCAGAACAGATAAACACATTCTCACTTCATCACCACCACCTTCCGTGCCTGGCGGTCACCGACCTTGACAAGGTAAGCTACATTCTTGACGCAATAAAAAAGACGGTGGGCAACTCAAATGCTGCCCACCGGAGGTGGATGGTGTGAGATACGGCAAAATCATTTCTCCTTTGCGGCGCGGCGGTACTCGGTGGGCGACATGGAATAGTGGTCGCGGAAAAGGCGGGCGAAAGTACTGCGGTTGGTTATGCCGCACTGCTCAACGATGAGGCCCACAGGGTCATCGGTGGTGGCAAGCAACATGGCTGCATGGCGTATGCGGTAGTGGTTGATGAAGTCGGCGGGGGTGGTATTGGCACATTCGTTCAAGGCATCATAGACATAGTGGTAGTTGGTGCCAACTAGGCGGGCCAGCGTCTCATGGTTGCACGCTGCATCGGTATAGACGGCGGGGTCTTCCATCAGCAAACAGAGGCGGCGGTAAAGTTGCTGGCTCTGACCGAGGCTCTCAACGGGTTGTGCCTGCTGCCGCTCACGTTCTTCGGCTTCGGCTTGCTCGCGTTGTTGTATCTGTTCGTAGAGCAGACGGTTCTTCTCGGTCAACATAATATTGTAGCGGTGTATGCGGACGAGAATCCATACAATCAGAATGATTATGATGGTCGCCGCAAGGAAGAGGACGCGGAAGAGGCGCGTCTGCTGGCGGCTCTCCTCCAGTGCCAGCTCCTTCTCATGGGTCTGGTATACAACCGCCAGCTCGGCGGCATCGTTGCGCTTCTGCCGTGCAAGAGCGGTGTCTATGCCGTTGAAGGCCGAGTCGGCCAAAGCCAGAGCCACGTCGACACGACCTGCCTGCCGGTTGGCCTTGTAGCGGGGTGCAAGGTCGCCCTTCAGATAGTCGAACGTGATGTGGATGGTATCGGGGGCAAAGACGGTGTCGTACCTTATGTACATATCGGCTGCCTCAGCATAACGTCCAGAGGATGTCAGGTATTCGGCGGCAGTGACAACACATTGTGGAGTAACGAGATGTCTGTCGGGTATGGAGTCGAAGACAGCATCGGCTTCCCGCTTTCTACCCTGCTTCAGCAACATCCCGGCACGGTTGAGGGCATAGATATCCCAATACTCTTGGACGAGATGGGCTTCAGCGTCATCCACCTGCTCCCACGCCGCAAGTTCCTCAGCGCTGCGACGAAGCCAATGCTCCGCCTCGTCGAATTCGAGAGTGGTGAGGTAGAGGTCGAACAGGCAGTCGCACATCAGCACCATGTTTAGGTTCCCTTTGTTCTCGCCGCCCACCTCCTTGGCTCGTGCCTCGTAGGCTTTGAGATAGGTCTCCTTTGCCGCGTCGAACTGCTTCAACTGCTTCTCGCACAAAGCCACCTCGTAGAGCAGCTCCGACATCTGGGCTGGAGGGAAGTCGGGGTGCTTCTCGGCCTCGGCCAGCACCTCGCTGGCAACAGCCAGCGCCCCCTCCTTGTCGCCACGGATGAACATCAGAAAAGAGTAGCGGAAGCCTGTCTCGCCATAGAAACCCAGCCGAGCCTCGGGCTCTTCCTTCATCGCCATGTAGGCCTTGCGGTAGTACATCTCCGCCAGCCGCATCTGTCCCGACATGTCATACTCAATGCCCTGGTTGTAATCCCTGATGGCCTGCTGCACCCACTCGGGCTTATCGTCGGACTTGTGGCTTTCCGTGCAGCCTGCGAGTAGCATCACAGCGCATATAATCAATAATTTAAGTTTCATCTGATGTTGGTGTGTATATAATGGGGAGAGTGGGACAGTTGCATCAGTCGCTCAATTCTAACCTTTGTTTCTCAGCGTGATAAACGGTATCAGTATCTCTTCCAACGAGATACCTCCATGCTGAAAGGTGTTCATATAGTACTGGACGTACTGGTTGTAGTTGTTGGGATAGGCGAAGAAGTCGCCGGCGCGGGCAAAAATATAGGGAGATGTGACATATCGTTTGGGAAGGAATATCTTCTTGGGTTCCCTCACCTCAAAAACCTGCTTGGGATTGTAGTCGAGCAGGCGGCCCTGCTTGTATCTCAGGTTCACCGAGATGTCGCGGTCACCCTTGACGCGCACTGGGTTGTCGATACGCACTGAGCCATGGTCGGTGGTGATTACCACGTTGGCATCGTGGTCGGCAAGGAACTTGATGACCTCGAGCAGAGGCGAATACTCCATCCATGAGAGCGTCACAGAACGATAGGCTCGCTCGTCCTCGGCAAGTTCACGGACGATGTTGCTGTCGGTGCGGGCATGCGAGAGCATGTCTATAAAATTGTAGATGATGATGTTCAGCTTGTTGTGCATCAGGTTGGGAAGGCTGTCGACGAGACGCTTGCCGTGCTGGGCATTGAGCACCTTGTTGTAGCTCATCTTGACGTTGAAGCCATGACGCTTGAGGTTCTCGCCCATCAGCTCCGCTTCATATTGGTTCTTGAAGCCCTCTTCGTCCTCGTTGACCCAGTACTGGGGGTATTTGTTCTCAATCTCCGACGGCATCAGTCCGGCGAACATGGTGTTACGGGCGAACTGTGTCGTTGTGGGGATAATGCTGTAATAGATGTCGTCGCGTTCGACATGAAGGTACTGTTCAACAAGCGATTGTATATATTTCCACTGGTCGTAGCGGAAATTGTCGATGACAATCATGAAGGTGGGACGATCCTCCTCGAGCAGGGGAAAGAGGCGTTCGCGAACCACGGTGGAAGACATCAAGGGCTTTTCGCTCTTGCCGTTGACCCAATCGATATAGTTACGCTCGTAGAAACGGCAGAAGAGCTGGTTGGCTTCGGCTTTCTGTGAACGGAAAATGTCGTGGATATTGTCGTCGCTGGTGTTGGCAAGCTCCAAATCCCAATAGACAAGTTTGCGGTAGAGATCAATCCATTCGTCGGCACTGAGACGGTCGCTGAGCTGCATGCTGATGTCGCGGAACTGCTGCTGGTAGGAGAAGGTCGACTTCTCGCTGACAAGACGCTTGGCCTCGGTGTGTTTCTTGACGGAGAGGAGTATCTGGTTGGGGTTGACAGGCTTGATGAGGTAGTCGGAAATCTTGCCGCCGAGGGCCTCATCCATGATATGCTCCTCCTCGCTCTTGGTAATCATGATGACGGGGAGCTGGGGGCGGAGACGCTTGATTTGCGTCAGCGTGTCGAGGCCGCTGATGCCCGGCATGTTCTCGTCGAGGAAAACGAGGTCGAACTCGTTATCGGCAAGTTCGTCGAGGGCTTCTGAGCCCGAGGTCACAGGGGTTACAGAATAGCCTTTGTCTTCAAGGAAAAGGATGTGCGGCTTGAGCAGGTCAATCTCATCATCAGCCCAGAGAATCGAAGTCATATTAAGGGGGGTGTTTTATGTTTCGGGGGTTTTCTTGTTTTCTAGATTTGTCTAGATTGTCTAGATTGTCTAGATTCTCTAGATTGTCTAGATTGTCTAGATTCTCTAGTTTGTCTAGTTTGTCTAGTTTAACGCCGTACGCAATTTTTTCGTATATCCGGCGTTACACTTAACGAACTTTAACTATCACCACTATCATACTCCCACAATTTCCAACATTATACCACATAGCTCAAAATGCAACTTACAGACATCTATAGCGAATCGAATATCATAGTTCAACTTAGTAAAGGGCTTAGGGAGAGCAGCGCTCGCATCCATGTCACCGGACTGACGGGAAGCCTAACTGCCACCGTTGGCGCAGCTCTTTACAAGGAACTGGCAGACAGGAACATCATGTTTATCGTCGGAGCCAAAGAGGATGCCTACTATCTTCAGAACGACCTCGAGACTCTACTCGACGAAAGCGGGGCGGAAATCGAAGAGAAGCACGTCCTGCTATTCCCCACGACCTACAGACGCCCCTACCAGACCGAGGAGACCGACAACGCCAACGTGATGATGCGCTCCGAAGTGGTGAAACAACTGGCAGGAGGCAGAAGGCTGGTGGTGGTAAGCTATCCCGAGGCTCTGGCAGAAAAGGTGGTGTCGTCCAAAACCCTGACAAGCAATACCCTCCAGATACACAAAGGCAACCAGCTCGACATGGATTTCGTGATGGACGTGTTGCAAGAGTATGCCTTCGAACGCGTCGACTTCGTGACACAACCAGGCGAATATGCGGTGAGAGGCGGCATATTGGACGTCTTCTCCTTCGCCAACGAGATGCCGTTCCGCATCGAGTTTTTCGACGACACGGTGGACTCGCTGCGCAGCTTCGACCCTGTAAGCCAACTGTCTGTGAGGCAGATGGATGTCATCACCATCATCCCTAACCTCGAAAACAAACAAGACAACGTACAGCCTGACAGCCAGCCAATCAGGCAGTCAGAGAAGGTCAGCGTACTGGACTACTTTGGCAGCGAGGACATAGTGTGGGTGCAGGGACTGATGTTTGTGAGCGAGACCATAGAGAAATGCTTCGCCACAGCCACTACCGAATTCAAAAAAATTGAAGCTGACCGGGACAAGGGACTTGTCCGCATGCAGAATGCCAAACCCGACGAGCTATACTCGTCAGCCAACGAGTTCCTCAAGGCACTGATACGCTGCAAAGTGATAGAATCGGGCAACTCAGCCTTCTTCAACAAGGGACTAAAGATAGAGGCCCACAGCGAACTGCAGCCGGCATTCAACAAACAGTTCGAGCTGCTGAAAGAGTCGCTCAGCCAATATGCCGACAAGGGTTACCAGCTCTTCATCAGCGTAAGCAGTGAACAACAAAAGAAGAGGCTCGACAAAGTTTTCGGAGAGGAAAACAGCTTTCAGCTGACAACCATCAACTACCAACTGTCGAAGGGTTTCATCGACCATGATGAACATCTGCTGTGCTATACCGACCACGAAATCTTTGAGCGATACCACAAATACACCGTGCGCGACCTCAGCCACAACCGCGAGGCACTGACCCTCAAGGAACTGTTCGAGCTGAAACCTGGCGACTACGTGACTCATATCGACTACGGGGTAGGGCGTTTTTCCGGACTTGAGAAAATAGAGACCAACGGAAAGCAGCAAGAGGTTATCCGACTGGTTTACAAGAACAACGACACTCTTTATATCAGCATCCACGGCCTGCACAAGATAAGCCGCTACGTCGGCAAGGAGGGACAGGCACCCACCCTCAACCGCTTGGGCAGCAACACATGGCAGGTGCTGAAGCAGAAGACCAAGAAGCACGTCAAGGACATAGCCAAAGACCTCATAGCCCTCTACGCCAAACGCAAGGCGACGCGAGGGTTTGCCTTCAGCCCCGACAGCTACCTGCAGAACGAGCTGGAAGCCAGCTTCATGTATGAGGATACCCCCGACCAGCTGAAGGCTACCATCGACGTGAAAAACGACATGGAGGCACGCTCACCGATGGACCGCCTGGTGTGTGGCGATGTGGGGTTCGGCAAGACCGAGGTGGCCATACGCGCCGCCTTCAAGGCTGTGTGCGACAGCAAACAGGTGGCGGTACTGGTACCATCAACAATCCTCGCCTTCCAGCATTACAACACATTCAGCGAACGACTCAAGGGGTTGCCTGTCAACATCGACTACCTCAACCGCTTCCGTACCACAAAAGAGAAAAACCAGATTATCCGCGACCTTGAAAGCGGCAAGCTCGACATACTGATAGGCACCCACGCCATCACCAACGGAAAGCTGAAATTCAAAGACTTGGGACTGCTCATCATCGACGAGGAACAGAAGTTCGGAGTCAGCGTGAAAGAGAAGCTCAAGCAGGCGCGTACCAATGTTGACGTGCTGACCCTGACGGCCACACCGATACCGCGCACCCTACAATTCTCGCTGATGGGGGCACGCGACCTCAGCGTCATACAGACCCCACCCCCCAACCGCCAGCCAATACAGACCGAGCTGCTAGCCTTCAGCGAAGAGACCATACGCGACGCCATACTCTACGAACTGTCGCGCGACGGACAGGTGTTCTTCATCAGCAACCGCGTCGAGAACCTACCCGAGATGGCCGGACTGGTAAGCCGGCTGGTACCCGATGCCCGAGTGGCTATGGCTCACGGCCAGATGGAGGGCAAAGAGGTGGAAGAGACAATGCTGAAGTTTATCGACGGCGAAATCGATGTACTGGTGGCCACAGCCATCATCGAGAACGGACTCGACATCCCCAACGCCAACACCATGATTATCAACAACGCCCAGCAGTTCGGACTCAGCGACCTGCACCAGATGCGCGGTCGTGTGGGCCGCAGCAACCGCAAGGCATTCTGCTACATGTTCATCCCGTCGTTTGGCATACTTACCGACGAAGCCCAGAAGAGGCTCCGCGCCATCGAGGAGTTCTCGACAGTGGGCAGCGGCTTCAATCTGGCCATGCGCGACCTCGACATCCGTGGCGCCGGCAACATACTGGGCGCCGAACAGAGCGGATTCATCAGCGAAATAGGCTACGACATGTACCACAAAATCCTAAATGAGGCCATCGAGGAACTCAAGGAAACCGACTTCCACGACCTCTTCTATGGCAACGACGTACCAAGCACTCCGTCCTCCGCTCCCAGTTCTCCGTTTTCCGTTCCCCGTTCTCCGTTCGTCAAGGAGTGTGTCATCGAGACCGACCTAGAGGTTTTGCTGCCCGACGACTACGTGACCAACATCAGTGAGCGACTGCAACTATACAAGGAACTCAATGAGCTGAACAGCGAAGAGGAACTGGACCACTACCGCGAACGGCTGATAGACCGCTTCGGGCCTATACCTACAGCAACACAGGAGCTGATAAAGACCATCACTCTGCGTCGCATGGCAAAGGAATTTGGCATCGAGAAGCTGGTACTCAAGCAGAACAAGATGGTGTGCAACTTCGTCGCCAACCAAAACAACCCATTCTACCAGTCGGGGAATTTCATGCAGCTTATAAAATATGCCCAAGAGCATCAGCGTACAGTGCATCTGCGAGAAACAACAGAACGGCTATCCCTGGTCTGCGACAACGTCGACTCCATCCATTCAGCAATAGAAAAGCTAAAGGTGCTGATTGGATAGCAAAGGAGGGCGGTTTGACCTTTAATGTTTACAGCTAATGGCCAACGGCCGAAAGAAAAAAAAAAATTAAAAAAACTAAAAATTAACAAAAAAATACTATTTTTGCATATTAGGAGGATTTTGTACGTTTTGGCATTCCACCTTTTAGAAACAATAATATCAACCTACTACGCAAAAGAATGGAAATAAATATTACTCGTCTTTTTGATCTTCTCGACCACCTGGTAGTCAACCACCCTAAAGATGACATGCTCGCCGGCAAGGTTAATGGCGAATGGGTGCGCTACAGTTCGCACGACTACTACAAATACGCCCACTTCATGGCCTACGGCCTCATGGAGCTGGGCATCCAGCCCGGCGACAGGGTTATCACCATCTCCAACAACTGTCCGGAATGGAACTTCATCGACATGGCTCTCTCTATGATGGGTGCCATCCATGTGCCAGTCTACCCCACCCTCTCTACCGAGAACTATCTGCATATCTTCCGCCACAGCGAAGCCAAGCTCATCCTGGTAAGCAGCAAAGTGCTGCTCAACCGCATACGTCCCGCCTGGAACCAGCTCGAGAACAAGCCCGACATCTACACGCTGGCCAACATCGAGGGTGAGCACCGCACGCTGGAAATCCTCAAGCTCGGCATCGCCAGCCGCGAGAAGCACCTCGCCGAACTGGAGCAGCTCAAAGAACGGATCAAACCCGACGACTGGCTGACCCTCATCTACACCAGCGGCACCACTGGCGACCCCAAGGGCGTCATGCTCTCCCACCGCAACATCTGCTCCAACTTCCTGGCACACTCCAAAGTCAACCCCATGACCCCCGACTACAAGGTACTCTCCTTCCTGCCCCTCAACCACGTCTTCGAACGCTCGATGAACTACCACTTCCAATACCTGGGATGCAGCATCTACTATGCTGAAAGCATGGGTACACTACAGAGGGACATGGCCGACATCGGATGCGGTGGCTTTTGCGCCGTTCCACGCGTACTGGAGATGTTCTACGACAAGCTCTATGCCGCTGGCAAGGACTTCCCCGCCATCAAGAAAGCCATCTATTTCAGAGCCTTCAAGCATGGAATGCGCTTCGACAACGGCATCATCAAGAAAGTGTCGGTATGGTACCAGATTATGCACCGCTTCTACGACTACATGGTCTACCGCCATTGGCGCGACAAATTCGGCGGCCGGAAGATGATCATCATCAGCGGAGGCAGCAGCATCCCCGAGCGCCTCGTCCGCCTCTTCAGCGCTGCCGGCATGAACATATACGAAGGTTACGGCCTCAGCGAGACCTCGCCCGTCATCGCCGTCAACAACCCCGTCGACGGCCTTGTGCGCTACGGCACCGTGGGTCCCATGCTCAGCGGCACCGAGATGATGATAGCCGAAGATGGCGAAATCCTCACCCGCGGCCCCCATGTCATGATGGGCTACTACAAAGACCCCGAATACACCGCCGAGGTCATCGACAGCGAGGGATGGTTCCACACGGGCGACATCGGCAAGCTGGTGGGCGGCAAATACCTCAAAATCACCGACCGAAAGAAAGACATCTTCAAACTTTCTGCTGGCAAATACGTGGCTCCGCAAGTGATAGAGAACAAGCTGCGCGAGTCGGAATACATCGACCAGGTGATGGTCATCGGTGAAAACCAGAAGATTGCCGCTGCCATCATCTCGCCCAATTTCAACACCCTCCACTATTGGGCCCTCAAGCACCACCTCCACTATCGCGACAACACCAAACTCATCGAGCTTCCCGAGGTCAACAAGAAGATGCAGGAAGTCATCGACCAGTACAACAAGGAGTTTGCACCGCATGAGCAGATAAAGAAGTTCCGGCTTGTCAGCGAGGAATGGACGACAGCCAATGGGTTCCTCTCCCCCACCCTCAAGGTTCGCCGCAAAATCCTGCAAGATAAATACAAGGATATTATCAAGGACATTTTCGGCATCCAAGACGAGACAAAATCTGGCATTCTCGCCACATTCCGCTCCATCGAACTGCCCTCAATCAAGTTCCCGTTCAAAGAAAATTAACCACAATATTATCTTAATATTCAATTGATTTTCTATATTCCTTTCTCTATTTCGAAATTTATTTTTGTGGGTTTTGCAAAAAAGTAGTACTTTTGCAAACTCTTTCATGAAAATGGATTGTCCCATGGTGTAATGGTAGCACATCAGATTTTGGTTCTGCTTGCCCAGGTTCGAATCCTGGTGGGACAACAAAGAAAACGCCTCGTCGGAGGCGTTTTTTTTCGTTAAAAGGAAGCACTTTCCCGCATGTCTACAGGAATAATAACAGACGTACATGTGCGTCACCAAAAAGGCATCAAACCATTACCTGCCAATTCCGAGCGTGAGTCCCGCGAGTACCCTCACTCGCGGATAAGACGAGGGAAAGATTTAGAATAGACATAAAATAGATTTCTAACCCATGCCTTCGGCCTAAAAAATCGCCGAAGGCATTTTCTTTTTGCCGTGTTGAAAAAAAAGTGTAATTTTGCAAATTGAAATAACTCAATTATTATTGCCATGAGCACGCAAGCGATGACACAGATAATAGCAGACTACTTCAAGACGCAACCCGTCGTGAAGGCCTGGCTTTTTGGCTCTTATTCGAGGGATGAGCAGAGACCGTGGAGCGATGTCGACATTCTTGTTCAGTACGATCGGAGCCAACCTATAGGCCTGCTGAAAATTGCCAGCATGAAAGTGGCTCTCGAAGATCTCCTTCGTTGCGAGGTCGATCTGGTGGAAGATGGCACCTTGCGCCCTTGGGCGGTTGAAAGTGTAAACAAAGACAGGAGACTTATTTATGAGAGAGCATAGAAGAGACCGTGGACGGCTGGAAGACATTTTGAAATACGCCCAAAATGTTGAAAAAATTGTCAGCGGCATCACCTACGACGAGTTTGTCAGCGACATCCGCACCTACTATTCCGTTATGAAGAATGTGGAAGTCATTGGCGAAGCTGCCAATATGCTGACGCACCATTTTCGGGAGGAGCACGACGAACTACCATGGAGGCCTATCATCAGTATGCGCAATGTGCTAGTGCATGGATACGCCCAAATATCAGATGCAGACCTTTGGCAGACAGCAACCGCGGATATCAAACCTTTGCGGCAGCAGGTCGAACGCTACTTGGCCGACATTGACTGGAAACAATGGGAGCAAAGACAAGACCACCATACTGATATTGACAATGCTGCCTACAAGCAAGCAATCAACTCCGCCCGCAAGATGAAAACCAAAGGCTATCCAGTTGCCGATATCGCCGAAATTACTGGATTGTCGGCAGATGAAATAGCGAGTTTGTAGATAGAATGTTACCAGGGACAAGTAAAACACCCCCCTCTTCTGTCTCAACATAGGTGATGTCGCTCACCCTGCCTTTCTCACAATTATTTAACAATAAATTTCTTAACCAATACCCCTTTACGAGTGGCAACACGGACAAAAATAGGCTCCTAGAACGAGATTTGTATGAAGGACCAGAATACATATAGGGGTCGTGGTTTGCCCAAAGGACGACAAGGGCGTAGGTGCCGCCATTGTCGAGGTGGAATGGCTGCGAGTGGTGCTGCCAAATGGTCTCGCCGCGCAGATACAAGTCGTTGCCGTTGTCGGAGAGGCTTATCCATCCTGCAGGAAGAGTGTTCTTGTTGCTGCTGTTTGCGAATGTATTGGCGAAATAATTTGTGTCGAACAACACGCCATGAGGGACGAGGAAGAACCGTAGATACTCAAAGACATAGTTGCTGTTTTGTAAGCCGTTGGCAATCCAGTCGTAGTTGATGCGATAGTCGCCCGCGGATGCGAACTGCAGCTCACGCATTGCCCAGAGGTAGCCATGTACAGGTGTGCTGGAATGTGTGGCTCCACTGTCAGCACTGATATATAGGCTGTTGCCATTGGCCGTAGCCGCTGTCCCCCGATACCATCCGTTGGCCGATGGGGGGGGGACCCCATCCTCCTCACGATACACCATACATTGCATAGCATTTTTTACTCGTCTGTGTCTCTAAATCAATTTTTTGGTGTATCTTTGTAAGCTCGTTTTTATATGATAAATCATTAATTAACAATATGAAAACATTGAGATAAAGAGGATTATATATAATAAATAGTTTTAAGAATAGACTAAATTTGCATGGAATACTAGTGCCATCTGAGGGTTGTGCAATGTTATTGAGGTTTTCAAGAGTATGACACCCTTTACTAGATGAAACGTTGAATGAAAAGAAACAGTTATGGATGAATTAAGAGTAATAGAAATAAAAAAGAGTGTTTTTGCTGACAACGACCGCGATGCCGATGAGCTGCGTGGAGAACTCCGTCAACAGGGAGTCTTCCTCCTGAATCTTATACTTGCCATCCTCCAGAACCTTCTTAATTGCCTCATAATTTTTGTTCATTACTCGTCCTCCTTTGTTTCGTTATTGTTATCGTCATCATCTTCATCCTCACCAGGGAGTGTATCATCACCCTCTAACTTGCGATGGAACAAGAAGTAGGATGCCTGCAACAGCAACATGCTGTGCTCGATGATGTCCTCCAGATTGTCCTCTCCAAAAAGACGGTACTCATAGAACACCCATACGCTATCGCCATACACACAGGTCTTGCTATACTTGATAGACATATTCGTATCATTGACTACCTCTAAGACAAAGCGCTTGTTCTCGTCTGTCACATCGTAGATGTTGGGGACGGCAAATCTCAGGAAGTTCTCGTCATCG
>CACZUZ010000026.1 GCA_902784465.1 uncultured Bacteroidota bacterium
GACTGTCATGGACACTTGGAGTGTCCGGGGAGTGCTATGCGTATTCTCTTGGAATCAATACAGATAGGAAATGTTCTATAGTTAATTTATAGAGGAAAGATACAACTTTTTTTCGAATTATATCCTTTTGAGGTAATTTTTTTTAAGACTTTTGCCATTTTGTTTCCCCATCACGCCCCATTAGACCCATTCGCCCCATTAGACCCCCCAAAAAAACTGTCCCGTATCTGAAGAAACTGCCAGTAGGATCCGAAGCTCCTGTGGAGCTTTGGACTTTCGATAGCGCAGCGGAGAACAAAAACATCATTGCAACCACAAAAAAATTCCCCGCCCATCATATTGACCCTCACCCCATTCCAAAAAATCTCAAAAAATATTCTACCCCTCTTGTCAGATTTGCCTCAAAAAATACGTATATATTTTTATAGAGGGGCACGGTTTTGAAACCATGCCCGAAAACTAAACTGGTATGCCGTCGGCTTGGCCGACAATGATGAACATAAAGAAGTGATGACACCCGACACCTCCCGGCACTACGCCTACTGCGCATTCATGCGCCGCCACCGCTCCACGGTGTGGCGTGTCTGCTGGCACTTTGCCCGCCGCGTCCGCGGCAACCGCGACGACCGCAAGGCCCGCGCCGAGGACCTGGCACAGGAAGTCTGGATTGTCCTCTGGCTCAAGTTCGACCAGCTCGACCCCTCCGCCCCAGAGGCACGGCAGCGCCGCTGGCTCGAAAAGCTCACCGAGACCGTCATCCTCGACCTTCACCGCCGCCAGCTCGGCGACCCGCTGTTGGATGCATCTGAACTGTCCGAATTGTCTGAATTGTCCGACACATCAGACAAAACCCATCTCTCCGACACCCTCTTCGACCTCCTCGCACTCCTCCCGCCCGACGAACAGCAGCTTATGCAGCTCCGTTTCGAGGGCTACGACGCGCAGGAAATCGCCGACCGCCTCGCCGCCACCTCCGGCCTAACCATCTCCCGCGACGCCGTCTACCAGCGCATCAGCCGAATCATGAAAAAACTCAGGAATTATGGAAGACAACCACTCACACATTAACGCATTCACACATTCACACATTCAGAATGAGCTCCGCTTCATGACCGACGGCTTCGCCGACTGGGTCGACCACCGTGAGCGCCGCCGTCAGAGGGCCACGCGCACCCTCATCGGCGCCGCTGCGGTGGTGGCCGTCATAGCCATTGCGACCTCGCCTGACCCAGACGGACATTATGTCAGCAGCGCCCAAGCACGCACCGCAACCATCAACACCATCGAACAGACAACCCTCATCGCCAAACTATGAGACACCGCACGCTTATAATCATAATCCTTGCCCTGCTCCTTGTGGGCGGCGCGGCGGCGTGGAAGTTCCTTCCGCACACGTTGAGCTACGACGAGTGCAGCGACGTCTACCGCCACTTCGCTGACATGCGGCTCCCGGGCGTGCGCGTCACCTACATACAGGACAAGATAATCAACGACACCCTGCGCCTCCCCGTCACCCTCCTTCAGGCCGAAACCGACGAGGGCTGGGCCGCCATCGACAGCCTCTTCGGCCTCACGGCAGACAGAAACAAACTGCTGAACGACAGCACCCTCCCCGACGAGGTGAAACAGACGCTCCTCAACAACGCCCCAAGTTTCACGACACAGCGCTCCCACCGTAAAACGCCCGAAAAAATGATTAAAGCTGGCAATGACCGCCCCGACGACGTCTCCGTCTACATCCTCCCCGACCTGCGTTGCGTCACCATCTATGAAACAGGCATCGAAAAAGAAGAAGCGCAGGTAAACAATCAGAACCTTAAGGAACTCAAAGAGCGAAGCCGCACCCAGCAATGGAATGCCACCTACGACGCTGCTTGTAATCACATCGACTCCCTCAATGCCGCCCGCAACAAGAAACAGTAAACCTTTAACAATATAAAACAATGAAAAGAAATTATTTATTATTTTTTCTCTTGGTGGCATCGTTTTCCGCGAATGCCACCGTACGTTACGTTTCCATGCTGGGAAATGATAACAACAATGGTCTGGCATGGTCAACAGCCAAACGCAATATTGATGGTGCCATGAGCGAAGCCGTACAAGGAGATACGGTACTTGTGGCCATCGGGACATACCCAAAATTCTCGGCAAAGAATGGCGTGCATATTTTCGGCGGTTTCCTCGGCACAGAGCAAAGCCTTGCCGAGCGTCAGGCAATGCACCATGGCTACCTACTGGACAGTTCCTGCACGCGAATTTTCACTGCCTCTCAATCCGAGCAATTCCTTACCTCCTATTACTCAAGCATTGACTATGAAGAGTCAGCCACCGTGCCGACAGTAATTGACGGTTTTGTGGTGAAGGTGGATAGTGTCTATAACACTTACGCCATCCTGATTTTGACGCTGCTTGACGGAAACTATCATCTGTCCAACTGCACTCTTGATGGCGAGTACGCTGAAGTGAGTTCTACTTATGGATGGAGCTATATGGAGAAGGCCAGGTATGGCTATTGCACAACCGCTTCCGGCAGCGGTTTCCACGTATCGAATTGCACAGTAAAAAATTGTTTCCAGGGATGCCTACTCTCGACGGGTTCCCGCACAGACAACTGCCTGTTTGAGCACAATGATATACCTATAGAATCACGCCAATTGAGCTCCTACACCCCGTATGGGCTTATCGTCATAGAGGACTGTCTGATCCAGAACAATCGCCGTGAAGTTGGTCAAGTTAACAGTGGTTATGATATAGGATTGCTCCAACTCTATTCAAATGTGGATGTGAAACGTTGCATCATACGCAACAACGAGGTTGTGATTCAAAATGACAATAATGTTCAAAGCGCAGCCATCATTGCCGCCAGACACCGATGCCGCATAACAGACTGCCTGTTGGCTAACAACAGCATTAGGGCTTCCAGAACTCGTCCCAACATCATCTACATGCACCAGGGATACAATATCCTTCAAAACAACACCATCGCTGACAATCTGTTGTGGGATTCGGCCAGCTACGTTCCTTCATGTCTTCTGCGAGCAGATGGTAGCATCAGTCTCTACAACAATCTTTTCTGGGGTAACACTGGATATAGCCAATTCTTCTATGGATTCAACCCTTCGACAGACAATGTGATGTTCAATGCCATGCAAGACACATTGTTGGGACAAACTGGCAATTTCAGACTTGACCAGGACAGCATCGGCCCTCTCTTTATCAATCCTGCCGCCTTCGCTGGAGCACGTTTGGACACTGAAAGTATTCAGCAAGTGCTGACGGCGGACTGGCATCTGTCATCCGGCTCATCGTGTATCAATGCCGGACATCCCTATCACGTGTCGCTGCCTTGTCAGTCAACTACCGATTTGGATGGACTTAACCGCGTTTCCGGTGGTCATATTGATATTGGGTGCTATGAATATCCCGAAGCCGATGCCGAACAGATTATCGTCTGGGAGCAGCCACTCGAAGAATACCGTAGTGCAGGACAATTGGCACTTACTGCTACAGCAACAAGTGGATTGCCTGTTTCCTATGCTTCTTCAAACTCCAACGTTGCCACAGTTAGCGGGGATACCCTGCTGTTAGTCGCCTCGGGTCACTGCACAATTACCGCCATTCAAAACGGAGACAGCATTTGGTTGCCGGCACCCAGCATCAGTAGGATATTGACGGTTTATGGAGACACAGTAACGATTCATGATACCGTATGGACAAACGACACACTAATCGTTTATGACACGGTGACAGTTCAGATATTCGACACCATCCCCGTATATGACACTGTTATGGTATTTGACACTGTTACCGTCTACGACACCGTGCAAGTGTCTATTGAGAATGTTGATATTACTTCTCTTCCTTGGACTATAAACGTGGAAGATGAATACGTCTCTGTGTGTGGTGCCGAAGGAGAAATTATCCGTGTATTCGATGAATTGGGGCGGCAGTTGCATATCCAGACAGCTACATCTACAGCCGTCCGCTTCCGTATGCCGTCATCAGGTGTCTATCTAATCAAAGTCGGCGACCGTCCGGCGCGAAAAGTTGTAGTAATGAAATTGTAAACCATCAAATACATAATCAATATGAAACATCACATCATCAAATCCCTCGCCGTCCTCGCCTTGGGCACAATGTTGCTGACCACCACAGCATGTGCCCAAAGCAGCGACGATGGTACAAGCTCCAGTGGAGCGCGTAGAGGGGACTTGTTCGAAGCAACATCAGTCCTCCGTCTCTCGCGCGAGAAATGCAAGTCCATACAGCAAGGGCATTATGTAATGGAGCACTGGAAGAAATTCGTGTCGGACAAGGACACCAACCTGCTTTGATATAAGGCTCGTAGCTTGGTTCCGACCAATTCGTTCAAAGTAAATGTTGTTATCTCGCATTCACCGTCGAACCAGGCAGCCGAGCGACGGCACGGAAGAAAAAAGTTTTCTGGTATACATGCGAGCAAATCGTTAAATAATATTAAAGCGAGCAACATCTGTAAGATTTTACCCTCCTTGTGCGTCTATTATAGTAGAACAACATGAGTATAAGGATAACAACTAAAAAAAACAGTTCATAAATAAAAAAAAGATGAAAAAAACGTTCAGACTTTTAGCAATGCTGATGATTGTATCGGCTCTCACTTTCTCGTTTTCCTCATGTGAGGATGACCCTGTCGAACCCACTAATAACGAACAACAAGGTGGCGGATCGCAAGGCGGCGAAGAACCAGACGATGAGGACAATATTTTCGCCAACACCTCGTGGATTAGTTCTTTACAGAACAGCACCGTCTATCAAGGCATCAATATGAACATCAGCTACGACGCCTCGCTCGACTTCAACGATGCCACAAGCGGCGAGATTTACATGATAGTTAGTGCGGAGGTTACCGCCTACCCCGCTGCTAACCAAACCATCGACCAGTCGTGGAACTTCAACTATACCGTCAAGGGCAACAAAATCTTACTCACCTTGATTGAGGACGGTGAGACATCCTCGGAACCAGAAGAACTTATCTACAATCCTGAAGACCAGACAATATCCTGGGATCAGAACGATGAGGATTACAGCCAGATGTTCGGAACCGACATTATGATTTTCACCAAAGTACAATGAAAAAGATAATCTTCGCTCTTTCTATTCTCGCTGCCACAACCCTTTGCGCCGAGCCGGTATTACCGAAGCGTGCCGCCAAAGTGGCTACCAACTTCATGACCTCAAAAATCAATAGCAAAGCTCCTATAGAGCTGACGCTGCACAGCGCCAACTGGTATTACGCCGGCATATACCTCTTCGAAAACCCAGAAGGTGGCTGGGTGCTTGTCGCCAACGAGGATTGCGTCAAGCCTATTCTCGGCTACTCGACATCAGGCAGGCTCGACCCCACCAATATGCCGCCGGCTCTCAAGCAATGGCTTGCAGGCTATGAAGAGCAGATTTCGGCAATCTGGAGAGCCCGCCACCTTAAAAGGAATATTACCGTATATCCGGAAGATGCGAAAGAATGGCAGCAACTGGAGGATGGCATCATCGTCGACGGCACCAAAGACGGCAACAGGGTGGATCCTCTCATCACTTCGCACTGGGACCAGGGCTACCCCTACAATCAGATGTGCCCCAGGGGAACCGTCACAGGATGCGCAGCCACAGCAATGGCCATGTATTTGAAGTTCTGGAACTACCCTGCATTCGGTCGCGGGAGCTACAGCTACAATTCTCCGCGTACAGGTACCACCGAGAGCGCCGACTTCGGCCACACCATCTACGACTGGGCCAACATGCCCGACAGCACGTCACAATACGACACCCAAGAAGAAATCGACGCCATCGCCACACTGATGTACCATTGCGGAGTGAGCTTGGCGATGGACTATGGAACAGCGGCATCGGGCGGCAGCTCCGCCCTCGGCATCGTCGGACAGTCGGGCTTTTCAAGCATAGACAATGCCCTGAAAGACTACTTCTGCTTCAGTCCCGACATGACTGCCTGCTTCAAAGACTATGGCTACACCAACGACAGCTGGCGCGCAATGCTTGTTGCCGAGTTGGATGAAGGACGCCCCATCATATACGGTGGCTCTGCCAGACAGGGCGGACACGGCTTCATCTGCGACGGATACGACGAGAGGCAGTATATGCACTTCAACTTCGGCTGGAGCGGCACAGGCGACGGCTACTATCCCGTTGACTCCATCAGCCCTGGCGTGGGCGGCGTGGGCGGCAACGTAACCTACACATTCAATTTGCAGAACGCCTGTCTCATAGGTGCCATCCCCGACTATGCACTTCGCGTCAGCGACACTATATGGAACTATTTTGCCGAGGGAGGGAGCGACTCGTTGCTGGTTGGCATCAACGAGATGAGCAATGCCCTTCTCGAAATAAGCACCACTGCCGACTGGCTTAATGTCGAATACGGCGAGATAAACCGTGCAGGATGGGTACGATTCAATGTGGCACCCATGACCGACGGCGAAGAACGGGTGGCCTACATAGTCTTCACGCAAGGCAACGAAAGCGTCCGCGTTAAGGTGGTGCAGGTAAACTATACCGATGAGGAGATGTGTAGTCTCACCGTTGTTATGGAGAACAGCAGCACTCACTATGATGGCTGGATGGAAGGGGCATTCCTGACACTGGAATCTGAAGGCGGTTTTATCTTTGGCACCGCACGCCTCGAATCCGTCAACCGCGACTCGGTGGTGATTCGAGTGGCTCCGCAGAATGTCCACTGCATATGGCATAGCGGCGGCGGCTCCGACCGATATGTAAACTATTGGGTTCGCAACCAATACGGCGAAGACTTCATTTCTGTCGTCAACGCCTACCGCAATGGTGGCACCAATATCATCCCATGGTCATGCGCTCATGTCGCCATCAACGAAGTTGCCCAGCAAAAGAATGAAATCTATCCCAACCCCGCCCACAACGTGATTAATATCAGCACAAACGGTCTACAGAAAGTTGAGATTATCGATCTTAGCGGTCGCAAGATAACCGAGAGTCATAGCAGAAGTGTCGACATTTCGCAGCATCCTAACGGTCACTACTTTGCTCGGATAATCACAGTGAACGGCACTTTTGTGAGACGCTTTATAAAACGCTGATAAACCTATAGATGCGCGTATAGAACTTTTAATACCCCACACAACGTCTTTCGGCTTGTGTGGGGTTTATAGTATAAAAAAAACTCAAAAACTTCACTCCTGATGTTGTGATTTGACTTTTCACTGCGTCTAATATGTCGAAATAGAACAAAATGACAGCCGTTTAGAGACAACATGGAATTGGACGAAAAGAGATTCAAGGAACTTGTACACCGACAACGGGATTTGATTTGGCGGGTGTGCAGCAGCCACAGGCTCGGTGCGGCGTGGACGACGGAGGACGCTTTCCACGAGGTGCTGTGCGACCTATGGCGGGGCTTCGGGACTTTCGACCGGCGCAGCAACGAGAGCACCTGGGTGTACCGTATAGCAACCAACACGATGAACTCGCTGGCACGGAAGATGGGAAATCAGCCGACGGCACCGCCGCCAGTGGGGCACGACCCCGGCTACCGCGACGATGACTACCGCGACCTGGTGGAACTAATCGAGGCAACGCCGGAACCCGACCGCACCATCATCAAGGCTCACGCTCAAGGCTACGGCTACAAGGAGATTGCCGAGATTACGGGGCTAAGCATCGCGGCAGTGAGCATGCGATTGACCCGCACCCTGCGGAAATTACGAAAGATGTATGGTGAATCGTGATTGGTGAATTGTGAATTGACAATACAAAACCAACAGTTAATATGAGAGATTTTGACAAGCAACTGGAACGATACGGCGACGAGCTGAAAAGCGCCCGCTGCCCTTACAGCGATGCGGAACTGGACAGGGAAATCCGCAGCGTGGTGTGGAACGAAAATATTATCCCGAGCGAACTACAGGCAAGACGAACGCATACCAAATGGCTCTGGCCCTCTGTGGCCGCTGCCGCTTGCCTCGCAGCGATACTGATACCACTGAATATGCCCGTCCGGGCCAATGGCAGCATCGCCTCGGTGGACGTCGACGGCGAGCACCTCTACTTCGCTTGTAACAACGGCTGTTCGCCCGAAGGCACCTTGGAAACATTTAAAACCATGTTGGTGAATGGTGAATAGTGATTAGTGAATTGACAAAAGAAACTGCTGATATGAAACGACTGTTATTATTCATTTTTCATTTTTCGTTTTTCGTTTTCCTGCTGGGATGCCAGCGAGAGGCCGACTTGCCCGAGGCTACCTCAGCGGCCATGGAAATCTATAAGCAGTACGCCGACCGCAAAGACTTGACCGTGGCCCTTATCGGCGACTATCAGGGCTACAACGCGGTCATGCTCCAGGCACAGGACGCCGAGGGCTGGCTCCGGCTCTGCGAAGAGTTTGGCGTCGGCAAGAGCGTGTACGCCACCACGCTGGACGCCGTCAAGGTCTCTTCGCTCAAGAACGTTTCCTCCACCGCCGACACCTTCCGTTTCTCCGGCAACTCCGACACCATCCAGTTCTCCGGCACCATCGGCGAATTCTTTGCCGACCTACTCGACTCGATTGTAGTCAGCGAAACTGGTCGCTTATTATGGGACACTGCATACTCCATCACCCGCCATGAACACTGGGAGAACGGCCATCTGGTGGACGAGGGGCGCGACACCGTAACCGACGATGACGCCCGACAGATGCTCCGCCCGAACGACCGTCTCTTCCGTACCGCCACCGAGCACGGACATCGTGGCTACCTCCTCCACGACGACAGCCAAAGCCTCACACTATGGCTCTTCTTCTACAGCACCAAGGATGAACTTTCACAAATCATAAACACAATAACCTTAACACATTAACAACAATGAAACACATCATTTTTGCAATGCTGCTCGTGCTGGCTGGATGCCAGTGTGCAGCGTCCGCGACCGACGACTCGACGGCGGCCCGTGAAATCTACAACCGCTACGCCTCACGCCGGGGTTACACGGCCAAAATCAAACACAGTCAGGGCGTCTCCCTCGTGTGGATCACTGCCAAGAACGATGCCAAGTGGCAGACGCTGAAGGAGGAACTTTCGCCGCTCGGCACCGACAGCCTCGTCAGTCAGGCACTCCAGCTGTCAGGCCTGCCCGACACTAACTCCGCCGCCAAGGTCAGCTCCACCTCGCACAGCATCTCCATGGTGCATACCGCCGCCGACAGTTCGGCCATCGGCAATGTGATAAGCGCCATGCTGCCCGCTGGCGCGCGCCATATACTGCCCGAAGTGAAGTACGATAGCGCAGTGGCGGTGACCAAGACCGTCGTGTACGAGAACGGCAAATTGAAAGAAGAAAAGACCGAGGTGAAGACCGACGAGCAGCTCGACGACTGTAGAGCCAAGCTACTGGAGAATGTACTGGTGAAAAACGCCGCCAAACATGTAGGCACCGGCCACATCATGGTAGCCAACGACGACGAGCGCACCGTCTGCATCTGCTTCTACGCTTCGGGCGATGACCTCCTCAGCCTTGTCTTTCTCGCCACCGCCCTGCTGGGGAAATAACAGTTACTCTCCGAAAAAAGTTTTCTGGTAAGCCTGCGTGCATCTTGTAAAAATAATGTTAAAGCAAGCAACATTCTGTAAGATTTGAGCACCTTTTGCGTCTACTATATAGAACTACAAAAACGACATTTATGCAAAGGACAAAACTGACAATCGTAATGCTGGCCGCCATGCTGGCAATCAGCGCGGCAAGCGCACAAAATGGAATATACAGGGTGACAAACCAAAACGAGTTGGCTACTGCCGCCGTCAAGCATAACCTACACTCCTCTATGACGATATCGTACACCGAAGACGAGGAAAGCGAACATGCTGGGATGCAGCCCAAGGAACCCGACACAGCGGAAGCGATGAACGTCTTGGCGGAATGGCTGATTATGCAAACAAGCAACGCGGAACAACGAGCCATCACAGGCGCCATCCCCGCGCAGGTGACGGTGGACGGGCAGGCCGTCACGCTCACTGACAGCCGCGGCGACACCATCCAATCCTATGCCGTCAAGGAAATCCGCGGGAGCGAGACGAAAAGGGAATTCGTCTGCACCGACGGCACGGTCATCAAACTCGTTGGCGTCGGCAACGACCGCTACATACTGCAGGTGCCGAAGATGGAGAAAATGGAACTGAAGAAGATAAAGTAACTTCAAAAACACATTCAATATGACACACCACATCATCAAATCCCTCGCCGTCCTCGCCTTGGGCGCAATGCTGCTGACGGGCTGCGACCCTGACGCAATGTTCGACATTAACGACACCATCCCCACAACCCCTGAAACAAGCGACGTGTACAACACCTCATGGATTAACGAGAAGACCGACACCTACGAGGACGAGTACGGCGAAATGCATCAGTCGGTCGAAACCAACATCATCAAGTTCGAGACCTCCACAACCGGTACGATGACGTACAAATACGTCACGCACACGCAAAACGAGGACGAAGACTACCCGTTCACCTACACCTATTCGACTTCCAACGGTACGATTACCATCAGCGATGAGGGCGGCACAGAGTCGTTCAACTTCTCGTATAACGCTGGAAACAACACGCTAACTATTTACGGAAGCGAAGGCTATTACCTCGTTTTTAGGCGTCAATGAAAAACACATCCACAATGGAACATCACATCATCAAATCCCTTTTGTTCTCCGCTTTGCTATCGAAAGTCCACCGGACTTTCTTCACACTCGCCTTGGGTGCAATGCTACTGACCACCACAGCATGTGCCCAAAGCAATGATGAGGCGAAGAACGTCCTCCGTCTCTCGCGCGAGAAATGCAAGTCCATACAGCAAGGGCATTATGTAATGGAGCACTGGAAGAAATTCGTGTCGGACAAGGACACCAACCTGCCATCTATACGTGCGACTTCCGCAAGGTACGCCGAGACAGGCTGTTCGGAAAGGTCTTCGCGATGCAAGACGAAAATCCCGGCCATCCCGAATGGAACGGATACACGCTCTACACGGGCGAGGAGCTTGTGTACTACTCTGATTCAACCGGCGAGATTATGTCTTGCAAAAAATGGAAGGACGAGATAAAGAGCATCCGCCACAACTACACCTTCTACGAGGCATTGACTGAACGCAACAGCAATCCGTTCCCCGACAATAAGCAGCTGGCCGACAACAGCTACACCTATTCTATCTCCGACACAATGCTCGACGACAAGCCCTGTCACCTTGTCGGCTACCGCAAGACGGACTGGGAACCGAACAAAGTCTTCGGCACACAGACCATACGCGTCGAGGTGCAACTGTGGATAGAGAAATTGAGCATGCTGCCCATCCAGTACACTATAGAAATCGATATAGTGGAGCAGGCGGACACCCTTCATCAATACGACCGCTTCAAGCTGCTGTCTTTCGACACAATGATTGACGAGAGCAAACTGACCTTGGCATCCATCCCCGCCAGCGTGAAACTGAAAGACTACGAACCCTACGAGGAACCCGAACCCCTCGCCGAAGGTACTCCGGCACCCAACTGGTCGCTGCCCACCCTGACGGGCGACACCGTGCGCCTCGCCGACCTGCGGGGCAATGTAGTTCTCCTCGACTTCTTCTACAAGAGTTGCGCCCCCTGTTGCGCCGCGTTGCCGTTCCTGCAAAGCATCCACGAGAAATACAAAGACAAGGGTGTCGTGCTCCTCGGCATCGACCCCATCGATGACCCCGTAAAGGACGAGATGTCCGACTTCCTCGCCAAGCGCAGTGTCACTTACACCGTCCTCTTCTCCGACCGCGAACTCTCCAGCACCTACCACATAGTCGGCTACCCGACACTCTTCTTCATCGACCGCGACGGCAAAATCGCCAAGGTTCAGAGCGGCTACCACCCAACGCTGGAAGCCACCATCGAGGAACAACTACAGAAAATGCTGGAATAACATATTAATACATCCAATATGCAACACCACATCATCAAATCCCTTTTGTTCTCCGCTTATTCGCTGCATTTAATATGTTTTCAGCGGTGCTCATCACCCTTTCAGGGGTCGCTATCGAAAGTCCACCGGGCTGCGGCACCAGTAAATCTCTGGAGAAACAGCTGGCCGCGATGCCGCAAAAGGCCATGCTGCTCAGCGAGGTGACGGAACGTGGTCTGACGCTCGATACGCTGGAGACCATATATCCCAGCGGCATGTTCCAATGGAGCGCCGACAGCGTGCCGCAGGAGTATATGCTCTCGTGGCAGAAGTTCATCTACGGCCTCCGCAACGCCCTCGTCGCCGAGGGCATGAACTGGGCAGAACCCTACAGCCTGTGGGGACGTGCCTACTTCGCCCCTGATGGCACGGCGGACCACTATTTCTACACCTGGCGCGGCCAGACGCAGCCCTCCGACGAGTGGAAGGCTCAGTTCCGCGAGGTACTGGAGCGCTTCCTCTCCACCTACCGCTTCGAGTACCCGATGAACCGCCGTTTCGCCCAGTGCGGAGGCGTTTCATTGCAACCAGCACAATGACGTGCCTTTGCCTCGCAGCCGACGTGCCTTTACATCACGAATCCCCTCGTAGAAACTCTCATTCATAGAAAAAAACATCAGCAATCTGTAAGATTTGCCCCCCTTTGTGCGTCTATTATAGTAGAACAACTCGAAATGTATAACAACAGAAAACAAACATCATGAAGAAAAAACTGATTGAATCCTTTATCGGAAGCGTCGTTATCCTTACGGCTGTGGTAGCAATAACCTATTGGCTCGGACACTATGACGTGACACTTAGGCTTGTCCTGCTTGACATTCTTGTGGTTCTGTTTGGTGCTGGCCTGATGACCCTAATAGAGTATTGTCTGCTCAAAAAGAAAAACAACAACAACTAACACACATAAAAATGAAGCTGCAGTACGGCCTCAGCTTCTAAAACACCTCCAACAATGCAACATCACATCATCAAATCCCTTTTGTTCTCCGCTTATTCGCTGCATTTAATATGTTTTCAGCGGTGCTCATCACCCTTTCAGGGGTCGCTATCGAAAGTCCACTGACATCTTTCCGTCCGATGCCGAAAGGAGAGCATGAACTTGTCGGCAGTTGGCAGTATGTCAAATCGGCTGTAGCCATCCATTGGGATGACCCCGCTCCGTTCCACGACAGCGCAGCGCAGGACGAAGAGAAGTCCGAGCGCAAGGACATGACCATCAACGCTGACGGAAGCATGACAATGGTGGCCAGAGACATCGAAAGCAGCCGTGTGTACAGAGTCAGCGATAGCTGCGCAATGAAGTTTAAGAGCTACGACCTCACATGGGTTCTCTCCGCAGCGACGGACTCGCTGAAGGTTATATCGCCATCCGGTGGCAGCGAGACTTGGAGAATCGACCAGTTGGACGAAAACTCTCTTGTCTATGTTGTGGACAAGCCTTTTGAAAGCCACATTGGTTCCGGTATTCTCACCTACACGTACACCTACCGCCGTAGATGAAAAACGCCCGTCTGTCACGCTGAGAGAGCGAGATTTGTTCTCATGGCAGTAAAGTTTTTCTTGCGGAATGGAAAAAAGTGTGTATTGTGACGCCATCCCAAAAAGAGAAGCAACCAGATGTCGACGACTTTGCCGGTACTTGGGCATCGATGGATGACGAGATGCTCAACGCCGCGCTTGCCAAGTTCCACAAGGACTGGGGCGGCGACGGCACCGCGATGGAGATAGCCGAGGAACTGCGTTGCAGCCGCACCAACACACGAACCGTTGAAACGTGGTAACGTCATGTTGACAAGAGGAAGATACAAACTCATTCTGGTCACCGGCAACACCAGGCATTTCGACCGCATACCGGGATTGAGGATTGAGAACTGGATGATTCAATAGTAATAAAACAAAATAGTAACGGAATTATTAACGAATACATTTGTCGACTAAGCCTAAAAGCGTGGACTTGTTTTAAGAGTTCACGCTCTTTTTATGTGCATACTGCCCCGTCTGGCAACGACACGAAAGAAAAAAAGTATTTAAACATCTGTAAGATTTGACCCATTTTTGGTGTATTATGTTTGTAGAAGAATAACAATTAAACCATACAAACAATGAAACACAGCATCATCAAATCCCTCGCCGTCCTGATGGCGGCATGTTTACCAGCCGTTGCCTCGGCTCAGTATTTCGAGGTAGGTGGTATCGTGTACGGCATCACGTCGGGACAGACCGTCGAGGTGCAGCCATACTACAACTTGCTGAACAATCCCAATAGTGGTGCCGTTACAAATCCAAATCATCTTCTCCTTCCTCGGCGAACCCTGAAGAGGCCTAAATATTTATGGTTGTGAACCAATGAATTGTAGGCCTCTGAATGGGAACCGAGCACCTATGAATAAAATCAAATAAAGCGAGGAACCCTGAAAGCCCACCACCAAAGAGTCCCAAATCCACTAACCTCAACACAACCAAGGGCGAGACCTCCGGCCTCGTCCTCATTTATAGTATATAATACTCAAATTGTCCTACCACTTTATCCTTGAAGGATTCGAAGCGGCAGGACTTCCTGTTCCAACCATTGAAGAAGTGGATGGTGGTGTCCGTGTCACTTTCAAAAGAAACAACCACGGCAACCCACAGATGCAACAGAAAACGCAACAGAAAACGCAACAGAAAACGCAACAGAAAACAGTAGCCTTGATTGAGAATAATCCTCAAATCACAACTCAAGAAATGGCTGATTCTATTGGCATTGACAGGAGTAATGTCTATAGAAATATCAAAAAACTCCAAGAACAAGGCATCATCCGTCGCGTCGGGCCTGACAAGGGCGGTTATTGGGAAATGGTATCTTTTCAATAACATCTGTGTGAGATTCAATCCAAGCCGCTTTTCAGCGGCTTTTTTATTGCCCCATCCTCCCCGTTTTTCACTAAAACAGGGTGAGTCACTGTGCCCGGAGCATCAGCACTACCGCCCCCCCAAAAAAATGCATTTTTATCCCACTGAAAACCAACTTCATAAAAATAAATTTGCATTTTTTTCGTTCTATGATGGTAGTTTTCGGACGTTTTTGCGACTAATATAACAAAAGCGCTTTTTTGATGAAACAAAACAAAAGGCATATTGCATTTATGGAGATGCTGCGCCGTTCCGACAGCACCATCTTCAAGATATGCCTTATGTTTACCGACCGCGACCCCAAAAACGTCAAGGATATGTATCAGGACATCGTATGCTCGCTGTGGGAGAGCTGGCCGCGCTTCAGGGGCCAGTGCAAGGAAAACACCTGGGTCTACAGCATCGCCTTCAACACGGCGGTGTCGCAGGTGCGCCACCGTTCACTCTCACCTATGTTCCTCCCGCTCGACGACGACACCTACAACAACCTTGCCGAAGAAAGCCATAACAGCCTCATTGAACGGCTCTACGAACTCATCGACCGCCTCTCGCCACCCGACAAAGCCCTCCTGCTTCTCTACCTCGACCGTGTCCCGGCGCGCGAGATGGGCCTGGCGCTCGGCATCACGGAAGCCGCAGTCAATCATCGTATCGAACGTATAAAAGACAAACTCAGAGCCCTTAATAGTGAATTGTGATTGGTGAATTGTGAAGTTGTGAAGTTGTGAATTGAAAAATGATATTATGAATCAAAAAGTCAATAATACCTCGGAGAGGTTACCTCTCAATAACACCATACTAAGCAAAGCGCAGTATGGTGATCCGCTGGACGAACTGATGACCGCTTGGCAGCAGCACAGCGACCGCATCGAGCAGATTGCCGGGCAGCACGACTTGTCGCATATCAAACTCGCGCCGCGTCTGCTTGTCCTCTCCTCTCGCCGCCGCCGGATTCTCTCTTCTCTGGCGATGGCCCTCGTCTGCCTCGCTGCCATCGTCGGTATGGTTATTCTCCGCCAGCATTACATTTCAGACATCTTCGAACAGCTCTTCTTCGCCTTCCTCGCCCTGCTGTTGTTCGTGACCCTTATCCATAGCCTTCGACAAACATTCAGTTGTCGGCCGAGCCGACGGCACACCACCCCGCTCTCCGTTCTCCGTTTTCCGCTCTCCGTTTTCCGTTTTCCGTTCTCCGTTTTCCGTTTTCCGTTTTCCGTTTACCGCGCCGCAGTCATCGCTTCTGTCGTGGTGTTGTT
Organism: uncultured Bacteroidota bacterium; assembly: GCA_902784465.1. GTDB lineage: Bacteria > Bacteroidota > Bacteroidia > Bacteroidales > P3 > Colimorpha. The sequence continues at coordinate 16,134 of CACZUZ010000026.1, forward strand.
CCTCTTTCTTGCTATCCCTGTACAGAATGGCCGCGCAATGTCCCACGGCTCACCTTCTCACCGTAGCGCAGCCCTCACCAGTGTGTCATTTGTCTTATCCCATATACAATGAGACCAAAACCGAAACAATTTCTATTGCCGGCCATCATCTTCCTCGCCATCGTCTTGGTGGCGTTGGCCGTGAGACTGTGGCCCCGCACCGTCCCCTTCGACCAGTGCAGCGACCTCTACCAGCGTTATGCTGCGGTTGATGGCGTTGATGCCACGTTTATAAAAGACTATAAAGTCAATGACACCGTTTTTGTCGATGTCACCCTGTTGGAGGCCACCGATTCTATGGGTTGGGCCACTCTCAAAAAGGATTTTGAAGTACCTAACGCAACTCCTATAGCCCAGCAATTCATAGACAATGGAGAGGATTTAATTAGCGTAAAACTCATCCCCAAGTCCACCACCACAGATACCCTCCTCAACTCATATCCCAATAATGTTCTTGCCATTTCCCACTTGAATCGCACATTAACCGTTTTCCATACAAAGAATGAAGACGAAGCTCATACAGTAATACACTACAACTTTGATAAATCGACAAATCCTAAATAATTACATATTATGAAGATAATCTACAAAACCATTATCATTATTGCAATGTTTGTTATGCCGGCGATGGCTTTTGCCTCGATGGCCACTCCGTCCGATGTGGACGACACAATACCTGCAACCCCGCGTTGTGACAAATATTATTACACCAAGTGGTTTGACGATTGTCCGAACTGGCGACCCAACGGCGTATGGGATAGCTGTTTTTGTTTCAAGTATCATATAACGAGGTATTTGGAAGGTCCGAGTATTGCCAAGTGGGAATATGCACATAATAGACGTATGAAGGTGAAGGGTTTGGTGGCAATGGTGCAAAATTACAATCCGCCGACTGTCGACACCGCCGCTGTTGTACAGAAACTACCCGAATATCTTTATCTATACCAGATGACTGCGGCTGGCCATCGGGTATTTCAGGAAATTGACGATACGGTCCGACTTCAACTGCTTGACTCTGTGAGGTGGGATACGGCCACTGCGCGTGTAATGGAGTTCCGTCAGGGATGGAACGATGAGTATGTCCAATACTGCTATCTATACGAGGCATATTTTGAGCAGCCGGTGTGGGTGGATACCGATTTTTTTATTGTCGGTTCTACAAACAGTGGATATAACGGTGCGAGCAGCAACGGAAGAATTCCTACTGTCTATGTTGACATTATGGATCAACAAGACTATATGTTAGACAACAAAACTGGCTGCAACATCAATAATTATCATTTCCTGATTGGATCCGATGGACCGCTATTTCAAGATGGCTACAATTGTCAACTACCTGGTAGACCGTATGCCTTTTGGGATAATTGGTTTAGCCCTGCGATTGGCGGCGTCTGGCTGAGCGACTGGCCCTACAGCCCTGTGGGATATTACCTTGTCATTGTGGACAAATGGGATCTCAATGCCGAGCCCAACGAGGTCGGTTGGGGCGAGGTGTTTGGCGGCGGACGCTTCCCCGACGAGAGCGACGACACCATCACAGCCATTGCCGCGCCGGGCTTTGCCTTTGTTTCGTGGAGCGACGGCGTGACCGACAACCCACGCGTGGTGCATCTTATGAGCGATACGACACTGATTGCCAATTTCCAATGTACGCAGCAGTTCAACCTCCAGGTCATCGCGGCTGACGACGCGATGGGTACCGTCACCGGCGGCGGCAGCTACTATGCTTCGGATGTTACAATATCTGCAGCTCCAACCCTCGGTCATAGGTTCTTGCACTGGAACGATGGCAGCACCGAGACCACGCGCATCATTCACCTCGTCAGCGACACCACCTTTGTTGCCTATTTCCAGGACATCAGCAGCCAGACGTTTAATCTCCAAGTCTCATCGGCAAATGAGACGATGGGCAACGTCACCGGTGGCGGAAGCTACCCTGGAGGCACCAACCAGACCATTGCCGCCAATCCCTTTGCAGAGAGATTCCGTTTCACGCACTGGAGTAACGCCACTGGCGACAGCCTTACCGACAACCCCCTCACGATATACCTAACCTGCGACACCGCCTTTGTCGCCCACTTCATTGAGCTGCCACTATATCACGTGCAGACAGCCGTCAACAATGTTGAGTGGGGCACAGTTGAAGGCAGCGGCACATACGTGGAAGGCGATGAGGCTATCCTCACTGCCACCCCGGCGATGTACTGCATCTTCGACGGCTGGTCGGACGGCAATGAAGATTCACCCCGCACCATCACCGTCACGCAGGACACTCTCTTTACCGCCATCTTCTCATTCGACTCGTCAAGCATAGGAATCAATCAGGCCGCTACACTGGAGTTCTCCGTCTCACCCAATCCGACAACTGGACGGCTAACAGTGCAGCTGAACCAGCAGGAGCCTTATGAGATAACGATTTACGACGTTAACGGCAAGGCCGTAATAACCAGAAAGTGTGAAAGTCAGTTGACCGAAATCGACCTCGGCACCCTCCCGGCAGGACAATACCTCCTCGTGGTGTGCACCAAAGACAAATACGGAGTGAAGACAATAGTGAAGAAATAATTCCAGCCCTCAAACACCCAGAGACCTTGACACAACCGAGGGCGAGACCTCCGGCTAGGACAGGCCAAATTCTTAACCACTCGTTGGAAATATGGTTGTAGAATGTACTAAATTTAATGACGCATCAAAAGAGAATATTTGTTCCTTGTGGAAAAATAATCTGATAGATGATTACGTATAGTATTACCTTCTTGATGGTTGCTCAATAATGTGGCGAGAGAAGAGGTCTCTCATACGAAAATCAAAATTGTCGCGTTATTTAAAGAAAACACCATGCGCATCAAGCAGACCATCGGCAACACGGAACTGTGGCAGCGGGAGAAGACGCTGTTCCTTACCTCGCGTATGGCACCGATTGGGTGCTATGGGAAGGTGTTCCAGTGGGTGGAGAACTTCGATAAAGAGGGATGCGCTGTGTGTTTCAACACGTCGGAACTTGAAGAGGAGGTGCTGAAGGCTTTGCTGGTGTGCCATGTGCCGACGACGCTGGTGGTAACGGGGAGTTTTCACGACACGTACAATGTACAGATCGAACAGGCATTGAAAGAGAATCGCCTACTAATATTGGTGTTGCAGCGAGAGAAAGATGACAAAGGATATACCGCTCGGTTGCGAAACCGATACATCATCGGTCAGGTGCAGCATATCGTCTGTGGGTATATCAACACCAACGGCACCATATTCGGGCTTCTGGCAGGGCAATCCAACGTCACACATCTTGTCGACCGAAAGGAACTAAAAGCTGCCGAGCAAGAGGCCAAACCCCACCATTGGACGGTAGGAGAAGACAAACGCTTGCTGCGCATGTTCTACGAAGACATGGGCATTCACGCCATACACAAGGCCATCAATCGACCATACAGCACCGTATACACCCGCATCAAGGCATTGACGATGAGCGACGAGGCACTGAAAGGTCGCGAGTTTGAGGACTATGTGGTAAATATCCTTGACTTGCCGAATAACAAGAAACTAGCGTTCAAAGAATGGCGAGGCGACAAGTCGCTACCGGGTGCCTATCCCGAAAGCAACAGCGCTCCGGATTTTGTATTTGAGTATGATGGGAAACCGTTTGCCGTGGAATGCAAATGGCGCAGCCACCTACCCAAAGACATCGAAAAAGAACTGCTCCCCGCAGGGAGAATGGCCTCCTTCCAGCAATTCTCTATCGACCGACACATGCCCGTCTATTTGCTCCTTGGCATCGGCGGCCTACCCAATGACCCCAACATACTATATTTAACCTGTCTTGACAGGGAGCTCTCGTTAGATACATTGAGTATTATCCCTTCAAAAGAATCATTGCCAGAAAAGATAGAAGGTCTAATCTCTATCGCCAACTAGGAAGAACCAAAGGATTCCAACGCGACCGTGGTGGAATTGCGTTAAGGCTTCGTAAACTGGGACTGACTTGATAAAAATTTCGGAGATAAATTCCCGTACTTCAGACTCGCCCCCAAGAATAATTACATCACATTGCTGCTCATCACCGTGGCGAGGGCTTCGCTGATGCTCTCCACGCCAAGTTTGCGGAACAGCTTCTTGCGGTGGTATTTCATCGTGTCGGCTGTGCGGAAGAGACGGGAGGCAATCTCATCGGTGGTGTAGCCTTGTGCCGACATCATCAGGAGAGCTTGCTCGGTGTCGGTGAGTGAGATGGGTGTGCAGGTGTGCCACTTTCCATCAACCAGTGAATATTCTCGCACATTGCGGTTACCCACGATGCCGTTGCCATTCTCTGTCACACGCCACATCCTCACGTTGCCGAAGTTCTTGCGTGGCGAGAGCGAAAAGGAGGCAAGGGCAAGCCATAGCTGTCCCTTGTCGTTGAGTGCCAACGGCGTAAGGCGGTGGTTGACCATACGGCTACGGCCATTTTGAACAAAGTGGAAGTCGTAGCTGATAACGAACTCCATCTTCTCCGACACATCTATTCGCGAAAACTCCTCGAATCCGGCACGGTTGATTTCGAGCAACATAGCCTGTTCCTCCTCGGGCACATATTCGATGTACAGGGAATAACCCATATCCTTCAGCCCAACAGGAGCGAGCATCGGGTTCTCCGAAGAGTAAAGAAAGTTGCGCTTGTGGTAGTCAATAATGTATATACTATTGGTAGTTGTCCGTGCCGCAGCGGCCACAGCCTCAATCTTGGGCCGCACTCGCTCATAATCAGCCTCTGTGATGCCGTCCACACGGTTTTTGTCTATGAAGAAATTGTCGATTTGCGTCATTTATGCTGTTAATCTTTGTGATAATAACGTGTTTACGCTATTTTTATTGTCCTCGCCACCACTACCCTTTCGGGTAGTTTTTATGCCCTAAAAGCCTGTTTCACCCTTTCGAGTAGGGGTTTCCTCGTTGTTTGGCGGTACTTTTGCAAGCCGGAAATAAAACAACAAAATATGACAAAACGACACATTATCACTCTCTTGGCTTTTTTCTGCTTTGGGCATATCCAGGCACAGAACACCGTCACCGCCACTCTTCGCGATGCGAAAAACGGCGAACCGATGGCTTTTACCAATTGTGTGCTGCTGCACACCGACAGCACCTTTGCCTACGGCACGACCACCAACGACCGCGGCATAATGCGGTTTGCATCGGTTGACAGCGGCGAGTACTTGCTGCGCGTCTCTACCATCGGCTATGAAACCTATTGGCAACGCCTCAACGTACCGCCCGACACGGCATTGGGCATGATAGAAATCTTCAAAAGCAGCACCACGCTGCAGACGGTGAGCGTCACCGCCCAGCGCCCGCTTTACAGCGCCGACGGCGAAAAGACATTCTACCACGTGGAGGACGACCCCAGCGTGCAGGCCGGCACCGCCAGCGATGCCCTCCAGAACGCTCCAGGCGTGGAAGTGGATGCCGAGGGCAACATCACCTACCGTGGCAAGACTGCCGTAGAGGTATGGATTAACAACCGCCCTTCGAATATGGACGGCGAGGCACTGAAGCAGTATATCAAGACGCTACCAGCCTCCAGCATCAAGCGCATCGAGGTGCTGAGCAACCCCTCGGCGCGTTATGGTACCAGTGGCAGCATCATCAATATTGTCACCGATGGCCGCAATCCCCTCAACCAGCTGCTGTCCGTTGGCTTCAAAGCCAGTACCGGCCCCCGATTCTCGCCGTGGGTGAGTTATGTCTATAACAACGACAAACTAAGTCTCAACCTTTATGGTAGCGCCTATCTCAACGACTTCAAGGTGTCCAGCGAGCAGCACTCGCGACTGCTGACCGACGACAGCCTGCTTTCCTCAACAAATGAATACACAGGAAACGAGTTGCAACGGTCAAGACAATACAATATTGGTGGCAAACTCGACTACCATTTCGACGACCGCAACACCTTCTCGGCGTGGGCGTGGCTCTATCCCTCGTTCTTTAATATGGATGCTGACTTTGACGTGAGCCGAATAGAGTACATAAACAATCCCGGCGACTACAGCTACCGCTCCAATGTGGATAAGCAACAGCATTACATCAGCGGCAACGTGGGTGCCTACTATCAGCACAAATTCGACACCGCAGGGCGCGAGATTGAGTTCAACTGGAACGGCGGCCTGACCAGCGCGCTCAACGAGACCACACGGCAGCGGCAATATGTCAACTTCCCAGCATTGGACTTCACTCGTCATAGCAATCTTGACCAGTGGGGAAGTAGAAACGACCTATACGTCGACTACACTCACCCCTATAGTAAGAAGGGCAAGATTGAGGCTGGCGCGGAATTCCATTACAAGCCACTGGACAAGACACATCATCTCGACACACTCGCCGGTGGTATCTATCAGCGCGATTCTGTTCGCAGCTACGTCTTCAACGCCCTCGAGACCGACCTGACTTTCTACCTCACCGTGCAGCAGAAGATAGGCCGGTTGACTCTCAAAGCCGGCATTCGTGGCGAGAACCAATGGCTGCAACACAAACACAACATCGCGTCGTGCGACTTCGACAAGTACTATTTCGGCCTTGTCCCCTCCATCCATGCCAGCTATGCCACCGAGAAGAACCACAACTTCACCTTGAGCTACACGCGCCGTTTCGACACACCCGACTTTGCCAAACTCAGCCCATTCGTCATCTATGCCGACGACAGCTACACCGTTGGCAACCCCGACCTGCGAATGGCCTACTCCCACAAGGCCGAGGCGGGCTGGACGCACTACACCAAGTGGGGCTCCATCGGTGTAGATGGCTACCTCAACCTCAGTACCGACAATTTTGCCCAAGTTTCCGATGTGGCTTACAGCCCCTTCTTTGGCCGCGTAGTGCAGATGGACACATCTGTCAACTTGGGGAGCGTACGTATGAGCGGTGCCGAACTAAATCTTACATGGCGACCAATCAAGAATACGAATATCCGCCTTTATGCCGGTGGAATCGATGGCTGGTATCGTATGCAAGTGCGCCCAGGCGAATGGGTTGAGGACGAGGTATGGTCCTATAGAGTACGCCTCAACGCACGTACCAAATTGTGGGGCAAGGTGGACGTATTTGTCAACAGCCAGTTTGTTGGCCATCAAATCGAGTTCCTCAGTCGCAGCGAGCCATTCTTTAACGTCGACTTCGGCCTCAGCACCGACCTCTTCGACCGCCACCTCTCGCTCTACTTCCAGGTCAACGACCTCTTCCAGTCCTCCAACACGCACACCGTCTCCACCAACCCCTACTACGCCGAAGACTACCGCTGGAGCTACAACAGCCGTTTCGTCAGCCTCGGCCTCACCTGGCGCATCGGCAAACTCGACCTCGAACGCAAAGGCCGCCAAGGTGCCGCATACTGAGTGAACCACGTTTAGCCAATGCCCGGACGACCAGTGCTTGGTGGCCGTTACTTTATTCCAAATTCCTTTCGGAGTTCGGTGGGGGAGATACCCGTCTCGCGGCGGAAATAGCGGCTGAAGGTGGCTTGGTCTTCGAAACCCAGCAAGTCGGCGATGGCCTGTACCGAAAGGTCGTGCCGTATGTGGAGCAGCATCTTGGCCTCAACAATCACTTGGTGATGAATCCAGTAGGCAGCGGTATGACCCGTCTCCTGTTTTACGACAGTGCTGAAATGCTTGGTCGACAGGCAGGCTTGCGCGGCATAGAATCCCACGTCGCGGTGCTCACGGAAATGCAACTTCAGGTCGTTGTGGAAGCGAGCACTGACCTGCTTGTCAGCGGCGGTCTCGTTCAGCTTACGTTTGCGGTATTGGCCAAGCAGCCTTAGCAGAAACTCCAACAGGCGCGTCATCAGCACCCGGCGGTCGGGGAGGTTAAGACGTGTGATTTCGCGCATCCCTTCCACCACATGCGTGATAATACGGTATTCGTGTTTGTCGAGCTTAACGTTGGGGTGCGGTTCGTAGCGGTAGCGCATCTGTTTGATAATCTGCAGCAGAGGGTCGTTGAGTACCGACGAGTCGACGATAATAAGAGTAGCTAAATAGTCGTCGGTTACACTCACCATACGCAAGGCATGATTTGGAAAGATGACTCCCACGGTTTGCTGTTCAGAGTAGTCGGAGATGTTGTCGTACATAAGCTCGATGCGTCCGCGGTGACCGATACAGATGACATAATCTGACGATGTGAACGCTTCGTCGCCCGAAGGCAACCCTCTTACGTTGTCGAAAACAACGATGCCTTCCTCACTGATTCTCTGAGGGTAAAGGTTCATTGGATGAGTATAAACCTGCTCTTTTTCCATAGTGCAAAAATACGCATTTTGTTTGAAACAAAAAGCAAAATCCGACTTTTTGCCAAACATTGCGGACGATATGTTATTGTGTGGGTGACTGGCTTGGTGTAGTTTTGCATTTCAAACAGTAATACTTTTTCCCATGAAAAACACAGCCATCTTATTCATTATGTTCGCTTTCGCGCTATGCGGCGTTGCACAGGCGCAGAGCGACAATTCCGTCGAAATCGTCTACAATGGCACTTCGGCGACGGTCAGCGTGGCCGACAACATCAGCCAATATCTGACGGTAACCCAGCAGGGGGCGCACGTCTCCATAGCGCAGAGCAGCGATGTGGCCAGCGAGATCACCTACACGCTGAGCGGCACGTCGACCGACGGCGAGTTCTATATGTCAGGCAACTACAAGGCCACCGTCGAACTGAACGGTCTCACCTTGACCAACGCCACACCCGTCTACAGCGGTGCCGCCCTGCACATCCAAAACGGCAAGCGCATCAACGTGAAGGTCATCACCGGCACCACCAACACCCTCGTCGATGCCGCCAGCGGCTCGCAGAAGGGCTGCCTCTATGTGAAGGGCCACGCTGAGTTTAAGCAGCAGGGCACACTCAACGTGGTGGGCAACGTGAAGCACGCCATCAAAGCCGGCGAGTACATCAGCCTCAAGAACGCCACACTCAACATTACCTCGGCTGTGGGCGACGGCATCTCGTGCAACCAGTACTTCCTGATGGAGAGCGGCACCGTCAACATCAGCGGCACGGGCGACGACGGCATCCAGTGCGACCTTGAAGGCGACACCGCTACCGCCATCACCGAGGACCACGAAGACGAGGACAGCGGCAATATCTATATCGAGGGCGGCAACATCACAATCAACTGTGCCGCCATCGCTGCCAAAGGCATCAAGGCTGCGGGCGACATCTTCATCTCCGGCGACCCTGTCATCGATGTCACCACCAGCGGCAAAGGCGAATGGGACGAGGAGGATCTGGAGACTTCTGCCGCCTGCGGCATCAGCGCCGACGGCGACATTGATATCAGCGGCGGCACCCTCACGCTCACCGCCACCGGTTCGGGCGGCAAGGGCATGAAGTGCGACAGCGTGCTCACCATCAGCGGTGGCGACATCACGGTGACCACTTCCGGCGGCTTATACTATAATAATGGCACCACTGAGAACACCAACTATACCGGCAACACCGACCACATTAGCAGCGACTACTATTCGTCGCCCAAGGGCATCAAGGCCGGCGTGAAGACGCAGGTGGGCAACAGCTACACCTACGGCGGCGGTATGGTCATCAGCGGTGGCAAGGTCAAGGTGACCACCAGCGGCCGTAATGCTGAAGGCATTGAGAGCAAGAACTACCTCAACATTGAAGGCGGCGAGATTTTTATCAACGCCTACGACGACGGCATCAACTCGGCGCAGGATATGACCATCACGGGCGGCTACCTCTATTCCCACTCCAACAACAACGACGGCATCGACGCCAACGGCAACATCTACCTCAACGGAGGCCTGGTGTATGCCATCGGATCGCGCTCGCCGGAACTGGGCATTGACGCCAACAGCGAGGAGGGCAAGAAGGTCTATGTCAACGGCGGCGTCATCATCGCCGTGGGCGGCATTGAGAACGGCGCCTCCTACAACCAACCCAAGATACAGCAATCCTCCGTCAGCAGCAATACCTGGTACACCGTCACCTACGACGACAACACTGTAGCTTTCAAAACTCCCACCATCAGCACTGGCGGTGGCCCCGGCGGTGGTGGCCACGGCGGTGGCAATTCAAGCGGACTTGTCATTTCCGCCCCCAGCACGCCCTCTCTTGCCACTGGTAACAATGTCACCGACGGCACCTCTTATTTCGAAGGCAATTGCTATGTTGGAGGCGGCAGTGTTGGAATCGATGATGTTGAGGCCGAGCAGCAGATTGTCAACGACCCGCGTGTCTTCAGCATAGACGGCCGCTACCTCGGCACCGAAGTCCCCGCCACCTTCCGTGGCGTCTACATCCAGAACGGCAAGAAGCATATCAAACTGCAGTAATGGCATCCAGCCGAAAAAAAAACGCCTCTTCATCGGAGAGGCGTTTTTTTGTAGACGAATGTTAAACTGGGAGAAAACAATTACACGCAGTTCTGTGCCCTGGTGAATTTCAATGGTGAACAGAGTCCCCACGTCAAATTCTTTATTCATTTGACTTGTATCGCTTATCTGACGCCAACGTTATGAAATAGGCACAAAATACTCGAAGCACAAATCCTCGTCGAGTTTGCGCCAGCTGATGCCGTAGCGGTCGGTCTCATAGTCCTGCAATGCCTCGGCGGAAGCCTGCCGCAGCCGCGGATAGTCAGCAATGCGCTCACGCAGTTCCTGCCCGCCGTCGGTCAGTATGTGTACATATTCGTTGTCGACCCAAACCTTGTTTACATTCATTGTCATACTGTTGTCCTCCCTTTCTTATTTGCCGAAGAATTTGTGCCACTGTTGGATGATGATTTCCTGGTTTTCTTCAATTACCATCTCGGCCATCTTGAGCTCGTTTGCCTTGAGCCCGTCGTTTTCCACGAGGCTGATATCGGGCACAACATTGAACTTGGCCTTGCGGGCGGTTTTACCCTTGCCAGCCACAACGTGGACGTGTATCGGCTCGTGGTCATTGGAGTAAAATTGGAATCTCATCCCAAAAAATATGAACAGTAGCGGCATAATTCTTCAATTTGATTTATTACTGCATAAATAACGTCTTATTACTGCATAAATAACGTCAATGCCATTTTTTTATTGTGCCACAGCGAAACAAAAAGCCGCCGGTCGTCTACCGGCGGCAGGTGCAGGCAAATGAACTAAAACAAAATGAGATTGCGACCCACAAAGGCTCCTCTGTGCCTTTCCACAGCTTCACCAGTGCTTCGGATCCTACAGGCTCTTGTACCCCAGACGATTACCTGTGCAATGAGTCGGCCGTGAGAAGGTGATTGGGGCCAAGCACTTTCTCCCTGATGGCCAATTCCTTGTAATAGCAATCCAGCGCCTGTTGGCCCTTATCCAAGAGTTCGTATACCGAGCCGAGTTTGTCATATGTGTAGGCGGTCTCCTCATGCTCAGCGCCATACAATTGCTCGTCGACGCGAACCTTCTTCAGGAACACTTGCTCGGCATCGGAATAGGCGTCACATTGATTGAGAAAGCGGCCCCATAGGTTCAGAAGGGTGGAATAAACCTTCTTGTCGTCGCTCGTTGCCAACAGCCAGGCCTCTGCTTTGATATAGAGCTGATTGACCTGATTGAAGCGCTGGGAATCGGACAACATGCTGTTGGAGAGGATTTCCTTTTTCGGCGAAAGGAGTTTGTCTATTTCTCTGACTAAAAACAGCTGATTATCAGTCGGCTGATAATTTGAATTGTTGGCGGATTCGATTGTTTTGTCGCTCACATTCATAACTTTATGGGTTTTGACTGATATCATTCGAAAATGCAAAGTTACGAAAAAAAAAGGAAACGAGCAATGCAAAGCCGTTTTTTTGTCGGCACCCAAAGGATGCGAGCCAGACAACAACTCTATCAAGCCAAAAAAGAAACGCGGCAGACCCAAAAAAAGTCAGAATTAATTATCGTTACAAATTAATTTAAAATTCGGATAATGAACTGACAGTTTGTAATTATAAACATAATGAAGTATCAAAAAATATTAATGTATTTTGTCGGCGTGGTAGCTCTGGTAGCTTGTGGCCCCGCGCAGAAGATTAGCGATACCTACAGTCGCAGCATCGACTACGAATACAAGTTTCACATCGACACCTTGACAACGGAAAAGCTGCAGTGGAGCTTCACTTATCGTGACGGCCACAGCGACACATGGACATTCTTTAGAAAATGAAACAGATTCGTGAAATTCTAGGCTACTCTACCTCGGCGGCGTGGTCGTCTGGCTCTGGACCTGGAAATCCGCTCTCGTCTGGCTAGCCTTCCTCGCCATCATGCTTGTGCAGGTCATCAGCGAAGAACGCCGCCTCCACCGCGACTTCGGCGACGAATACGCCGCCTACCGCCGCCGCACCCGCCGCTTTTAAGAAAGTCCCTATGGCTCCGTAAGAAATTCACTAGGGTTCCGTATGTTGCGTTGCCAACGCAACAAAAAATTAATTGCCCTCGCAAAGGCAGCGCGCAATTTCATTTAGAGCTAGGCACTGGCCGCGACGGATAGTTATCTGTTCGTTGTGATGTTCCCACGGAGCGAGGATGAGCAGCCTTCCCTCGGCACAGGCTTCCATACGCTTGCCGCCAGGCTTGGCGAGGTCGGTGAAGCCATTTTCCTGCAAATAAATCAAGGGGTGTCCTGCGTCGAAAGCGGCCCGCATGATGGCTTTCTCTCCAGGTGAGATGGCAGGCGAGACAAGTACCGCACCTTGCCGCGCAGCGGACAAATACTCTGCCACCTTATCCTGTATCTCTGCTTCCGAAAGGCTCCGCGAGCACTGCACCTGCAGACGGACGGGGCGGTCGAGAAGGAAACGGTTGCCAATAGCAGAGAAGGTGAGTCCGGCAGCGTTGACGTTACGCTGGACGCGGAAAAGGTCGGGGTGCTCGCGCTTCATCAGCAATCGTCGCGGATTGTCGGCCAAATATCGGAGCCAAGCCTCCAGTTGTCCGGCACGAAACAGCATCTTGTCGTTATATCCGCGAGCGAAAAGCAGTCCATGACTGCGGTCCTCACCACGACGGTCTCGTTTGTATGCTCGTTGTTCTGTATGTTGCGTTGCTTCTGTTTGTTGCGTTGCCAACGCAACATTTGTCCCCCCTAGCACCAACTCGCGGTAGTGCCGATTGCAGCTCTGCTTGAAACCGCGCAACGCCATCCCGAGGGGCTTCTCCATCTTCTCTTTGACGAAGAGGATGCCGTGCAAGTGGTCTGGCATCATTTGCAGGGCAATAACCTCTACCTCGGGATGGTGCGCCGATGCCGCCCACCACTCGTCTGCCACTCGCTGCCCCAATGCCGAAAGCTCGATGTGCGGCATATCAGCACTGCCCTCTTGAGCCTCACTTTTGCCCACCACCTGTCCAAAAAGCGGAGAGCGCCCCTCGGTCACCATAGTAATCATATAGATCTGTCTACCCGTGTAATCGTGACCCACACAACGGCGCAGCATGGAGGGCTTCTTCCCGCCTGCAAATCCTTTCTGTGCCTCAAAGGTTTCCTTGTTCATTTAACTCAGCATTATTGTTCTGTATTGTTGTTCTGTATTTTGCGTCGCCAACGCAACACTATATCAATTTGCAAAGTTAGTACTTTTTGTTAAATCACAGATGAAGTGGCCGGGAGGATTATTAACCTGATAATACGGGATGTTCAGAAACCAATCTCTATTCCAATCTCATGAATTGACGATGATGTGCTAGCCGACAACAGATTGACATTGAGTCCAATGCTGCGAGGGAAGCGACGGGGGAAGAACACCCCGACACCCAACGTCAGTTTCCAGGGATTGGGGACAAAGAGGCTTGAATGGATACCGTCCAGTGGCTCAGGAGCGAAGAGTGTATGGGCTGGCGTGAGGCTAAAGATCCACCCTGCTTTGTCGTTTCCTAGAGGTTGCACTTCTATGGCAAGCGGTATTCCGGCATAGAGACTGAAACTGCTGTAAGGCCTTGTTTCATCGACATAAGCATCTAGTTGCGAGGTGGTAAAGCCATCAATTCCAGCGAGTGACGATTCTCCCACATCGTAAATGACAATATCGCCCCGCTGGGCATGTCCGCTTACGACAACACCGATACGGGAAGCGAAGCGTTCCTGTTTCACTACGGTATAATTCATCCCCACACTGGCTGAAAACGAGTTGTGTGGGGTGATGGCTGCAAAGGAAGTGACTTCATTGAATCCCACCTGATTGACGCCACCCACATAACCAGGGCCGAAAGACGACATGGCGGATGCACCTACCGAGGCTGTAAAATCAATACGTTTGTCTGATTTCGCAGGAGAACCACCAGCGTCACATTCAGGGATTTCTAAATCCAATGGTGAGAGTTGTACCAGGTAAGGTGCTGTCGGTGTAGATTGCTCGACCATTATGACGTCTGACGAATCGGCTGGCGGCTGCGGATCTGTGTGGTGCGTGATAAGTGGCTCTTCAATAATTACGGGGCGTATCTCTGTCTCAATGGGAGTCTCTTGAACCGGAGTATTGTTGGCTTTGACGGAGACGGGCATCTCCTTGGCGGCGGCTTCATCGTTGTTGCTGATGGTGGGTTGCTGTGCCTCATGGCGAGGGGTAGTGCTGCTCTGCCGTGCAACGATGACATCCCCCATCGTGGGTTGTGTCGTCAGGTGGAGCGCCGTCCATACGCTTGAAACCAGTATGACAGCAATGCAGGCTACTGTAGCCAGCACTCGGCGTTGCCGACGCGCCAACCCCCGCAGACGTTCGGCAGCATCCTGCTGCTGACGGCGGTCGGAGCCGTATTGTTGCAGTATTTCTTCTAGGTCATTCATCTTCCATATCCATTTTTTTTCGCAGCGTTGCGTATGCGCGGCTTAGCACAGTGGTGATATTGGTCTCACTCAGTCCAGTCTGTTGTGCAATATCGTGTATGCCGAGTTGTTTGACGTATTTCAGCTCAATAATTTTCTGTTGCTGAGGTGTTAGCGAAGCGATAGACTCTTCCAACTTGTGATACAGAGCCTCGGTACGGTCAATGTCAGAAAGCAATGGGAGTTCAATCCCAAATGCCTCATTATCAATATTACCAACTTTCTTTTGGTCGCGGATGATATCGATGCAGCGGTGCTGAAGGGTTCTCATGCAATAGCCCTGTCTCTCCTTTATCAATCCCAACCGCCAACGCCGCTGCCACAAGGTGACGAGAGTATCCTGCACGGCATCGGCAGCAAGGTCGTCGTCGTGTAGTATCGCCACTGCCATTTTCCTCATGATGGGCTGCAGCGAAACAATCTCGTGGATAAACTGTTCAGTTGTGATGTGACGCTATCGGTTTTAAATGGAACTACACATTGTTGGTAATCGTATTGAAAACATTAACGTATACAGTACTCTGTTCGGGGTGGCCGCATATCAGGCTTTCGATCTTAATAATCAGGGTAAATTGTTGTTGTGGCAGGTTGTCTATCCGAAACGAATTGTCATAAAGACAGATGCAGTTGGTAATGCCCTGCTCTCCCACATGTTCCACCACTGTGATAATATTTCCCACACGCTCCACAGTGGTTGTGATATTGGCTGGGCCACAATCCAACATCATATTGTAATGAGTCACCTGCATCATGCCACTGCCGACCCACGACACAACCACCGAGTCTGTGTTCATTTCCTTTGCCGCCAATACGTCGGTAGATGTATGGCAGTCGGAAACGCTGGCGTTCGAAATCACTGGTTGCTGCGCGGTTTGGGGTTCTTTATTACAAGCCCACAACGCTGTTATGATGGCAACAAATGCCAAAAATTTAATGCCTTTCATTGTCTTTTCTTTTTTATATTCACTAATATAACGGAAAAAAAGGAATCATGTCACACCAAAAAGTTTTTTTTTTGTGACATTTCCACATTTCCCACGTTATATAGAAAAAAAACAATCGTTTAGTAACTTTAATTTTTTCATCATGACTAAGAAATTCTTTCTTCCGGCAATGGCGATGCTGCTCACACTGACGCTGACATCGTGCGAGAAAAACAAGATTGTAAAGCATTTCGACTACGACGGACCCTGCCATTGCGGCGTGGACAATCCGCTAGAGGAGCTCGACTGGCTTCACGACAACGCTGTTAATTTCGAAAAGCAGCGCGACAAACAATGGGCCTCTATTTCCATCTGTACCTACGACTCCACCAAACAGGGCTTTCTGATAAACAGCTGCGTGAGATGCGACGATGGAGCTACTGGGTTCTATGACTGTGACGGCAACTATCTCGGCATGTTAGGTGGTATCGCCGGCATTCCCCTTTCCACCTACAATATCGACCCGGCAAGTGTGCGCGAAATCTACCGCAACTACCCAGACACCGCAGCCACCCTCGTCGGGAAAAGCTGGCAGATAGCCTACTTCTTTGACCGTGAGACTTGGCAAGGGACTGCTCCAATGGGAGGCAACGACACCATCCCATTCTGGATTCGCTTCAACGACGACGGCACCATCGAGGGCGGCGGCATCAACCAATTGTACGGCAACTATACTATATACGACAGCGACCACATAATCATTGACATCCACTGCGTCACCGAGATTTACGACCAAACGGGATGGGAACAACGCCTTATCTACGCCCTCAACGATGCCACCATCTGCGATGTCGACTATTACGGACATAAAATAATGATTTACTACGACTTGAATCGCAAATACATCATGTTTACGCGAAAGGATAGCAAATAGGGGATATGAACACAATAATTCCGGCACATTGTCGTTAATACTCTTACTATGAAGAAAGCATTGTTTATCAACGGGAGTCCCCGTAAGAATTTCAACACGGCGCAGCTGCTGCAGAAAGCCCTGGAGGGAGCACAAGAGGCTGGCGCCGGATGCAAAACAGGGATGATATGTACAGCTTGAAGTATAAGGTGACGACGAGCACCTGCGACAGCGAGGGACGGCTGAAGCTCTACTCCGCCCTCCAGATGATGCAGGACTGCTCGGAGATGTGGATTGACTCGGTGCCAATGGTGAAGCAGTACTTCGCCGAGCAGAACATGGCGCAGCTGCTGGCTACGCGGCAAGTGGAAGTGGTCCGTGTGCCGGAATATAAAGAGGAGCTGACGGTAACGACCTCTGTCTACGAGGTGAAGCCTATGTTCGGCTTCCGCAACACCTTCATCTACGATGTCGAAGGGAGACCCTGCTACAAGACGTGGAGCATGGGGGCGTTCGTTGACAAGGCGGCCGGCAAACTGAAGCGCGTCGACGATGCCACCATCGCCTCGATGGCTATGGAGCCTCGGCTTGAGATGAACTACAAAGACCGCCGCATCATCCTGCCCAAGGAGGGTGGCGAAGTGCTTGAGCCGGCACGCGTGCTGCGTGCCGACATCGACTACAACCGTCACATGAACAACGCCAACTATGTGCGTGTGGCGATGGAGCTCCTGCCGGAAGGCTTCGAGGTCAAGGGCTTGCGGGTGGAATACCGTGTCGCCGCCAAGCTGGGCAACGTGCTTGTCCCTACGCTATACCATATCGACGGAGGCCTCATCGTCGCGCTGTCTGTCGGCAACGAGACGAGCGCAATCATAGAATTCACATAATAAGATTACGCTTGCCGGCAGTGTCATCCTCGCGGCTGGAGGCTGCGGCGGTAGTCGCTGGGCGACTGGCCGAGGTGCTTGGTGCAGTAGCGGCTGAAGTAACTCAGCGAGGTGAAGTTCATGCGGTCGGCTATCTGCGTGAGCGACAGGCGTTCGTTGTTGAGGTATTTCTTCAGGATGGGCACCATGGCACGGTCGATGAAGCTGCTGACGCTGTGGCCGGTGACGCGCTTGACGGTGGCGGAGAGGTATTTTGTTGATACATTCAAACGTTCGGCATAGTAGCTCACGTCGCGCTCGGTGCGGCTGATGCCGGTGGCGAGCAGGTCGGTGAGCTGACGGACGATGATGGCGGTGCGGTCGCTGTGGGTGTCGGTGGCGTCGCGCCGGGCGTGGAGCTCGAAGATGTCGTACATCATCGTCAGGCAGAGGCTCCCCATCATCTCGCGGTAGAAGAGCAGATGGCGGTCGTGCAGCCGGTCGCGCAGCCGGTGGAGATCCTCTAATAGGATTTCCGCCTGGCGGTCGTCGACCTTGATGACGGGGTTCTGGTTGAGGCTGATGCTTCCACCGATACTATAGTTATTCGACGGCAGGAGGCTGTGCAGGTACTTCTCGTCGGCGGCGAACCACTCCACCTCCATGCCTGGCGCCGCCGCGAGGTTCTTCGCCCGTGTGGGGTTCGGCAGCACCACAAGGTCGTTCTTCACGATGTGGTAGCACCGCTCGTTGAACACAAAGCTCCCCTCCCCCGCCGTGCACAGCAGGTGCATACAGGTGTGTCCCAACTCCGGCGCATTCATCGCCAGAAAATCCGTCGAGTATAGAATCACATCTTTTTCAATGTCGAGGTCATCGGTGCAGCCTTGTTCCTCTCCAAGTCGGGCGATTACTTCTCCCTGCATGTTCCTGATCACAACCGGACGTGTCGGATGGTGCCAGCCATGATGACTACCGCCTTGTGGTGCAGGTTGACCACGTATGATAAGCGTTGTTTTCTTCATATTATAATATTATGCATCGTCCTGGGTTAAATCCGTTAGTTCTATGTTCTCCATGAGAGACGTACCCCATCTGGTTGGAAAGGATACGTGTGTCGCCAATCTGTGCGTCGATATTCCTATGCGAGTGTCCGTAAATCCAATAGTCGATGCCTGACTCTGCGATGTAGTTGCCTAATTCCACAGTAAAAGCACCATTTATCAGGCTGTTGCGGAACTCAGGAGCGGTGCATAGTCCTGTCGGCACATGATGTGTGAGCGTGATCTTGAACTTTGCAATACTCTCTGAGACAGCCTTCTTCACAAACTGCAGGCAGTGCTCATGCTCAAGGTTGAAGGTGTCGGACGAAAGACGGTGGCCGTTGTATTTGATTCGGTAAAAGTCACTCACGCCCCTCTCTGTCAGATAAGAGTTTTCGGGTTTGATATAAGCCCAAAGGGTAGAGACAATGATATCGACTTCACCCATATTGACAACTCCATTATAGTATGCATGCACGTTTGACCGTATCTGCTTGCAGTAGCCTTCGGGAATGGTGGCAAGGTCATAGTGTCCATAGAAATCGTGGTTGCCAAAGCATACAATCACCCGTTGATAGTGTTCCGAGGCCCAATTCCAGAATTCATACCGCGAATAGGTGTCCTCTTTCGAATCGGGGAGGTCGAGATAGGCAGTGTCGCCCGCAACGAGCAATATGTCGCCCGTCACCTCCAACGGATGCTCCGCAAGATAGGCACGGTTCTCTGGAAATTCCAGGTGCAGGTCGCTTACAAATTGTAATTTCATTTCTTTAGTATCTGTGCCATACGTTCAAACGCACGGAGGTATAATTTATAGTTCCGGCTGTCGGATACGTCAAGCAGGTCATTCAACAAGGGGCTCTCCTCATTCTTTGTCAGTTCTCCTCGTAACATTTCTGCATAGAAGTGTCGGTGCTTATCGGACAGTATTTTTTTTAGGTCGACAGCCATCCATTCTGCGCCAGCCACAATGACGTCAAATTGTTCTGTGTGGGTGTCCACTTCAGGAGGCAGCCCATCGTGTGCCAGTGCGTAAGCGACATAGACATTCTGTAACAGAAAAGCCATGTCGACGGCGTCTTTCTTGGTCTTCATCCGTCGGTCGTTCCAGGTATCCAGTTTGATTAGGAACTGACCGCTGAGTGATGCCAGCCGAAAAGCGAAGTCTCCATCTACCGTCACTGTGTCAGCCGCCCGCATCACATCCTCAAGACAGCGCACCGACATCACTGGCGATCCCTCTGGTGGCCATGCCACTTGGTCTTCTTCGGCTATTGCGCCAAACGGCACAATGTCCACCTCGAAACGGATGCGTCCATTGCTTCCCAGATAGTAGAAACGTTGTTTCTCCCGGGCTTTCTCGAAGTGGTTCTGCAACAAGATGCTTGTTAGCCGCTCATACTGGTTCCATTCTTGCAGCATCACCGCCACATCCAAATCCATCGTGCGTCGAGGTGCGTTGGTCACATCCAGCAGTCGCAACGCAATGTCACGGGACGCTGCACCCACCACAAACACCTCAGCACCCAATTGTCTATAGCAGCCAGCTAAAACCTGCAGCGTCTCAGCCATCAGGTCGTTTTGAAGATCCTCCTTGTGAATTGTGTATTCCATAGTTTCTTATAGTAGTGGCTTGATGCGTTCAGCCGTTTCGCGACAGCGGTCGTCGTTGGTGGCCAACAGGTCGGCATACACCACCAGTAATGGCGTACCTGCAGTTTGCCAGAAGCGTTTGTAGACGAATATCTCGCCTTGTCGATTTGGTATCATACGACCTGTGGCAATCAGAGCGTCGGCATTGTCAGCAGTATAGATGTCCCATCGTTCGGGTAGAATGTGGCCATCCAGCAGGGCGGCTGCCGGCTCTCCACCCCAGCACATCGTTTCGGGCAGTTGAATAGATTGCCACTGGTCTCGTACCGCTGGCGAGAGGAATGTGAAACGGCTGATAAGAAGTTTGGGCTTCATCGTTTCTGCATAGCCATGAGTCCATTGATCGATTAGTGACTGACGTTTGCGGAGCAGTCTCGTTTTGCCATCATCGACAATAAAACCACGATTGGTGAGGTCTGTCAGCGTGCTGTGCACCGCTCCTACGGAAACGCCCGCCGCAGAGGCAATTTCGCGGATGGTTTTACCTACATTTTCCTTGTTTTGAAGCAGGTAAAAGATAATTAGGGTCTCTGCTTTTTGCATATTTTGTTCATTAATTACTTGTTGTTCAAAATTTTTGAACATGCAATTATTTTGAACAAACACGCTGCAAAAATACACAAAATAAATAAACTACGCAAATAAAATACAATTATCACTTCAAAATTCCAGCTGCATCCGACGCAACTCCCACACGGCTCGCACCTCGTGGTCTTTATAGAATCGTATGGAAATCTTATTGCTCATTGTCTACAATTTCCCAGTGTCCACCTATGTCAATTGTTTTGAGGCACTCACCCTTGGGGAGCATGTCTATTCTCAAGCAATTCACAGAATTCTTTTAAACCAACAATTATTTCAGTTGTATTATTCTCCTTTCAAATATTTTTCAGTTTCTCTGTCAAAATCAGATATATATTCGCGGTCCTGGCGGACGCGGAATATTTCGTATTCTTTGTTGGCTTTGTCAACGGCTTGGTCGTGAGAGATGGTGCCTTTGTCGGCAAGGATGTTGCGGCGGTTGGTGGAGAGGAAGACAAATGCGGAAGGCCGTGGCTTGATGAGAGTTGACACGGTATCCGACAGCGATAACCGCGTCAAGATTGTAGAAATCAACGAGTCGCTTCACCTGACGGTCACCTTCCTGCTGAACTTGTTCCATTTTGGAACAGGTTGCTTCTTTGTTCAGTTCTTGCTCTTGGTAGATGTTTCCCAGATGCTTTGTTATAGCCTGTGTGTTTACGCCAAACAGCTCTGCCATTGCTTTCTGTGTCAGCCAGAAGGTCTCATTGTTGTAGTAGACGCTGACACATACATTGCTATCGTCGTTCTGATAGAGAACGATGCTATGCTGGGTATGTTGTATTTCATTTTTCTTCATAATTTCTGCGTGTTTTGTTTACAAATCTATGGAGAAACAGCCTTTTATAATAACACTCTTTCTATATCAAGGTCGTCGGTCAGTTCTCGTTTGAATTCTATATGGTTGGACTCCTTATTTGTTGCGTATGTCAGCAATAACTACAATCTTTCATTCCTTGCTGCCTGTAATTCTTTCCGATTCTTTGTGTCATTAATTGCAATCGCTTTTCTCGCAAGCCATAAATCATCATAGATTTTGATTATAATAATTGTCAATAGCCTTAGAAACACGAGGTAAACTTCCATATGCGTGTTTTCGTCATCAGCGGGAGGATTGCTTCCATGTGCGTAATGGTTCCTCAAGGCTGGGCCATTAGTGAACTTACTATTGTCAAGATAGTAACTGAAATAGTCACGTTCGGGTTTGCTTAAAAGATGTCCGTCTTTTGTTACCCAGCCTTTAGCACATAATTCGTCAAGGTATTGCCGTTCGGGTTCATCGTAATGCCAATATGAACACACTCCATACTCCCATAGTTCCTTTAATACACCAATTCGTTTATCATTAGTAATGTGTAATGACCCATCATCATCAATGGAGATGATTGATTTATCAATCAATCTATCAACATTGGGCTTTTGGAAATCTTGGTGATTATTGTATAAAACCTCATCCTCATTCAGGAGCAGGTCAACGAAAGAATGGTAATTCTTTTCTTTAAACGGTTCCACATAACTTAAAAAAGAATTACTTGCGCCAAACAAATCCCATAAGATAAAGCATAGTTCATTGTTACCGTCTACTAGTTCATAGTACTTATATTTGAAAAGGCTTACCACATCCTCTACTTTGACCGGACTTGATAGGCGAATTAAATCCTTGTCGATGTCGTCATTTTCTACAAATACATTATATTGTTTTACCACATTGTCTAATTCAGGACATAATATACGGCACTTTTCAAGCGCAGAATAATCTTCGCGGGGAAAACTAATAGCTAATCCAGGGTATCCGAATTCATCTTTAAGATATATCTCGTAGAACTGTTTTAATTCCGTTTCAAAAGAGCTGTTTAGTTTCTTTAGTACATTGTTGTATCCGTGCAGTTGATACAATGCCAACCAGTTTTTTTGCTGAAACAATGAGTTTGTTTGATATGAGAAACGGCCAGTATCAATTAGTATCTGTTCTATTGTATTTGTTTCACGTGGTTTGTTTACAAGATCAAGAAGGCCATGTTCATTTAGCCAGCCAAAATAAGATGTGCAATTTCCTATACGCTGGATGTTATTACATCCCTCTATATACTTGACACTATACGTGTACTTTATGTTATTGCATGTATCATCAAAACAGACATCAAGAGCTTGTTCGGCTTCATCGGTAAAATAGATATCTGTCGACCAATGAGATGCAGCTCCAGGGTTGTTTTTCCAAAAATCATCATTGATTTTTGATGCAAGTTTTTCCGCTTTCAGACGTGTTTGGGGCGAAAGTTTTATTCCGTCAGTGCTATTCTTTACTTGAGGAATAAGTTTAACATAATTAATGTTTGGTTCGTCGCAATCAAGGTAGTTATCTATTATTTGTTCTCTGTCTGCAATAGTTAGGTTTGAAGGAAAGAATAGTTGGCTTTCATGCCGGTCCCTTTTCTTTGTATATTCTTCGAGAAGGAGTTCTGCACTTTTATTGTCATTTAGCAATACTTCACGGATTGTAACTTTGAACTTCTCCACAAGACCTTTACATGATAATACATCGTGTAGGCTATTGGGGTTGTCAGCTACTATCTCTTTCAGTATTTCTTTCCCAATTATATTATAGAGTTTAAAAGAATCTATTATTTCCCAGAAGGCTTTTTTGTATCCCCATTGCAAAGACTCATATTCTTTTCTAATGTCATCAGGTTTTATCTGGTTAAAGAACTGCGCAATGATATTGTCAAATCCATCTACTTTAGCCTTTAGTTGGTTGTATTCTTCATCAGTCCACTTTTGTAATCTACAGTTCTCTTTGAATAACTGTCGAATATGCCATAATTCAACCACTCTATCAATTTCTGTCGGTTTATTTCCTTCAGAAATCTCCTTGATTCGTTCCTCGCACATACATAAATTATATCCGACAGACAAATCATCCTTCGAGAAGAATTGAACGTGGTTTTCCATTATTAAGTGGCTCTATATATTATTTCTCTTTTAATCATCAATGGTTGTTTGATATGTTGTTTATTAAGTCGGATTGTCCTGCTTTATGTCTAATGTGTCTACATAGTCATAGGCTGCTTTGAGTAATTTATAGATAGGTCGTCCTTCTTTGTTGTATTTTTCGAGTTCAATAAAATCTGCATTTCGAAGTCGCTTGAAGAAATCTTCACATTCAGCATTTTCCCGACCTTCATTTACTTCGTATTGTTTATAACCCAAACGATAAAGATATCCTCTGTTAAACGAAAAACTTACAGACTCGGCATTCGGCTCATTTGTCCAGACTACTAAACGTTGTTTTTCCTCATCAGATAATTGCAACTGACTCGAACGGCTTGGAAGAATCGGGTTAAACACTTGTGTATTTTTCCAATGAACATTAACAAATAGTTGTATCTTTTCATTTATTATCTTTTCAAAATCTTCATTGTTGGTAAATTCACACCATAGAGCTCTGTCTTTTATACTTTCTTTAAAGTCTTTGATTTTTTGTAATTGTTGTGTATCAATGGAAGATATGTCATCAATGGAAAGTTTAAAAAACACCATTACGTCTTTACCAGCATCAAGATGCTTGTTTATTTCTTCGACGGTACCGCTTATTTCAGTATCGGTTGGTGTCCCCATTCTTGCTCCAAAAATAGAAATCATCAAATCACTTTTACTTACTAATTGCTTGTTAATGGATTTCTGGGGATGAACGCCACATGTGGGATAAGAACTAAAAGACCAATGCAGCGGCATTAATACAATATTTTCTGATTCGGAATTAACATAATTCCACCGGTTAATTACATTAATTGCCGTGTTTACTTCTTCTTGAATATCTGAAGGGGAGCCTATCATAATATTATATACTTCGGAATGATACATGAATTGCTTGTTTTATGTTGTTTTAATAATCAAAACAATATATACATCTCTGTTATAATAATATCATCAATGGTTTTGTCGAATTTTCTATTCTGCAAAAAAACTCATTAATCCAACAAAATCACTTAACGGCTGGATGTGGGCAACTTGGGTGTATTGTCGTTTATGGAGGTCGACAGGTTGGTCAAAGGGCACTTGTTTTGTCGAGTCAAATCGCATCACGGCATAATAAGGTGCATTCTCGGCAGAAAATCCTTTTTCACGCAACGCTTCCGCCGTCCAAATCTGAAATCCTTTTTTTGTCAGTTTGAACAACTCTGGGTTGGCGCCATTAGTGTGCAAACACACATATCCCAATCGTTCGAAACCTTCTTTTACTAGTAAAGAGCCTTTTGCATCACCGGCACGTATATAGGTAATGCCTGTTTGCATTGCTTTTTTTCGGTCGGTATCTCGCATATGGTTAATAAGCACAGTCGTTTCTTCCGTCGAAGAACGCATTTTGTCATACATTTTCTTGCGAGTTTTTTCGTCTTCTAGCGCTTTTCGCCGGCTCAATGACAATTCGCAAAACTGCTTATTTTGTTCTATTCCGATGTAATTGCGTCCAAGAAGATTGGCCGCAATGCCAGTCGTACCAGAGCCGCTAAATGGGTCAAGAATTGTGTCTCCTTCATCGGTGGACGCTAGAATAATACGATAAAGAAGACGCAATGGTTTTTGTGTCGGATGTTTGCCTTGTTGTTTCTCCCATAAACCTACTGCAGGAATACGCCAAACGTCTGTCATTTGACGTCCTCCATTCAATTGCTTCATTGTCTCATAATTGAACTTATGCGGCTTTTTCTGTATTTTTCTAGCCCAAATTATCAGTTCTGTTGAGAAATTGAAGTAACGGCATGAAAGATTGGGTGGAGGGTCGGATTTTTGCCAAGTAATCGTGTTCAACACCTTGTAACCCAACTCTTGGAGACAGCGCATGACCACATGGATATTATGGTGTGTGCCGCTTATCCAAATCGTTCCGTTGTCTCTGAGTTTTGGGCGACAAAGCGACAACCATTGGCGGTTGAATTCGTAAATATATTCGGGATTACCACCCTTGTCCCAATCGCCTTTGTCCACACATACCTGCTTGCCACTCTGGACACTAATGCCGCCATTGCTGAGAAAGTATGGCGGGTCGGCAAAGATGGTATTGACGGAGTTGTCATCTATCTCCATCAGACGTTCCATGCAATCGCCTTGCAGGATGGTGAAGTCGGAATATTCTATATTATTGATAAGCTTCACGGATACCATCTAAATAACCTTGTGCGAAAGCCGCATGCGGACTCTTATGTCGCTGATTTTGCGCTTGGCTATCTTCTAAACCATCTAAAATCTGACCTATATCAAAATGTTCAGCCATATTTCGTCCGAGTTCTAGCCCATATTCATATGCACATGCCGCACATTTATGCCTTCCTCGTCCACCTTGATCTACAGGAAGATTTACCATGATGTTTTGGATGTTTGAATGATCTTTATTACATGCCATAATCAAAATATTTAATAATAAAAAACCAATAGATGCTGATGTTATTTTTTTGAATCAATGAATCACCTGCGCCATGCATCAGTATACATATAATGACAGATCTTTTGAGTTCTGTCAATTATATCCTGCTCTCTCCATTGTTCGTTCTCAAATACTTTCTTAGTTGTTATTATTTTTGATTTTTTTAGTATCGTTTTTCTCTTCAATGAATATGATTTATTGCCAATCTCTGAATTTAGTCCACTATCTAATAAAGCTAGATTTCCTATATACATTAAATTATCGTCATTAGTTAACTTATACCAATCTTTATTCGGTTTTTCCGGATAGATGTGTTCTAAACTAATATTTATTAAAATTGCATTTTTATTTTCTCGTCTCTCCATCTTGGTCAGTATATATTGTACTAGACTCTTTTGTTTTGTTAATGTAGACTTATAATAGACTCTTTTGTTAAAACTTGCATTATAATCAACCTTATCGGGTATTCTACTGAGTAAGACCTTGACTAAGTCTTTAATTACTTCATGCTTTTTCTGTTTTGTTTTTTGCAGGAATAGTTCTTGCGCATATTTAGCATATAACAGATCGTATCCAGACGATCTTTTAGAGCAAATTGCATTATTAATAAAGTGAAAATGTTCAATACTATTTAATGCAATAATTGTTATGTCTTTTGAAATATTATTCTTTTTATATTCTCGAATGAGAGATAACAAGAATGCATTAGCGACTTCTATCTTAAAAATACTAATTATTGCATTTATAGATTCATATATATCATAATCTGTCTTACTGTAATTTGAAAGATCTGGTTTAATAATCGTTTTGTATATTTCAGAATCTTCTTTCAATTCTGAAATGAATTTTTTTGCGTCAATTTTTCCAGATTTAAATTGTTTAACAATTTCCTTATATATTTTGGAGTCTGATACCTTTTTATATCGAGATGCAAAAGAGTTATTAAGGAATCTGTCTTTTTCATTTTCTTTTGTTAATCCACTGGTGTTTTGTAAAATGGTTTTCCAACTATCATTTGGCTCTTCAATATGTGGCAGAGATGGATATTTACTAAAAACATAGTTTTTAACAAGATCTAAAGCGGTCAAATCCTTGCCAGTTGCGTTTAATGTCATAAAAATAGTAGAAGCATCCTCTAAACCTGTTGCCGCAACAAATATTGTTTCCAATTGCAAAATTTTATCTCGCAATTTTCTCAAATCATCAATACTATATCCAGCAATTCTTTTTAATAATTTGTTATAGGAAGATAAAATTCTTTTTTCTCCTTTTTTCTGAGGCTCAATAGTATTATCTCTATCTTCGGGTTTACTCTGAATTCTAGTTTGTAAAATGGGATACGGCATTTTATTTTCCAAAATGGCATATGGATTATTGTCCCTATCAATAGAAAAGAGATATTTGTTATGTATGGCGTTCGCCAAATCAAGATTTCCCCTTTCAATAAAAATATCTCTTAGACAACAAAGAAGAATGGTGATGGTTGTTATTCTCTGCTGTCCATCAATTACTTCAAAGGTGTTTCCATTAAAATCTCCATTAAAAACCATATGGCCAATAAAGTAGTTGTCGCCAATATCAGATTCCTCTATGTCATTAATAAACTCTTCGATATTTTCATCGTCCCAATCATACTCTCTTTGATAACTAGGAATTATAAACTTCCCCTTTCCCAAGACATTATCTATTGTCATATTTCTTGCTTCAACTTTCATATGATATAAATATTTAATAGTTTAAAACAGTAATTATTAAATCTTGTATTGTTGTTAAATTGTAAATGCTCGGTATCGCGGAAAAAGCTTCTTCCAGTTTGTTCTTTGCGCTATTCCAACCTTGGCCGTCTGTTATCCATACAAATTCAAATCCCGGCACTCCGTTTATTTTGGGTGCAAGTTCAGTATATGAACGTGCTACTTCATTTAACTTGGAGCCACCACCAGAATAGAAATTAACCTCAATCAAGTATGTCTTGTTCCTTGTTGTTATCGCAAAATCAAACACTTTCTGGTCAGCGCCCAGCACCGCAGAGATTGCAGGGAACTCTTTTGAAGAGATCTGCGTCCGATAGTAAATACCAGCATTGTCAAAAATGCGAGCTATAAGCGTATCGGTTATGGCACCGCTCCTGTTCTTCCGAGCATTGGTATCCAATCCTGTCTCAACGCCGAAAACATAATCTACGAGATCTTTGACCTCCTTATTCTTGAACACCTTGTCGAGACCCGTACCCTCAATGAATTTCATTACACCGTCAACAGAACTAAACAAAGTGTAGATTGAATGCATCATTCCTTCGTCGTCAACGTATTTTTTGTCGTCCTTTTTTCGAGTTGCGATAAGAATATCCATCACATCAAACACTCGTTTATCCCTATCCCATAGCGCTTGTACCGCAGAGCGTAAATCATCTTTTCCAATGAGATAATTTAATGTATTAAGACTTATTTCGATGTTAGCCACATTTTTTGCAATTTTTGGGAAATCGCAATAAAAGTCAAGCGTTGCATTCGTCTCACGTAACTGAGACATAAACAAATCAAATTGATCTTTTGTGTGTGCTGCCATATTATGCTCGTATTGTTTGTTTGGTTTCTTGATAATTATGAACAAGAATTTCGGTTAGTTTGCCTCGCTTCATGGGATTGGCGTTTACATTACGAGAAGCCCATACGCGTTCAACGATATATTGTGCATACAAATCATCGAAGAACATATCACTGCAGTCGGAATTACTCAACATAAACGAATAACCAGCCTTCTCGATACGGTCACAGAACTTTTTCAAGCGCTCCTGAGCCAAATCGTTGAAAGCCTCTTTCGCGTAGTCGTTGAAGCTGGATGTGTTGCTCAATGGACGGTAAGGTGGGTCAAAGTAAAACAACGTATTACCTTGGGCTTTTTTGAAGGTTTTTTGGTAGTCACCAGTCATTATCTCAACATTTTGCAACACTTCGCTATCTGCATAGATAGTAACAGGGTCGCAGATGGTTGGCGTCTCATATTTGCCAAAAGGGACATTAAACAATCCCGACTTGTTTACTCGGTAAAGCCCATTGAAACAGGTCCTGTTAAGAAAGAAAAACAAGGTGGTGTTTCTTATTGGAGCGAGAGATTTGGTGTTGAATTCGTCTCGCATCAGCATAAAGAACTGTTTGCGCAAATCCTCCGAATGAAGTGAGTAATATTCTTTTTGGATTTCAGCAAGAGAATTGACCAACTCCTTTGGATTGTCACGCACTACCCTATAGCAGGTGGTCAAATCTTCGTTAATGTCGTTGATAACAGCTGACTTGATATTGGAGTGTCTCTGAAGCATGTAAAAGAGCATTGCTCCTCCGCCTACAAAAGGCTCAATGTAAGTGACGTTCTCCCATTTGTCAAAGTCAGCGGGAAGCAGCGCTTCCAGTTGTTCAATGAGTTGGCCTTTACCGCCCACCCATTTGATAAATGGTTTCGCTTTCATTGCAAAAATACGAACTTTTTGGGAAATGGCAAAATATAATTAAATGTGTTAATGTGTGAATGCGTTAATGCGTTAGTGGGGTTAATTGGTAAGATGACTTGTGGAATAGAAAAGGTTCGCCGAGAGACCGTCGTGGTGTGCCGTCGGCTCTGCCGACAAGGATCACCGTGCTATGGCGTCGGCTTGGCCGACAAGGATCACCAACCTTTGAGTTGAAAATCAGCAACTTGCCATCTTGTATGACTCGCGTACGCAATGCACTGGTTTTCAAGAGATATGTGATTGCCACATGGAAGGGAGAAAGAATGTGTGAATGTGTTAATTCGTGAATGTGTTAATTCGTGAATGTGTTAATGTGTTAATGTGTAAGTGTGCTGGATGTTTCTATAATTTCTTGGTGGCGGTCTATACTTGTCGATGATTTGGAGACAACGCTCGCGGGACCTATTTCGCCATTCCAAATATTTTCCGTATCTTTGCATTTCCAAAACACAAAAATGTAAACCCATGAAAAGAGGTCTGAAAATCAAACTGCTGTTAGCATTTTGGTCACTTCCCGTTATGTTGATGATGCTTGCCTGTTGCGGCAAAAATGCCGAACAGCATCCATCGACAGCCGATGTGCCACTTGTTATCTTCGATACCGACATCGGCTCGTCGACCGACGACCTCTTCGCCTTGGAGATGCTCTACCGCTATGAGGAGCAGGGGCTCTGCCGCCTGCTCGGTGTGGTGGTGGATCGTGAGGGCACTGAATGCGCCGCCTGTGCCGACGTGATGAATACCTACTTCGGCCGTGGTGACGTGCCTATCGGACTAGTGCGCAACGGCATCGACAACCCAGCGGTGTGGATAGACTATGGGAACCTTCCCAACCACACCCATCCCGACGGCAGCCTCATGTTTGCACGTACGGTGAACGACTACAGCACGCTGCCCGATGGCTGGCAACTCTACCGCCGCCTGCTGGCAGCACAGCCCGACCACTCGGTAAGCATCGTCTCAGTGGGTTTTGTCACCTGTCTGGCACAACTGCTGCAATCAGGCGCCGACGAGCATTCACCCCTCACGGGTGTCGAGCTGGTGCGTCAGAAAGTGAAGTGCCTTTACATTATGGCTGGCATCTTCGATATGGCAGACGAGTCCGACTTCAACTTCTCACAAGGCATAGAGTTCGCGCAGACACTCTTCGACCTCTGGCCACAAGATGTCGACATGGTCTTCTCACCCATGGAGGTGGGTCAACAGGTGGAGTACCTCCCCGATCAGGTCATTGCCGACATCGACTGGACCGATTGTCACCCCATCAAGCAGGTGTATATGACCTACAACTGCAATACGGGGCAGAAGATGTGGGACCCGATG
>CACZUZ010000027.1 GCA_902784465.1 uncultured Bacteroidota bacterium
CCCGCCTTTTCAACCACACCGTTTTTCCGTCGAAAGCGAGTGCAAAGATACAACCGTTTTCCAAACTGACAAATTTTTTTTCGCCCCATAATGGATTTTCCATCCTATCTCGCTGTGGCACAACAACAAAAAAATTGAACTTTTTTTTCTCAGGCGCGGAATTAATGCAAAAAACGACCCACAGATTGCCGTTTTTTACGAAAAATCGGCATCTTTTTGTCATGTTAACCAAAATATTCGTGTATCTTGCATTTGTTCAGATACTTAAACCTATTTTTACTTCATTTTGATGACATTTTATCAACATACAGAGTTCAAAGTACACAACCGTTGAGGAATGTTTCAATAGCTAAAAGGACTGGTCTGGGCGGCGTTGATATTCGGCGTAGCTATAGGTAATACCCGATGCAGCATCCAAGAGTCGTTCAGACTCATCAACCTTGCAGAAAATGGAGAGGTCGATGACAGGGAAAAAGACGTCAGCCTCGAAATCCTGCCAGACGTGTGTGACATAAAGTTTCTGAACGAAGGGGAGAAACTGCTTGTAGATGGTGCCGCCACCGATGATGAAGGATTCCTCCTCGTCACGGACGGCGTCGAAAACAGCGGCGATGCTATGTACCACCTCAGCGCCCTCATGACAGAAAGCCGCATCGTGGGTCAGAACAATGTTACGGCGTTTGGGGAGAGGGCGACGAGGGAGGGAGTTCCAAGTGTTACGTCCCATTATGACGGGATGGCCTGAGGTGAGAGCTTTGAACCGCTTGAGGTCGTCGGAGATGTGCCAAAGAAGGTCGTTGTCTTTGCCGATAGCGTTGTTCTGGGCTATAGCCACAATGATAGAAAGGTTTGGAATGGGTGAATTATGAATCATCTTGATAAATGAGATTAGTGGAAACAATAATAAGACTAGATATGATTTTAGGCACCTTGGGATATAAAAGGTTGGATGGCGCGGTGGAAGATGCCGTTGAGATAGGCCAATGTGAGACCGTAGTTGGATACAGGTATACCAGCTGCAATGGCAGGAGCAAGGCGAGAGGCCAGTTGTTTGGGAGTAACCACACAGCCGCCACATTGGATAACAAGGGCATAGTCAGACAATGGTTTTTCAAGAGCCGAGAGGCCCGACACGACATCGAACGAAAGACTCTTGCCAGTGACCTTGGTCAGAAGGCGTGGAAGTTTCACACGTCCTATGTCCTCGCAGGTGACGTTATGGGTGCATGATTCCAGCAACAGGACACGGTCGCCATCGCACAGACTTCCAATCTTTGGCGTTCCCTTCAAGTACTCGTCGAAAAGGCCCTTGGCTCTAGCGAGGACAATACTGAAAGAAGTGAGAGGGATAGTGTCGGGTACAATTCTGGAGACATAGTCGAAAGCCTGGCTGTCGGTTACAACGAGACGAGGGGGCTTGGCGAGCGACGACAAGGAGGCCTGAAGCTCGGTTTCTTTGCTCACCATAGCGATGGCATCGTTGTCGAGAATGTCGCGTAGTACTTGGACCTGAGGGAGAATCATGCGTCCCTCGGGGGCGGCGGAATCAATAGGAGTAACCATTACAACCCTGTCGCCTCGCGAAATGATGTCGCCAAGAAGTGACGCATGTCTGTAAGCCGACTCTGGGAGAGAAGAAAGAACCAAGTCGAGCAGGGGTTGACGAAATGCCATGTCGCTAACGTTCATCACAAACGGCTTCACCCCTGTCCTTTCGGCCACCTCGGAGAGAAAATAATTGTCTGGAGGATTGATGTCTGATTGCGCATAAAGCAACAAGAAAGGAGCCTTCGTATCGCGACAAGTGTCGACGAGTCGTTGCTCCTGTTCCTCGAAAAGATTGTTCGAAACAAGAATGATGGCGAGGTCGACTTGACGCAACTCAGCGTATGTCTTTTCAATCCTCAAAGTGCCCAAGTCGCCAATGTCATCAATTCCCGCCGTGTCTATCCAAACAACAGGACCCACACCATGCAGCTCCATAGTCTTGCGTACCGGGTCGGTTGTGGCACCGGGAATATCGGAAACTATGGCAACCGACTGGCCTGTAAGATAGTTGATAAGCGAGCTTTTGCCATAGTTGCGACGGCCAAAGATGCCAATACGAGGTTTATGTTCGTTTCCTTTCATTCTATATAAAACTATAAATCAGAAAAAAATGCAAGTTTTTTAGTACCTGAAAGAGTGTAAATAAAAAACAGGAAGCAATGGGCAGTAAAAAAGGCCTATTCAAAAAAAAATAACGAATCAACAGATACTATTATTTTTGAAGGCAGATAAAATATTTTTTTCGTCAAATAGTTTAGGATAGTAGCAACATGCGATAATATGGAAATACGTAAAGCAAATATCGGCGACCTGCCTGCCATTATGAAAATATATGATCACGCGCGCGAATTGATGCGGCGTGAGGGCAACGACAGTCAATGGGTGAATGGCTACCCATCAGAACAACTTGTCGATGAAGACATTAAACGAGGAATAAGTTATGTGGTGAGCGACGACGAGGGACTCTGCGGAGTCTTCGCCTTCATTGAAGGACGCGATGCCACCTACGAACAGATCTATGATGGTTCGTGGGTCGATGACGACCGTCCATACGCCACCATCCATCGCATGGGACGCGCCAAGGGTAAACACGGAGTCTTCCGTGCCGCCATGGACTGGTGTCGCGAAAACGCCACATCGCTTCGAGTCGACACACACGATAAAAACCGCACCATGCGAAAACACATAGAGCAATATGGATTCGACCGCAGGGGAATTATTTACATTGCAGACGGCACACCACGGATTGCCTACCAGATGCTTGACACAGGAACACTATGCAAGCCTATGGTAAGCTATGTTGAGGAGGCGATTTTGCCACAATACGAAAACTTCGACACCGCACATCAGACAGGGCATGTCAAAGCAGTGATTGACAACAGCATGGACTTGGCGAAACACTATCGCTGCGACATCAACATGGTGTATGCCATAGCAGCATACCACGACACAGGGCTCGCTGTGGGACGCGATGAACACCATATTGTCTCGGGAGAAAAAATCAGGAATGACCAAGCCCTACGGCGGTGGTTTAGCGAGGGACAGATAGAGACAATGGCCGAAGCAGCCGAAGACCATCGTGCCTCCGCGAAGCAAGAGCCACGCAGCATCTACGGCAAAATCGTTGCCGAAGCCGACCGGGACATCGAGCCGATGAAGATAATACGACGTACTGTAGAATTCGGGCTCAGCAATAAGCCAGACCTTTGCAAAGAAGAGCAATGGCAACGCACTGTCTTTCACCTGAAAGAGAAATACGGAGAAGGAGGCTACATGAAACTATGGCTACCCGAGTCAAAAAACGCTGAAAATCTACAACAACTGAGGGCGATAATAGCCAACGAAGAGAGGTTGCACGCGATATTCGAGCAAATCCACACAGAGTTGGCTTGCAAATGACAATTTGGCAGACTTCTACGTTTGGAATCAAGATTGTTGAACTGAGGAATTGACGATTCGTTTATCCGTTGATTCAATTGAAGGCGGTACAGCATTTATACAGAAACCATTGAACAGCGGAATTTAGGATTAAACACGTTAATATAAAAACACAACAATATGCAAGGTAACCTTAATGTCCAGACCGAGAACATATTTCCGGTCATCAAGAAATTTCTTTATTCAGACCACGAGATATTCCTTCGTGAATTGATTTCCAATGCCGTCGATGCCACGCAGAAGCTGAAAGCCCTCTCGTCGCGTGGTGAGTTCAAGGGTGAACTTGGCGACCTCACCGTAGAGGTTAAGATAGAGAAGAAGAAACTCATTATCAGTGACCGCGGTATCGGCATGAGCGCTGATGAGATTGAAAAATACATAAACCAGATAGCATTCAGCGGTGCCAACGACTTCCTTGACAAATACAAAGACGTGCAAGAGAACTTGATAGGCCATTTCGGGCTTGGATTCTATTCTGCCTTTATGGTGGCCGACAAAGTTGAAATTGACACCAAGAGCTACAAGGATGTTCCGGCCATGCACTGGAGTTGTGACGGCAGCCCTGAGTTCGAAATGAAGGAAAGCAAACGCAAGGAGCGTGGCACAGACATCATTCTCCACATTGCCGACGACTGCAAGGAGTTTCTCGAAGAGCACCGCATTCTTGAGCTCCTCAAGAAATACTGCCGTTTTATGCCCATAGCCATCCGTTTTGGCGAAGAGAGTGTCTGGGTCGACAGCGAAACCGAGTTCAACGAAGTGGACGACGGCAATGGTGGCAAGAAGAAAGAGCCCAAGCGAGTAGAAAAGAAGCAACCACGCATCATCAACGACACAGACCCCGCATGGCGCAAAAAGCCTGCCGATTTGACAGACGAGGACTACAAGAAGTTCTACCATGAACTCTACCCGATGAATTTCGAGGATCCGCTTTTCCAGATACATCTCAACGTTGACTATCCATTCAATCTCACCGGTATTTTGTACTTCCCCAAGGTACGCAAGACTATAGACCCGAACCGTAACAAGATACAGCTCTACTGCAACCAGGTCTTCGTCACCGACAGCGTTGAGGGCGTAGTGCCCGAGTACTTGATGCTGCTCCATGGTGTCCTCGACAGCCCCGACATACCATTGAATGTAAGCCGCAGTTACCTCCAGAGCGACAGCAACGTCAAGAAGATAGCCCAGCATATCAGCAAGAAAGTCGCCGACAAGCTGGAAGAGATGAGCAAGAAGGCGGTGGGGAACGAAAACGAAAACGAAAAGACTGCTGACACCAAGCTATCGACCTTCAACTCACAACTTGAGGAGAAGTGGGATGACATAAAGATCTTCGTCGAATACGGCATGCTCACCGAGGAGAAGTTCTGTGAACGCGCCATGAAATTCGCACTCCTCAAAAACACCGAAGGCAAATACTTCAAGCTCGACGATTACCGCGACAAAGTCAAAGCCCTTCAGACAGACAAAGACAAGAACGTCATCTACCTATACGCCACCGACGTCGACGAGCAGCATGCCTACATAGCCAAGGCCAAAGAGAAAGGCTATGATGTACTGCTCATGGACAGCGTGCTCAATTCACACTACATAAACCTGTTGGAGCAAAAGATTGAAAAGACCAGGTTTGTACGTGTTGACGGCGACACCGTTGAGAAACTCATAGCTCACGAAGACTCCATACCCGAGAAGCTGACACAAGAGCAGAAAGACAAGCTGAAACCCATCATCGAAGGCGAGGTAGACAAGCAGAGATACACAGTACAGTTAGAGAGCATGGAGAGCACAGACCAACCCATGGTCATTACACAGAACGAGTTTATGCGCCGTTACAAGGAGATGAGCCAGACCAGCGGTGGCGGGATGGGATTCTATGGAGAGTTGCCCGACAACTACAACCTGGTTGTCAACATTAACCATCCTCTTATCGAGCAAGTACTCAATGAGCCCGACGCAGAGAAGCAGAAGCAGCTTGTTCACC
Source organism: uncultured Bacteroidota bacterium (assembly GCA_902784465.1). Lineage (GTDB taxonomy): Bacteria > Bacteroidota > Bacteroidia > Bacteroidales > P3 > Colimorpha. Next base: position 5,471 of record CACZUZ010000027.1, read on the forward strand.
AGCTTACCGATTTGGCCTTGCTTAGCAATGGGCTGCTGAAAGGCGAAGCGCTAACACAGTTTATAAAGCGATCCGTTGAGATGATTTAAGAAAGAAACGCTGGCTTTTGGCCAGCGTTTCTTGTATAAGAAGATAATGTAGGTTAAGCTTCCGGGTCGTGGTTTCTACTCATATAGGTGTATCCCTTCATCAATCCCGTGTTGGCATTACCGATAAAGCTCAGCACTATTTTGCCCTCGTCGGTGTTTCCATACTGTTCCTTGATAAGCTCGACAGCATGAGACACAATCAGACCCTTCTGATAGAGGATACGATATATATCCTGGATATTGTTAATCTCCTGTGGAGAGAAGCCGCGACGTTGGAGGCCAAGAGCATTGACGCCAGCAAAGGAGATGGGATAGCGACCAGCCTTGACAAAAGGCGGTATATCCTTGTTGACCAACGAGCCACCCATAGTGATGACGTGTGAACCGATATGGACAAACTGCAGTATGGCGGTCTTTCCGCCAAGCACCACCCAGTCGCCCACAATAATGTGGCCGGCGAGAGTTGTGTTATTGGCAAATACGCAATTGTTGCCGACGACGCAGTCGTGGGCAACATGGACGTATGCCATAATGAGGTTATTGTTTCCAATGACTGTTTTGCCCGAAGCCGATGTGCCGCGGTTAATAGTGCAACACTCGCGGATAACATTGTCATCGCCAATCTCTACAGTCGTGTATTCACCATTGAATTTCAAGTCCTGAGGAATGGCTGCGATAACAGATCCAGGGAAAATCTTGCAGTTCTTGCCTATTCGCGCACCAGGGAAAATAGTCACATTCGGGCCAATCCAAGTATTGTCTCCAATGACAACATCGTCGTATATGGTAGTGAAATTTGAAATAGTTACATTGTTTCCGATTTTTGCTTCGGGATGCAAGTCGTAAAGTTTCATCAGCTATTCAGTTGAATTTTTAATGCTTTTCTAGTATCTCTGTAAAACCAGACAATTAAATCTGGCGAACTACGAACGAAAATATTAAAATATTATTGTACAGAAATTAAATTACTTATTTTTTTTGCCAGTTCGGTATTGGCTCTGTGGCCTGGGCACTTGATTGAGAAATGAGCCTTCACAGGAGCACCCAACAGGTAGATGTCACCCAGGAAATCGAGTAGTTTATGACGTGCAGGTTCGTTGGGGAAGAAAGGTTCTACGGTATTGAGGACACCATTGTGAACATGAATAGAATCCTTGTCTTTATTGAAGAGAGCAGCAAGACGGCTCTTTTCCTCCTCTCCTAGAGGTTTGTCGGCAAAAACGAGGGCATTGTCGAGGTCGCCACCCTTAATCAAGTTGTGAGCCAAAAGAGCCTCAACCTCATGCAGAAAAACGAAGGTGCGGCAGCGGGCTATATCTTCCATATAGCTGTCCATACCGCATATGGCAGCTTGCTGGCTACCAATCAGTTCACTTTTAAACTCAATCTGGCAATCCACACTGAAATCATCGGCAGGAGTAGCCACCATCATGATGCCAGCATCAGGGTCGGACCATTCAATTGCTTGAGGGAGAGTAATATAGTGTCGGACAGCATCAAGTTCGACAAGTCCGACAGAGAGAATCTTGTTGACCCATAAAATGGCGCTGCCATCGAGGATAGGCACTTCTGGACCGTCGACCTCGACAAAAGCATTGTCGACACCCAATCCATTGAATGCCGACATCATGTGTTCGATAGTTGAGACCATTGCGCTGCCAACCGACAATGTAGTGCCGTGGTTAGTGTCATGCACATAGCAAGCCTTTGCTGGAATTTCCACGACAGGCGAGAGGTCTATGCGCAATAGAACGATGCCCGTGTCAGCCGGAGCAGGCTTGACTGTGACATGCGTAAACTTGCCAGTGTGCAGTCCCTGTCCCGCCAGAGTGAATGGGCTTTTTATCGTTGTCTGATAATTCATTATTTACTTTATCAGTTTGTAGTTCGACATGTGGTAAATATCAGGCATCTGGTTTTCATATCCACTTGTGGAAGAACGCTGTTTCAAGCTGAAAGGGAAGAGCATATCCATAGGTGCAGAGAAAGTCTGTGGGTTACGCCAGAACTCCGCTCCCTTTTGCCACAGAGCCGAACAAAAATAGATTACTATATCGTGAGCCACACCAGCATAGAGAGTGTTTGGCTCAGTTAAAAACTTGGTTTTATATGTGTCGACAAACTCTTTATGTTTCACGTTATCATAATTAAGATAACCAAGAGTGACCATCGAGTAGTTTAGATGTTGGAGTTGAGAATAATCGATATCAGGATAAACATCAATATAGTTGTTGACAGAATAAAGAGTAGGCACATTGCTGTTCATGGATGCAAGCCTATTGAGCAGAGTAGTAACATAAACCAGATTCTTGCTGCTGTTCTGGTCGTACAACGATAGGATGACATTATCCTTAGTGGTTTTGAGAGTAGAGAGCAACTTGCCATTGACAGACCAGTCGAAAAGAGTGAATTGGATGTCGGTGCGTGTATTCAACTGGCGTACAAACTCCTCACGGTAAATCTTTTCATCCGAAGCCGTTGATTTATTGTTTGAATGGACTATGTAAACATGACCGCCACGGTGCCGTTTTGCTATCATATCCAGAACACCTTTGACTGTACCTTCCACCGAAGGCATGCATTTCACGACGTATGGGTTGTTTTCCACCACCTCGGAGCGAGAAGAGAATGGATTGATTACGAACACCTGATGTTGCATAGCCAGCTGGGCAAGTTTTTCGAAAGGTTTCTTCACTAGCAGGGCGACAATGAAGTCCGAATTCGCCAATTGGTATTTGTTGAAAGCCTCCACAACATCTTCATCCTTGTCGGACGACAAGTCCACAACATTAAGCACCACATTGATGCCCCGGTTTTGAAGTTGATCGAGAGCTATGAGGATGCCCTCATAGAACTGAATAAATTCAAAAACCTTATAGTCTTTCTTGCCACGCTGTTCGATATCGAACTTTGATGTTGATATTTCGTTGATTTTGTCAAGGTTCAACGGCATAATGACAGTGACAAAAATCTTGTTTTTATCTTGTCGCTCACGAACCTGATAGCTAAACTCCGACTGGGAGGTGAAGTTGAAATAGGGAGCCTGCTGGGAGGGGAAATTATCCGGAATTTCGTTAAAAGGATAAGGGTTTTGGATAGGACGACGCAGAGGAGCCGCACCGGTTGTCTCATTTGAGCTGTTATCGATGACCGGTTTTGTTTCTAAAGGCTTAGTCTCAACAGGTTTCGATACAATTGGCTTTGTCTCGACTGGTTTTGGCTCGACTGGTTTTGTCTCTGTTGGTTTCTTTTCGACAGGCTTTGTCTCTACTGGTTTTGCTTCTGCCGGTTTCTTCTCGACTGGTTTTGCTTCTGCCGGTTTCTTCTCAACGGGTTTTGTTTCAACAGGTTTTGTCTCTACAGGTTTTGTTTCAACTGGTTTTGTTTCAGGTTGTGTAACAATAGTCTTAGGAGGTATCTTTAACATCTGACCGGCTTTGAGCTGTTCACCTTTCAGTTCAGGGTTTGCTTCAACAATCTGGTCAACAGAGACTCCATACTCCCTGGAAATGCCATAAAGCGTCTGTCCCGGTTCCACCTTGATGTAGTGAACACGAGTGCTGGAGCTTGTAACGGCATCTGCTTTGGCAGAAACCGCAGCGACGCTGTACTCATTTTTAGGCAGCCACACAGTATCGCCCACCTTCATCAAGTGAATATCCGTCTTGATGACAGCATCGTAGTATTTAAGTCCATACGCGCGAGCGATGGAAAAGAGAGTCTGACCCTGTTCTACAATATGGACATAATACTCCTTGTTGTTGATGCGCTGGGTATTGGAAGAGAGCTTGATCGACGAGGATTGATTACCCTGAGCCAAAACAGACCCAAGGACAAAGAGCATCAAAATAAAAAGCAATCTTCTCATAACACTATAAAATAAGCATTTAACCTGATACTATTCCCATTCGATAGTTGCTGGTGGTTTGGAGCTGATGTCGTATACCACGCGGTTGACACCACGCACACGGTTAATAATCTCGTTCGAGACCTTAGCCATGAATTCGTATGGCAGGTGCGACCAGTCAGCGGTCATTCCGTCGACCGATTCCACAGCACGTAAAGCCACGACGCTCTCGTAGGTACGCTCGTCACCCATAACGCCCACCGATTGGACAGGCAGCAACATTGCACCAGCCTGCCAAACCTTGTCGTACAGGTCATTGTCGCGAAGTCCCTGGATGAAGATGTCATCAACCTCCTGCAGAATGCGAACCTTTTCGGGGGTTACATCGCCGAGAATACGTATTGCCAATCCCGGTCCTGGGAAAGGATGACGTCCAATCAACTCATTCTTAATGCCCAGTTGGCGTCCAACACGGCGAACCTCGTCCTTAAAGAGGCTGCGCAATGGTTCTACGAGTTTGAGTTTCATATAGTCTGGCAAACCGCCCACATTGTGGTGCGACTTGATAGTCTGGGATGGACCCTTGACAGAGCTCGACTCAATAACATCGGGGTAGATAGTGCCTTGAGCCAGCCATTTGGCATCGACCACCTCCTTGGAAGCATCGTCGAAGACATCAATAAAAGTCTTGCCTATAGCCTTACGCTTCTTTTCGGGGTCGGTGACACCAGCCAAAACAGAATAGAAACGTTCCTTGGCATCGACACCTCTCACATTAAGCCCCATGTCCTTATAGGAATCAAGAACACCTTGGAACTCATTTTTACGGAGCAAACCGTTGTCGACAAAGATGCAGTGCAGATTGTGACCGATGGCACGATTCAAGAGTACTGCAGCAACCGTAGAGTCCACACCTCCCGAGAGTCCAAGAATAACCTTGTCGTCTCCCACTTGTTCACGTATCTGACGCACAGTCATGTCGATAAACGACTCCGGAGTCCAGCTTTGGTCACAATGACAGATGTCGACGACAAAGTTGCGAAGCAGCGTCAATCCGTCGACCGAATGATGCACTTCGGGATGGAACTGGATAGCATAAGTCTGTTCGCCTTCTATCTGGTAGCCAGCATATTTCACATTGTCGGTAGAACATATACAGCGGTAGTTGTCCGGAACCCTCTGAATTGTGTCGCCATGGCTCATCCAGACTTGCGAACCCACGCCAATACCCTTGAGCAGAGGTGATTCAGAGTCAACGAATTGGAGATTAGCGCGGCCATACTCCCTGGTTGAGGACTGTTCGACAGATCCGCCACCCCACTTGGCCAGATACTGTGCACCATAGCACACAGCCAATAGAGGCAAACGTCCCTTTATGCCCTCCATGTCAGGCACCGGAGCGTCGGCAGCGTTACAGGAATACGGACTGCCGGAAAAGACCACGCCTTTCACCTCGGGAGTGAGCTGCGGAATCTTGTTGAAAGGATGTATTTCACAATAAATATTAAGTTCGCGAATCTTACGCGCAATCAATTGAGTGTATTGAGAACCAAAGTCTAAGATAATTATTGTGTCCATTGTATCCAATAAATAGAAAATACAAAAGTACTATAAAAAAACAAAACCGACAAATTTTTCTTGAAAACCGATTTGCGAACAATCAAAAAAGAAAAACAATAAAAAAACAAAGTAGCCGTTAATGGGTTGTTTTTTCGGAAAAAAAATGTAATTTTGCAATCCATGAAAAAGACCATCCATATCACCATAATACTATTCGTTATCAGTATCTTAACTAGTTGCAGCGGATACGAAAAAGTATTGAAAAGCACCGATTACGATTCAAAATTCGATGCTGCGATGCGCTATTACAACGAGGAACGGTGGAGTCGTGCGCGCCAATTGTTCGAAAATCTAGCCCTTTATTACCGAGGTAGCGAACATGCCGAAGACATAGCCTGGTATTATGGTCAATCGCTCATGAAGTCAGACTATTTCTACAACGCCGCATACCAGTTCAAAACCTTCTCCAAGCGTTACCCTTACAGCGATAGAGCCGAAGAGGCGGCATTCCTTTCCGCCTACTGCAAATACATGGATTCGCCATCCCACACCCTTGACCAGACATCCACAAAAGGAGCCATTGCCGAGCTAGAGCAGTTCACCGACCGCTATCCCAACAGTCCTCATATCCCCGAAGCCAACGCATATCTCGACGAGTTGAGAGACAAAATCATGCAGAAGGACTACGAGATTGCCATCGGTTACTACAACACAGAGTCATACCGTGCCGCCGTTGTGGCACTGACCAACTTCATCAACCTCTACCCCGACTCCAAGCACCGTGAAGAGGCCATGTACACCATCATCAAGGCCGGATTCGAATACGCCATCAACAGCCGCGAGGACAAGATGAAAGAGCGTCTGCAGCAGGTAGTCAACAACTTCGACAAATTTGCAGCCACCTTCAACAATTCCAAGCATTTGAGTGAATGCCAAAATATCTACAACCGCTGCAAGGCAGAACTGGCAAAACTCGAAAACAACGGTTAACACCCAAAAAATAAAAAACGTAAAAACACAATCATAAATGGAAAAAAAGAACCGTCCAACAAACACTACAATCACACGCGACACAGCCCAATTCAGCCAGGGAACCGACAACATCTATGAGACCGTTGCCGTCCTTTCCAAGCGTTCGAACCAGATTGCCAGCGACATGAAACGCGAGCTCCACAAGAAGATTGAGGAATTTGCATCCGGTATCGATACCATGGAAGATGTCTACGAAAATCGCGAACAAATCGAAGTGGTTCGTCACTACGAGCAGCTCCCGAAGCCGACACTGCAGGCCACTCAGGAGTACCTTGACGGCGAAATCTACTACCGCAACCCTGCAAAAGAGGACCAGAACATGCAGCGTCTGGAAGCCATGGAGAACCAAGCCATTGCCGAGGGGGACAAATAGAAACACTCCTATAGAAACATGGCTACATCATTGATGGGAAAGCATATCATCGTTGGTATCAGCGGTGGTATTGCTGCATATAAGGCACCTATGCTGGTGCGGCTATTGGTAAAAGCCGGCGCCGAGGTGAGGTGTGCCGTCACCGACCATGCCCTCCAGTTCGTTACCGAGTTATCGTTGGAGACAGTCTCTGGCAATCAGGTATATACCGACCTCTTTGATTATCGGAACCCCCACACCACGGAGCATATCTCGCTCAAAGACTGGGGCGACATCATGGTTGTTGCTCCTGCCACAGCCAACATCATCGGCAAGATGGCCTGCGGCATCGCCGACGATGCGCTCTCCACCCTTCTGCTGTCGTTCCGCAAGCCCATCTTCGTATGTCCGGCCATGAACACACAGATGCTTGAGAGTCCCGCCTACCGCCGCAATGCCGAGATTATCCACAATGACGGGGTCATGTTCATAGAAAGCGAATGTGGAGAACTTGCGTGCGGCACCGTTGGCAACGGGCGTATGGCCGAACCCGAAGAGATAGTGAAACAGATGGTGGAAGCCATCGAGAGGCCTTGCCAGCATGACTACGCAGGGAAACGCATACTCATCACTGCAGGCCCTACCTACGAAAAGATTGATTCCGTAAGGTTTATCGGCAATTTCTCCACAGGCAAGATGGGTTTTGCCATTGCCGAAGAGCTTGCCAACCGTGGTGGAGAGGTGATACTTGTAGCCGGTCCCACCCACCTCACCACCAGCAATGCCAACATCCAACGCATCGACATACTGTCGGCACGTGAGATGTACGCTGCCGCCACCGAGCACTTCCCGACGTGCGACGCCGCAATCCTCAGTGCAGCCGTAGCCGACTTCCGCCCAGAACACGAAGCCGACCACAAAATCAAAAAGCAAAACGACCATGACGGCATGACAATCAATCTGGTGCAAAATCCCGACATACTAGCCTCGCTAGGTTCCATGAAACAAGCAAGGCAACAGCTTGTAGGTTTTGCACTAGAGACCGACAACGAGGTGGAGAATGCAAAAAAGAAGCTGACAAAGAAGAACCTCGACTTCATCGTCCTCAACTCGCTGCATGACAAGGGTGCCGGCTTCGGACACGACACCAACAAGGTAACCATCATCGACCGCGAGGGCACCGTCGCCGTCGGTGAGCTGAAAAGCAAACAAGCCGTTGCCAAGGACATCGCAGACACACTGATAGTCCGTTTCTGACCAGGTGCATAACGAGTTCCACCTTATCTACCCGAAGCAAATGAAAAACGCCAAGACAATACTTCTCGTTTCAGCCATTGTAGCGATAACCCTCATCACTTTTGTCTGCGCCACCGACAAGGACAGTGCGCAGGCTGGTTCTGTCGGGAAACATTCAGCCGACCAACGCATCCAAGCGGTCTACAGTCCCAAGATTCCAGAGACGATGGACTTCTGCGGCGAGACAGTACCCTTGGACAAATACTATGTCCGCGAGGCCCTGGACCGCGAGATGATTGTCAACACCTACGGCCATTCCAGCACACTACTGTACTTCAAGCGGGCGCACCGTTTTTTCCCTGTCATTGAACCCATCCTCAAGAGAAACGGCATCCCCGACGACTTCAAATACCTATGCGTCATAGAGAGCGGCCTCACCAACGCCACATCGCCAGCCAAAGCACAGGGGTTCTGGCAGTTCATGAAGACTACCGGACAGAAATACAACCTCGAGGTGAACGACGAGATAGACATGCGCAACAACCTCGAAGCCGCCACCGAAGCGGCCTGCCAATTCCTCAAGGCACTCTATCGCAACCTCGGCAGCTGGACGGCGGCGGCAGCAGCCTACAACTGCGGCGAAGCCGGACTCTCCAGGAACATGGAGAAACAGAGCATATCAGACTATTACGACACCCGTCTCAACAGCGAGACCAGTCGCTACATCTACCGCATCCTGGCAGTAAAACAGATAATGCAACATCCACAGGAATACGGATTCTATCTCCGTCCCTGCGACCTCTACCCCGTCATACCCACACGCACGGCGACCCTCAGCGGACAGAACGTCGACCTTTACGCCTTTGCCAAAGAGAACGGTTGCAGCTACAAGCTGCTACGTGAATTAAATCCGTGGATAACAACCGAGAAGCTTACCAACAAAGCCAACCGAAGCTACACCATCAAACTGCCTTCTGCCGAAGGCTTCAGCCTCAAAAAGATACGCACCGACCGCGACAAAGGCACTGATTTCATAACCAAAATGTAAGACGATGCAAAAACTCGAGATACTTGGTGCCAGGGAACACAACCTGCAAAACGTCGATATCGACCTGCCACGCAACCAACTGGTGGTATTCACTGGTTTGAGCGGCAGCGGCAAGTCCTCGTTGGCGTTCGACACCATCTATGCCGAGGGCCAGCGCCGGTATATGGAGACATTCTCCGCCTACGCCCGCCATTTCATTGGCAACATGGAACGACCCGATGTAGACAGCATCAACGGACTCAGTCCGGTCATCAGCATAGAGCAGAAGACCACCAACAAGAATCCACGTTCCACCGTAGGCACCGTCACCGAAATCTACGACTTCGTCCGTCTGCTCTACGCCCGTGTTGCCGACGCCTATTCGCACGTCAGCGGCAAAAAGATGGTGCGTTACAGCGAGAGCCAGATTATGGAGATTATCCGCTCCGAATTTGAAGACAAGGATATCATCGTCCTTGCCCCTCTGGTACGCAGCCGCAAAGGCCATTACCGTGAGCTGTTCCAGCAGGTGGCCAAAAAAGGCTATCTGCGTGTGCGTGTCGATGGCGAAATCAAGGAGTTGACCTACAATATGCAGGTTGACCGCTATAAGACCCACGACATAGAGCTTGTCGTCGACCGCGTTCGTGTCAACGACAAGAGCCTGCGTCGCCTCGAAGAGGCTGTCAAGATGGCTTTCCGACATGGCAAAGGGATGCTTATGATTATGGAGAACATAGTCACCAACCCGCTTCTCGACCCCACCGGAGCCAACACCATCAAGCCCAAACCCCGCTATTTCAGCCGACTGTTGATGGATCCCGAAACGGGAATATCCTATCCGGAGCCAGAACCCAACACATTCTCGTTCAATTCGCCCTACGGAGCTTGTCCACGCTGCAACGGGCTAGGTGAAGTATCTGAAATAGACATAAACAAGATTATTCCCAACCCCAAGAAAAGCATACGAGACGGAGCCCTCGATGTGTTGGGCAAATACTCTCCGACGAACTACCTATACCGCCAACTCGAGAACCTCGGTCGTCGCTACGGGTTCACCATCGACGACCCATTAGAGAACCTCACTGACGATGCCATGAATGCAATTCTTTATGGCACAAGCGACTACCTCGGAATAAGCGACAGCGAGGAGAGCGGTTACAACAGCGGTTTTCCTGGCATTGCCAACTACATAGCCGAAATGTCGGCCGACGAACAGCCAGCATCGATGCAGAAATGGGCTGCCAGCTTCATGAACACCGTACCCTGTCCCTCGTGTCACGGTCACAGACTGAAAGAAGAGTCGCTCTGCTTTCTTCTCGACGGCAAACATATCGGCGAGGTGGCTTCGATGAACCTCACCGAGTTCTACCAATGGGCCAGCACCCTGGAAGACAAACTCGACGACAACAAGCGAGAAGTGGCTCACGAGATACTGCGCGAGATAGTCACCCGCACCAAATTTCTCAACGATGTAGGGGTAGGCTACCTCTCTTTGAACCGCAGTTCCAAGAGCCTCAGCGGAGGCGAAAGCCAGCGTATACGCCTCGCCACCCAGATAGGTGCCAAGCTAGTCAATGTGCTGTATATCCTTGACGAGCCGTCGATTGGGCTGCACCAGCGCGACAACCGCAAACTCATCGATGCCCTCAAGGAGCTCCGCGACCTCGGCAACTCCGTTATCGTTGTCGAACACGACCGCGACATGATTCTCAGTGCCGACTATGTGGTAGACATCGGTCCTGGCGCCGGTGTTCGAGGCGGCAAGGTCGTTGCCGCCGGTCCTTTAGACAAATTTCTGGAACACAAGACACTTACCTGCGACTACCTTAATCGCACCATCGACATCGAGATTCCGAAACGCCGTAGCGTGAAGGGGCGGAAGCACATTATTCTGGAAGGAGCCAGCGGCAACAACCTGAAGGATGCCACCCTCGACATCCCACTAGGTCTGTTTGTGTGTGTAACAGGTGTCAGCGGGAGTGGCAAGTCGAGCCTTATCAACGAGACGCTACACCCAATCCTCAACCAGCATTTCTACAATTCACAGAAGCGTCCCCTCCCCTATCGCAGCATCAAGGGCATCGAAAACATAGACAAGGTCATCGAGATAGACCAAGCCCCCATCGGACGCACTCCGCGTTCTAATCCAGCCACCTACGTTGGCATCTTCGACGAGATAAGACAGCTCTTTGCCCAGCTGCCGAGTGCCAAAATCAGGGGCTACAAACCAGGGCGGTTTTCATTCAACGTCAGCGGTGGACGCTGCGACACCTGCAAAGGAGCCGGTGTACGCACCATCGAGATGAATTTCCTTCCCGACGTCTATATCAACTGCGAGGTGTGCAACGGCAAACGCTACAACCGCGAGACCCTCGAGATACGCTACCGGGGCAAGTCGATATCCGACATCCTCGACATGACTATCAACGAGGCGGTGGAATTCTTCGACCCATATCCCAAGATAGCCCGCAAGCTACAGGCTGTCAAGGATGTCGGTCTTGGATACATTACACTGGGACAGTCGTCGACCACCCTCAGTGGCGGTGAGGCACAGCGAATCAAGCTAGCCACCGAACTGGCAAAAAGCGACACCGGCAACACACTATATATACTCGACGAGCCAACCACAGGGCTTCACTTTGAGGACATTAGAGTACTCCTCGAAGTGCTGCAGAAGCTTGTTGAGAGAGGCAATACCGTCCTGGTCATCGAACACAACATGGATGTCATCAAGGTAGCCGACTGGATTGTCGACATCGGACCCGACGGAGGAATCAAAGGCGGCGAGGTGGTCTTTGCCGGCACACCCGAAGAACTCGCAAAACACAAGGACAACTTCACCGGTCAATTCCTCGCCGAGGAACTGGCTGCAAGCAAGAGGCATCATTCATGAACACCATACTGACAATCATATACTTGCTCGGAGTTCCCTTCCTGGTCGTCCAACTCTCAAAGCGATGGAGTTGGATTGACAAGGTTAGTCCAATGACGGTTTTGTACATCATTGGACTCGCCGTGGCCAATCTCATTCCCATCGACAACCCAGTCTTCAACATTGACGAAGGGACCAACACGCTCTTCAGCAACATTGCAGTGCCACTGGCTATACCACTGATGCTGATGGGTTGCGACATGGGGGGCTGGCATGTCAGCAAAGCGTTGAAAGTATTCCTTTCGGGGCTTACAGCCGTTCTCATCGTCACGTTGGCAGGATTCTTCATCTTCCAGCCAGCCGACCATACGCCACAGAGCTACAAGAGTTTTGCACAGGTTTGTGCTGTTGCCACAGGCATCTACACCGGCGGCATCCCAAACATGGGAGCCATCAAGCAAGCTGTAGGCATGTCACACCAGTCCTATCTCTACATCACCAGCTATGACCTTATTGTCACCGGACTATACCTTGTATTTGTCATCTTTTTCGGCAAGACAGTGTTCCGGAAACTATTGCCCACGAATGGCGGGGAGCAATGGACCATGAGGAGGAAACATCGTAGAGAGTCCCGAAAAGCTGCAGTCAAGGAAGAGCAGAACGTCACAGAGTCAGAAAGCAAAAGCCGAGTACACCCTTTCGACTCATCCCATTGGAAGACAAGCCTTCTTGCCATCGGCATCACTGTCGTAATTGCCGCAGTTTCCTATGCAGCATCACTGTTGGTTTCGAAGGATGGCAGTCCCAACATGACGGTACTGATACTACTGCTGACCACCCTTGCCATAGCCGCATCGTTCCTGCCACCCATGAAGAGGCAAAAGCATTCCTTCGACATCGGACTCTACTGTGTCTATGTCTTTTGCCTGGCAATAGCCACAGCATGCAATGTGCGCGAGATGGATATCGCAGGCAGCCTTCCCATACTCTACTACCTAGGCTTCATAATCCTAGGTTCACTCATACTCCAAATACTGTTTGCCAAAATGCTTAAAATCGACGGCGATTCGGTGATGGTCTGCAGTGTGGCGCTCATCAACTCGCCGCCTTTTGTCCCACTCGCCGCCGCCCTGCTCGACAACAGGAATATCGTCGTCCTCGGCATCACCGTCGGTCTTCTCGGCTACATGATTGGCAACTATCTCGGCATCGGCATCTATCATCTTCTCATCGCGTTAGGATAACACAAAACCCCACATATTGCCTATGAAAAACAAATATCTTGTCATCCTTTCAATTTTCGTTTTTACACTGACATCAAGAACATTTGCCCAGTCTGGCGTAGAGCAGGGTGACGAGGCTTTCCGCTACGGATACTATAAGACCGCCATTGACCATTACTTGGCTGCCTACCGCAAGGATGCCTCGCCTGAACTGGCATACAAAATTGCCGAATCCTACCGGCTTTCGAGCAACTACAAGGAGGCTATCCGCTATTATTCGATAGTCAACAACTCGCCCAAGGCATTGCTCTACCCAAACTGCGAATACTTCCTCGCTTCCATGTACCGCAACAACGGTCAGGCCGACACCGCCAAGTACTACTATGAACGCTATCTCCGCACCGCCACAAACGAACTGCTGGAGAGCCGCGCCCGCCAGGAAAGCCGTGCATGTCAGTGGGTTCTTGACAGCATCCCTGATACGGTAGTCTATCAAGTCAAGCATGAAAACAAGAACATCAACACCGAATTCAGCGAGTCCGGTGCTGTCATGCTAGGCGACTCCATGATTCTCTTTTCGTCGATGCGCGAGATGTCGAAGCCAGGCTCCAAGGATGCCATCAACACCGACCTGGTGCTGATGCAGATTTTCCAAAGCGATTTCAGTTCTGGCGAACCCGGCAAAAGCACTCTCAACCAGTGGGGTCTCAACGACAAGGAACGACACTCTTGCAACGTCGCCCTCGACCCCCTGAACAAAAACATCTACTTCACCCTATGCAAAAACGATGACTTCGCCGAGATACCGTGCGAAATATATGTCATCCACCTGCGCAGGGGTCGCTGGTCTAAGCCTAAGAAGCTTGGTGGCGACGTCAATATGGCGGGCTACAGCTCGACTCAACCGAGCGTGGGTTATCTGCCCGACAGCACAACGATACTCTATTTTTCCTCCAACCGTCCCGGCGGCATGGGAGGCTTCGACATCTGGTATACCATTATTAAAGATGGCAAGCTCCCGTCGCAATGTGTCAACCTCGGTGCTCCCGTCAACACCGTCGGCAACGAGATAACACCCTACTATGACTGGCACTCCAATGGTATAGGCGACAATGGCGGCCGCCTCTATTTCTCCTCCGACTGGCATCTGGGATTCGGCGGGTACGATGTCTTCTGCAGCGTCGGCAACCGCGACAGCTGGCAGGATCCTTTCAATCTCGGCAAGACTCTCAACAGCCCCGCCAACGACCTATATTTCACCATCAACAACCAACAGCCAAAGGCCAACAGCCAACAGCCAACAACCTCCGGCTACCTCACCTCCAACCGTCGCGGATCCTACTTCATCACCGACAACACCTGCTGCAATGACATCTACAGCTGGGAGCAGCACTGCAGCGCACCCCGTACCGTGAAGCAGCCGCAGAAAAAAGAAGAGAAGAAAGACCCCATCGCTGTCTCCATTGCACAGAAAACCGCCGTGCATCACCTGCTCCCCATCAAGCTATACTTCCACAATGACGAGCCAGACCCCAAATCCAAACTCGCCACAACAACGACAAACTACTTCCAGACCTATAACCGCTACATGTTCATGCGAGGAGACTACAAGCGAGCCCATACTCTGGCCAACGGCAACGTGGTGTTCGACTCCATTTGCGACGCCATCGACTATTTCTTCGACTATGACGTCCAGTACAACTGTGAGCGTTTTGAGCAATTCCTCAACCTTATGCTCGACGACCTGAAGGCAGGGCACCGCATCAGCATGACCGTCGAGGGTTATGCCAGTCCCATCCACACAAGCAAATACAACGAGCTCATCTCCAAGCGTCGCATTGCCAGCATCGTAAACCAAATCATGGAATACAAGAAAGGCATCCTCACACGCTATATGGGCACAGGTGGCGGCTCGCTACAGATACGCGAGGTGGCCTACGGCAGTAGCCATGCCCAGAAGGGAGTCTCTGCCGACCGCGACAAGACCAACAAGTCGGTATACAGCGTCGAGGCGGCCCGCGAACGCCGTATCGAGATACAGGATTACCAGTACCTCGAGGACGACAGCAGCCTCATCAGCTGCCTGCACCTGCCCACTCGCGCCATGCACATAGGAACCTATTTCACAGGCGAATTTGCCGACATCGAGATTCATCTCAAACATGAAGCCATCAACGAGACATCGCTCGACTTTATCAGTGTCGGTTCAAAAGATGTCCAGGTAGTGGGCTACAGCAAGCTGACCCCAGGCCGAGACCTCGTCATATATCTCCGCATGGACAACCGCCGTTCCGAGCCCACCGTTAGCTCATTCCTGCCGATAACCCTGCGCGTCAAAGGCGAACAGATAACCCAAACCATGTTCGTGGAATACCAACTAGAAAAATAGGCAGCGGAAAGGCCGGAAAACAGGAAATAAAAAGATGGGTTGGCTAGTCGGCCAACCCATCTTTATTATTATTAGAGGTGTATAAATCCTAGAAATGGAATCCGATGCGGAGGCTGAGGAGACCAATGCTACGGTTCTGGACTTTGGTGTCGTTCTTCTTTTCATCACTCAAGAAAACGTCCTGAACCGACACATCCTTATCGGTAGTCTTGATGGCATGCTTGCCATAGCCGCTATAGTGGAGGCTGGCGCTTACATGCTCGCCAAAGAAACAACCTGCGCCAATCTGCCAAGCGACGTTGGATGTGGTTTTGTACTTATACTTGAAATCCTGAGGGGTGTTAGTAATCACCAGAGTTCCGTTAGTTGGGTCTGTCGTTGTTGAGACGACGGTGCCTGTGCCAGACTCCTTAGTGATGAAGAAGAAGTCGGGGCCGATGCCAAACTCTGCGAAAGGAGTGAAGATGTCATTCAGCTGGTAGCGGTAGTTGACACCGATGAAGATGGGCAGATTGAAATAGGTAGGTGCGGTACCGTCGGCGGCAAGGAATTTGTCGCGGATGTCGCCCTTGGTGCGGTTCCACATGAAATCGGCATGGATGTAGGGAGAGACCTCACCAAAGCCCACGTCGAAGCGGTAAGAGATGCGGTAGCCGATACCGACGCCGAGTCCGGCGTTCTTTCCCACATTATAGCGGGTCAGAGGAATCTGATCGCCACTGGCCAGAACAGGGTCCAGGTCATCATTGAATGCGCCCATTGCAGCATTGAAGTTGAGGAACATCGACTGTTCCAGATGAGTCAGCTGGGCATTGGCGGCAAAACCTGTAAAAACAAACACCACAGCAAGACACAAACTCTTGATTGTATTAATTTTACGCATAATGAATATTTTTAGTTTTGTTGGCAAAGATAGACTTTTTTTTTGAATTCATAACATTTTTAACATTTTTTTTTGGCAATCGCACAAACTTGCGTAATTTTGCATTTTTAGGAAAGAACTATCAAACATCATAATACATTGAAAACTACAAAAGTAACATTAATGGCAGCTTTATTCATGCTGCTTATTCCCATCACGTCTCACGCGCAAGTGAAGTGGGGAGAAGTATTCAACAAGTTCAAGCTTGAGGTACGTGCCGACGGTGAGTATACCACCACCGACACTACCCCCAACCTTGGTTTCCACGGCAAGTATTTCAATTTCATGCTTGGAGGTAACCTCGGCGGAGGATTCAGCTATTATTTCAAACAGCGCATCGTCGCCAACCCAGGAACAGTGACATTCTTCGACAACACCGACTTTATCTACCTCGACTACATGCCCAACAAGAACTGGCGTGCACGCTTCGGTAAGGATGCTATGGCACTGGGTGGTTTCGAATACGATGCCTCCCCCATCGATGTCTATTTCCCCACCAACCTGTGGCGCAACATATACTGTTTCCAGCTCGCCGCCAGCGGTGCCTACATCACCAACGATGGCAATCACACCTTCATCGCCCAGGTAAGCAACTCGCCCTACGTCAATTACAACAATCTGGACTATGATGCCGGTCTTGTAGCCTACAACCTCTACTGGGCTGGTAATATGGGACATGTACACACCCTGTGGAGCACCTCTATGGTGGAATACAAATGGAATAACTATCTCAACATGACCATGCTGGGAACCAAGGTTATATACGACAAATGGGACCTCTATCTCGACCTTATCCACCATGCCCTCTCGGCCGATGACTGGGGCAAGAACTTTGGTATGGTCAGCTGCGCCAACTACTATTTCACGCCACAGTTCAACATCTTTGTCAAAGGCATGTACGAGCAGAACAAGTCTGACGTGACACTGGGTTCTTCGGTCTCGATGGACCACCAGCTTGCCGCCGGTCACACCACTGCCCGCTATGGCCTTGGATTTGAATGGTTCCCAACCAAGGAGAAGAATGTGCGACTCCACATCTATGGCTGCCGTATGACCGACAGCTACGACAAGGTTGTACCCGACCCCTCGGCAGCGGTTCCAGGGGCCACCATCAACAAGCATGTCACCGATGCCTCTTGGAACTTCAACATCGGAGCCACATGGACAATGGATTTCCACAAACTTTTTTAATTAATAGGTTAGAGTTATTTTCTATTACCAATACGAAAAAAAAATGAGCGATAACGACACAAATGCAAATAAGCCTCGCCACAGTCTGCTCTCGGTGCTGAACCCCTTCGATGTGTTCCGTCATCACGAGACCGCTGAGAAAAAGTCCAAGGATGGCAGTACGCGCAAGCCAAGCCGTTTCAAGTTCACCACTCTCCGCAGTTTCGAGGCACTCATCTTCCTAGTCTGCTTCTTTGCCTTTTTCGGCTTCCTGTCATACAAGATGACGCTGCCCAACATGCTCAACACCTTCATGCAGACAGCCTACCAGCTGCTGCTCGAGACGGTGTTCTACATCATGGCCATCTGCGTCTTGATGGGAGCCATATCCAAGCTGCTCACCGAGTTTGGCGTGGTTCGACTCATGGAGAACATCCTGCGTCCACTCATGAAGCCCCTCTACAACCTCCCTGGCGTTGCCGCCCTGGGGGCTGTGATGACCTTCCTGAGCGACAACCCTGCCATCATATCGCTTGCCAAGGACAACAACTTTGCTCGCTACTTTAAGAAATACCAGCTTGTCAGCCTCACCAACTTCGGCACGGCATTCGGCATGGGTTTGGTGGTCATCGCCTTTATGACAGGCAAAGGCTATGGCAGTGGCGCCTTGGTGGGACTTGTAGGTGCCGCCATTGGCAGCATCATCTCCACACGACTCATGCAACGCTTCACTCTCAAGAGTTTTCCTGAGCTTGACAGTCCTGTCTCAGAGGACGACGGCACCGAGCAGAACATCTCGTTCAAGAGCGAGGGCAGTGTCTTCCAGCGTTTCCTCAACGCCATGCTTGATGGCGGCAAGAGCGGTGTGGGTATCGGGGTGGCCATCATACCCGGAGTGCTCTGCATCTCCACGATTGTGATGATGCTCACCTTTGGGCCTGGCGGCGAGCATGGCGAATATCTAGGCAAGGCCTACGAAGGAGTGCCCGTCATCACCTGGCTGGCCGACAAGGTAAGCTTTATTTTCTACTGGCTCTTTGGTTTTGAGAACGGAGCCCTCGTTGGCTTCCCCATCACAGCCCTTGGAGCCGTGGGAGCAGCCCTTGGCCTCGTGCCGTCATTCGATGCCGCCGGCATCATCAACAACAATGCCATAGCAGTATTCACCGCCATGGGCATGTGCTGGAGCGGCTATCTCAGCACCCACACCGCCATGCTCGACAGCCTAGGTTACCGCAAACTGATAGGCAAAGCCATCGGGGCACACACCATAGGCGGTCTCTGTGCCGGCATCGCCGCCCACTGGCTCTATGTCCTTCTGGCGATGATATTCTAAATACATGCGTCTAAAAGAGGCCATCACCCGTTTCCGTTCTTGGCAGAAATTCCCCTACCGCTATTCCGGCCAAGACCTCGAAAGTCATCGCTGCACCAACTGCAGCCATGAGTTCCGCGGAAACTACTGCCCTGTCTGCGGACAAAGCGGCGACGACGGCCGTATAACGTGGGGTTCGGTAGGTAGGAGCATCGTCAGCATCTGGGATCTGCAGTCGCGCTCGCTGCCTTCCTCTATATGGCACCTGATATGGCGCCCCGGCTATTTCATCGGCGACTTCATCAGCGGACACAAACAGATAAGCCACCCTCCTGCCAACCTGCTCTTCACCGTGGCAGTCATCTACGCTCTCATTACTCAATTGTTCGGCATAAAAACGGGTATCTCCGTATCAGAAAATTCCAATATGCCGGAGTTTGAAATGGTCATGAGCTGGCTCTCGGAGCATCCCGCATGGAATATGATGTCCCTCACTTTATGCATGATCTTTCCGACCTGGGCTCTTTTCCGCTATGCGCCGCTTCACAACCGCCACACCCTGCCAGAGAGTGTTTTCATTCAACTCTTTATGAGCACGCTGATGCTTATTTGTTCTTTCTTTACCCATTTCTCCGTTTGGTTCAACCTGTTCATTCCTTTTTACTATGTAGTCACATACCGCCAGCTCTTCGGCTTTGGCTTCTGGGACACACTCTGGCGCCTCCTGATATGCGGCATCGTCTGGATGAACATCGTCTTCCTGTTATGCTTCATTTTGTTGATACCCGACAATATCACCGATGCCCCTCTGTATATCCTTCTTATCACCAGCGGAGTCCTCCTTTGCATCACATTAATAATTCTTTTCATAGGCTACAAAATATCAAAGAAAAGGTCCTCAAAATACAACAACAATAAACTTTAAACTCTAAACCTAATACTTTAAACCCACAATATGTCCCCTATCGTCAGCATCATCATGGGCAGCACCAGCGACCTGCCGGTCATGGAGAAAGCCTGCCAGTTTTTTGAGGAGATGGAGATACCCTTCGAGGTCAATGCCCTCTCCGCCCACCGCACACCCGCCGAGGTGAGCGAATTTGCGCGCGGAGCAGCCGCGCGCGACATCAAAGTCATCATTGCCGGAGCCGGCATGGCCGCCGCGCTGCCCGGTGTCATTGCCGCAGAGACGCCACTGCCCGTCATCGGTGTCCCCATCAAAGGCTCAGTACTCGAAGGACTCGATGCCACCTTCGCCATTATGCAGATGCCTCCGGGAATCCCCGTGGCCACCGTTGCAATAAATGGGGCCCAGAACGCCGCCATCCTGGCAATGCAGATGCTCGCCCTCGGCGACGAAGCCATGATGCAAAAACTCATCGCCTACAAGTCCGGGTTGAAGAAAAAAATCGTCAAAGCCAACGAAGAGCTCGCAAAACTTGAATATAAATTCAAGTGTTGAGGTAATAAACTAATTGTTGGGGTTCCCTTGTACTGTTGTGATTGTCTTATCGCCCAGATTGGAATTGGCGTCGGCGCTGGTATGGTCAGGTTGAAGTAGGCGGCCACTTTCCAATCGGCAAAGGATCCCTGAGGCTTCAGTTCTGTGTTCTGGAACGAGCGTCCGATGCTCTTTTCGGGCACCGCCACCACCACTTTTTTCAGCCCTTGGTGCTCCAGTTTGTCGAGGGCGATAAACATCAGCGCACGGCTCTTGCCCGATGCGGGAGGAGCCTTTGATCAGCAGGAAGCGCTTGTCGCGAGCCTCATAAGCTTTCACCTACATCTCGTGCATTCCCAACTCGTTGGTTGTGCTGGCTTCGCCTGTCTGTTGGTAGTGTATATCTACTATGTTGTTACTTTTTTGTTCCATACAGAAATCCTTTGTTGATTAAGTCGCGTAAATCTCACCTAAAATTCACTTAAATTTTATGATATTAATTCACATTAACCAACTGATAATAATATATTTATTTTGACATCTCGCTTACATTCCACCTAAATCTCGCTTAAATCTCACGTAAATCTCGCGTAACCTCACGTAATTTTTTGTCTAAGCCTCTGTTTTATGCCACATACGGTTTTCGTCCAACCAAATGCTTCCCTCCCGTTTCATCTTCATCAATAGGTTTCCAACCTTATTCATACGTTGAGTGTCCGTATAATCAATAGGCAACTTACTCCAAAGCAACTCGTTAATCTGTTTGCGGCTCAACACAGTGTGGTCTTTCAGCGCTTTAATTATCCATTCCTGGCATTCGGCATCGTCAAAACCTTTTTTTAGGGTGTATTCCACCTGCTTGTTGGTTGCCTTGGCTATCTGCTTTGATACATAAAGATGTGGCTTGCGACCCTCGACAAGGCGTTCCTTCCTGAGCATCTTTATTGCGTTGTCACTTATTGGCTTTCCTTTCTGCACCCTATCAAGCAGCACAACAGTCGTAAGTTCTATGTCGGAATGTTCCAAAAGCAACAAACTATAGTTTTCGTCAATCACATTGCCTGGAAGCGTCAGCACCACATTCCCGTTGTCGCTTTTGTCATAGTCGGGCATAGGCAGATAGCGCTCTTTCTGCGACACGAACATCTTATGGATTCCGAAGCCTTCGGTGTCAATCATCTTGATATTGGCCATCGCTTGCGCAAGGAATGGATTGCGGTAGTGTTTGGGTATGCGTTCACCGGAAATATAGTCCTCGTAGGTGCCTTCATAGAATCGACCACTGTTGCTAAACTCCAACTCGTCCTCGCGTTCAATCACGATAATACGGGAGTTTTGGCTATAATCTTGATGAGCAATGCAATTATGGAGAGCTTCGAGTATAGACTCGTTGTCATATTTCATTCCCTCACCAGGCAAAAAGCTGTTGTTGGGGAACAACTTGAATGAGTAGTTGCGGATTTGATGCATTACATCAGTCGTGGTCAGGAGGAATGGAATAGTGAACACCTGTCCTACATTGTCTTTGCTTGCTAGCCGCCAAACAATCTCGCCAATATGATTCAGGTGATGGACCGATTCCGGCAAGCCAAGCAATAGGATGGCTGCCTTCGTTATCTTTCCATCAATTGTCAGTTTTGCCTTATTCAGGAAGACCTCATCGCTCCATGTGTCCACCTCTTTTTTCTGTTTTGGGTAATGTTCTTTATAGCCCTCGCGTGCCTTCTTTATGGCAGCTGGGTCCAAGTCGGCAATTGTCGCACCCTTCACAATCTGTCTCGACCAGTCCTCATCCACCTTCTCGCGACGAATTTCTTCATACTTGCTCATGTCCAATGCCACCAAACTTTCGCCTCTTCGGGCATAAAAGTGTCCTTGCCAACCCATAGGGATACCTCTTGGTGCTGCGGGCACTTGGAACATCAGCACTCGTTTCCCCTCCACCGTCAGCTCAAAGATGTCGCGGAAGGTGTTTCTGTCCGTGGTGTGTTGCGCCAAGTCGTGCTTCAGTTTCTGTAGGCTTGTCATACCGTTCTTATACGATGTGCCGATAATCTTGCGACTTTTGTTCTCCACTCCAAACACCAGCCAGGCAAAGTCTTTGTCTCTAAGGTTGGCCTCGTTGCTCAACGCAGAGAAATACTTGCCCAAGTCATCGAAGTCGAAGTTGTTCTCCGCCTTCTTGAACTCCACCACCTCGTTCTCATGATGATAGCGCAGGTTGTCGAAAACATTATATAGTTCTTGTTCGGTCATGTTTCTTTGTACTTAATTCAACGACGCAAGTTTTATACTCTGCAACCGTTTTTCTATATCCTTATATCCCAATTGGACTTTCTTTGCCATATTAGTTAACGTGTTTTATTATAGTATTTAACGTTTCTCATTATCATAATTGTATGAAACCTTTTCTGTCACCAAAATTAGTTTGCAAAGATACGCAATCTTTCCGAATCATCAAAATAAAATCACAAAACGAATTGCAATTACATTATTATTATTCGTATGTTAGAAAAAAATTGTATATTTGCAATTCATAACAATCTGACGGAAAATATATAAAACACTGATAATGAGACCTAATTTTTCAAATGTCAATTTCAAAGCCCGCAACGAAAAGCAAGAAAGCTTCGAACAGTGGGAAAAAGAGAACCACATTGAGAAAAACTGGACCACTCCAGAGCAGATCGATGTGAAGCCTGTCTATGGCAAGGAAGACCTGGCCGGCATGGAGCACCTGAACTATGCTGCCGGTATCGCCCCTTTCCTTCGCGGGCCCTACAGCACCATGTACGTCATGCGTCCCTGGACGGTGCGCCAGTACGCAGGATTCTCCACCGCTGAGGAGTCCAACGCCTTCTATCGCCGCAACATCGCTGCCGGACAGAAGGGTCTGAGCTGTGCATTCGACCTTGCCACACACCGTGGCTACGACAGCGACCACGAACGCGTTGTCGGCGATGTAGGTAAAGCCGGCGTAGCCATCGACAGCATCCTCGACATGAAGATACTCTTCGACCAGATCGACCTCGGAAAAATGTCAGTCTCCATGACCATGAACGGTGCCGTGCTGCCAATCCTGTCGTTCTACATCATCGCTGCCGAAGAGCAGGGAGTGCCGCAGGAGCAGCTACAGGGTACCATCCAGAACGACATCCTCAAGGAGTTCATGGTGCGCAACACCTACATCTACCCTCCCCTGCCGTCGATGAAGATTATCGCCGACATCTTTGAGTACACATCAAAGCACATGCCCAAGTTCAACAGCATCAGTATCTCCGGCTACCACATGCAGGAGGCTGGCGCTACTGCCGACATCGAGCTGGCATACACCCTCGCCGACGGTCTGGAATACCTCCGTGCAGGTATCAATGCCGGCATGAGCATCGATGATTTCGCACCGCGTCTCTCCTTCTTCTGGGGCTCGGGCATGAACCATTTCATGGAGATTGCCAAGATGCGCGCCGCCCGTATGCTGTGGGCCAAGATTGTCAACCAGTTCAACCCCAAGAACCCCAAATCGCTGGCTCTGCGTACACATACACAGACATCTGGCTGGTCGCTCACTGAGCAAGACCCCTTCAACAACGTTGCCCGTACCTGCATAGAAGCCCTCGGTGCCGCCCTGGGGCACACCCAGTCGCTCCACACCAACGCCCTCGACGAAGCCATAGCGCTGCCCACCGACTTCAGCGCCCGCATTGCGCGCAACACCCAGCTCTACATCCAGGAAGAGACCAACATCTGCCGCGTTGTCGACCCATGGGCTGGCAGCTACTATGTAGAGACCCTCACCCACGAGCTTGCTCACAAGGCTTGGGCTCACATCCAGGAGGTCGAGAAGCTCGGAGGCATGGCCAAAGCCATCGAGAGCGGCATCCCGAAGATGCGTATCGAGGAAGCCTCGGCCCGCAAGCAGAGCCGCATCGACTCGAATGTCGACACCATCGTCGGCATCAACAAGTACCGCCTTGACCATGAAGACCCCATCGACACCCTCGAAGTGGACAACACCGCCGTTCGCGAAGCGCAGCTGAAGCGCCTTGCCAAGCTGCGTGCCGAGCGCAACAGCGAAGAGGTACAGGCAGCCCTCGACGCCCTTACCAAGTGTGCCGAGACCGGCGAAGGCAACCTCCTTGCCCTCAGCATCGACGCTGCCCGCAAGCGTGCCTCGTTGGGCGAAATCAGCTATGCCCTTGAAAAAGTTTACGGACGTTACAAAGCAAAAATCAATCTTATAAGCAACGTGTACAGCACACAGACCAAAGACAGCGACCTCTTCAAGAAAGCACAGGCGCTGACCGACGAGTTTGCCAAACTCGAAGGCCGCCGTCCCCGTATCATGATAGCCAAGATGGGTCAGGACGGTCACGACCGTGGCGCCAAGGTTGTCGCCACCGGCTATGCCGACCTCGGTTTCGACGTCGACATGGGACCCCTCTTCCAGACTCCTGCCGAGGCTGCCAAGCAGGCCGTCGAGAACGACGTCCACATCCTCGGAGCCTCCTCGCTGGCAGCAGGCCACAAGACCCTCCTTCCCCAGGTTATCGAAGAGCTCAAGAAGCTCGGCCGCGACGACATCATGGTTGTCGCCGGCGGTGTCATCCCTCCGCAGGACTACGACTTCCTCTTCAAGGCTGGCGTGGCTGCCGTCTTCGGCCCCGGCACAGTCATCAGCGTCAGCGCCATCAAGATGATGGAGCTTCTCCTCGCCGCAAGGAAGTAAACCCATTTCACACCCATACAAAAAAAGGTCTCCACCAAGGAGGCCTTTTTTGCATAGTGAAGGCGTACAGAAGAGCAGTACAAAAGGATGTGGTCGATTTTTTCCAAAAAAATATTAAAAATTCGCTCACTTCAGTGTATATGAAAAAAAGTTACTACTTTTGCATCCATAAAAGAAGTGGTATATATGCTATCCTATAGTCGTAACATATTGATTATCACCCCCCCCCAAAAAAAAATATAGCACAAGGGGATTCTTTTCCTTTACTTAATTTGCATATCTTTTCCTCGACATTGCTGTGACGAGGAAGAGTTCTATTGTGCCTGTTTGTAACCGACAGTAACATTTAATATTAACCAATAAAAAAAATTCAATGAAAACAATCAAAAACAAACCCTACGAGTCACCGCAGCTGACAGCGGTGACCTTCAAGGTAGAAGAAGGCTTTGCCGTAAGCGGTGACACGCGCTTATTTTTTACCTTTCAAACAGTGAATGACGAGTACGAGGAAACAACCTTCGGCCGCAAGACCTACGGTGATGCAGCTGAACAAAGTAATACAGCAGGTACATGGTTTTAAGGAGGGCACAACAATGAAGAAGATTTACATCCACTTAATGATGCTGGCCGCCATGGTGGTGGCTGGAGCGACAATGGTCTCTTGCAGCAAGGATGAGACCATAACCGGAAAGTTCAACATGACCGTCAAAGCCTCCAAGGGTGGCGGCAACGCCAAGGTCCTTTCTCTCGGTGGCACTACGCTCAGTGCCACATGGGCCGTGGGCGAACAGGTGAAAGTCTATAAAGAAGAGGCCGAGATCGGTACGCTGACTGCCCAGAGTGCTGGTGAGAGCACCACGCTCGACGGTACCATCACTGGCACAATTACCCCTGACGACGTGCTGACACTCAAGTTTTGCAGCCCCAACTATACCTCGCAGCTGGGTACGCTGGAGTATATCGCCGCCAACTGCGACTACGCCACAGCAACAGTCACGGTGGCCTCGAACGATAACGGCAGAGTCACAACCACCGACCACGCCGACTTCGTAAATCAGCAGGCGATAGTCAAGTTCACGCTGAAGGACAAAGAGGACAATTCCATCAATACAACAAAGCTTGTTGTCACCGTCGGTACTGACGACTATACCATTACCCCCGCCAGGGGCACAGACGAGATTTTTATCGCCATCCCGGGCTTTAGCGGGCAGACCGTTACCCTATCGGCCGACATAGCCGACATAGATCATCCATACTATTTTTATTCTCTCCAGAAAGATGGTGTCACCTTCAACAACAGCCAGTATTACGAGTATACGGTGAAGATGGCAAGATGCATTGACCTTGCACGAATGACAACGGAAACAAGTGTAACCGCTCAAAACGGCGATGTCATCACAGGAACACTCAGTTACTTATATCATCATGAAGAACCTTTATATTTCCTGTCCATCGCAGCTGGTGCCACGGTGACGCTCCGCGATGCAGTCGCCTACCGATATGCTCTGACCTGTGAGGGCAACGCCACCATCACTCTTGAAGGTGAGAACATATTGGATGTATCGAACGGCTATGGGACTTCTGGAATATATGTTCCAAGCGGCTCGAAATTGACCATCCAAGGCAGCGGTTCACTCACCGCCAGAGGTGCCGAAGGATGTGCCGGCATTGGAGCCAATAGCGGCAATGCTTGCGGCAACATCGTGATTAATAGCGGCACCGTCAACGCTTACGGCAAAGGCAACTATGGTGCTGGCATCGGTGGCACCCAACATAGTTGTGGTACCATCACGATTACTGGTGGTGAAGTCAACGCCGAAGGCGCTGCTTCTTACGGCGCTGGCAGCGGCTACGGCAGCGGCTACGGCAGCGGCAATGTGAGCAGTTGTGGAGTCATCAGCATCACGGGGGGCACAGTCACCGCCAAGGGCGGACAATATGGTGCTGGCATCGGCAGTGGCTATCGTGGAGTTTGTAGTGACATCAGCATCACGGGCGGCACCATCACAGCCATAG